>JAKBHH010000171.1 GCA_021836865.1 Acidobacteriota bacterium
GCCCGCTACCTCAAGATCCTCCTGCGACGTCGAGTAGTTGCCTACGTCTCCATGGAAAAGAAGTGAGGGAAAACTGGTGGTGCCCCGCGGTGTCGTCAAGCTCACCACTCCACTGGCCGCGTCTGCACCGTAGAGGCTTGAGTCCGGTCCTCGATACACCTCGGCACGCTCGACCGCGGTGGTTGCCAGCGGCCCGAAATCAAAGCGCCCGCCCAGATCGCCTGCGTCCACGCCATCCACCAGGATCTTGTTGGCATCCGAGTCACCGCCGCGAATAAAAAGCGAGGACTGCGCACCGCGCTGGCCGGTTTGCACGACAAAGGTGCCCGGCATCATCCGTAGAGCACTCACCAGGTCGCTCCGCAGGTTGAGTTCACTCTGCCCCAGCACCGTGGTCGCGGCGCTGGTCTGCGCCTGAGGCGTGGGCGTGCCGGTAGCCGTCACCACAATCGACTCGCGCGCCCACTCCGGCTCTAGCACCAGGTCTCGCTCAATCGTGTCGAGCCGGCCCGCATAGAATACCGGCGTCTCCAGTTGCCTGAAAGTCGGTGCGGAGATCACGAGAAAGAAGCGGCCCACCGTACCTGTGTCAATTTCAAAACTGCCATCAGCCCCGGAAACCGCCGAACCTACCGGGGATCCGCTTTGAATCAGAACCACCTTTGCGTTTCGCACCTTGGCGCCGGACGCATCGGTCACAACGCCGTGAATGGTGGCAGCACGGGCGAAAACAGAAGTGAATAGAAATAGAAAAGATGAAAGGATGAGCGCGGAAAAAGCGCGCAAGAGGCGAGACGCTGGCATCATGGCTCCTTCGTTCCCCTCGGAACGCAAGCGGGTTTTGGGCGCCAAGGACCAGTCTCCTGACTTGCGCCTGCACCAGCCACCTTCCCAGCGACCTGCCCGTGGGCCTGTCCCCAGTGGTTCCGTTGCTCTTCCGATGGAGCAGAAAGGGCTAGGGCTGATATCCTGCCCCGGCCAATACGACGGCCGGTCTGGCAGGGGCGCTCACAGTTGCGGGGCAGTGGCGGAGTTTCACCGCCTTCCCGAGCATCCTGGCGATTGCCGTGGTGAGCTGCGCTGCGTTTCGGCACAGCAGAAGTGATGGCATGGAATCGATTTCCATGCCATGAATAATTCTAACGGCGAGGTGGGGTTGAGTCAAAAGGCAATCGCGCAGAAATTCCGTATGAGCAACAGAACTTAGCGCGGGATGGAAAAGTGGTGACCCCGGGAAGATTCGAACTTCCGACACGCAGTTTAGGAAACTGCTGCTCTATCCACCTGAGCTACGGGGCCACATTTAGAATAAAGTACTTACAAGAAGCATCCTCTTCCGCAAAGTCACCGAAAGTCACTTTAGTGTAGAATGCTGCCATATCGAGGCCCGTGTAGGCATTGGGAAGGGCAGCACAAAATCAGAACAAAACGTCCACGCTATCAACAGGGTAGCATTACTCGAATTCCCCTCGCCAGCGGCGGCTATTCCTGGCGGGTTCGCTTCTCGGAATCGAAGGGCGGCAAACGCATCCAGAAGTCGCTGACCTTTGGCGGCGAGGACTATCGCACCGCGAACGATGTGCGGAAGGCGATCGAACTCGATGTCGTGAAACAGAACCGGTCTACCGAACGACACAAAGTGGATGCGTCGTTCTCCTCGCCCATTGACCTCTTCAAGGACAACCATTTGCCGGAGTTGGAGCACTCCACGCGGGAGCTATACAGCTATGTGCTCCGCAAATACATCGCCAAGGAGTTCGGCGACGATTTGGTTCGTGACGTCACTCCACTGCGTGTCACGCAGTGGCTGAAGGGTCTGGACCTGGCGCCGACGACCAAGGCATCCATCCGCACCGTGATGAGTCAAATCTTCGAACTGGCTGCGCTGCATGGCTATGTCCCTGCCATGGAACGGAACCCGATGAGCCTGGTCAAGATCAAGGGCGTCAGCAAACGGCAGAAGCATATTCAGGAGATCACCACGGATGAGTTCAAAGCACTGGTAAAGGACCTACCGGAACACCTTCGCGTCATGGTCGTACTGGACGGCGCATTCGGGTTACGCATCAGTGAACTCCTGGCGCTCAAGTGGGCCGATATAGACCTGGAGAAGAGGCGGCTGGTTGTTGTTCGCAAGTTCACCCGAGGCCAGCTGGGCCCGACGAAGACCGATTCCTCCAACGCTGCGTTGCCGATTGCACCGGCACTTATCGACCTGCTCAAAGAGTGGAAGAGGAAGACGGGTGATTCAGACTGGCTGTTCCCATCTCCACGCACCGGTGGCCCTCGCAGCGCGTCAATGCTCTTGCAGAAGGGGTTGAAACCTGCAGCCAGATCGCACGGGCTGGGAAACCTCACTTGGCACACGCTACGCCATGCCTGCAAAAGCTGGCTGAAGTCCGTCGGCGCGGACCTCACGACGCAGAAAGACCTGCTGCGCCATGCGGACATCTCCACCACCAGCAACATCTATGGCTTTCGGGTCAGTGAAGACATGCGTAAGGCCCATGAGGCTCTGGTAGCGGAGCTCCTGGACTGAGACACTCGAAGAGACGACAAAGGCGATGGGGTTCTCCCATCGCCTTTTGTGTTGTTGGCGGATGACCTATGCGGCTCGATCCTGCTCCTGCACCCAGGCCTCGAGCTTCCGGCGGCTGAAGCGCCAGAGTGAGCCGAGGCGCTTGTGCGGGATGCCCAGGAGCTCGGCGTTGCGCTTGACCGTGATCGGATGGCACCGCAAGTAAGCGGCTGCCTCCTCCAATGTCATCACTTCGCTCTCCGCGGTTGGAAAAGAGAGATGCGCTGCAGGGGCCGCGCTGGCCATCTGCTTAACATCCGTATCTGCGCCGGAGTTTGATTCTCCGGGTACTCTTTGGTGCGATCTATTCAATCGTTCAATGCTTCCCTTCCATCCTGCTGCGTGGTGCCCGCATCAGGTGTTCGCCTGGATTGCTCCCGGCAAAGTGCTCGACACCGAGCAGCGCGGTTGCCCTGCCCGCGCGGCATGATTCTAAAGGGCTGGTCCACTATCCAGCAGTGATTGGGCCTCTGTTATCCGGCGAGTCCCTTATGCAACCTGTACAGCCGATCCGTGATGCTGAGGCACCCGGAGCGGGTTGTGATAGCCCGACGGCAGGTACGGCTGCAGGTCATGCGTGACGTAGTGCTGGAGGCCGAGCTCGGAGCACAGTTCTACCATCTGCTCCGTATACGACTTCCAATCGGTCGTCTTGGCCATGGGCAAGTAATTCACCCGTCCGATCTTCACGAGATCAACGTACTCGTGAACGCGGCGGACAATCTCCAAGCTCGACTCCGTATCCAGTGTGGGTTCCAGCGACACCCAGGTGAAGATGCCTGCATGGTGGAACCTCCGCAACGCCTGCAGCCTGTCACCGGGAAGTGCTGCCCCCCTTTCCCACTTCTGGGAAAAGGCATCATCCAGACTAGTGAGCGTCGAAGCGAAGGCAGCACGATCTGGACGAAACAAGTCCAGGTCACGGAGCGCCCTTGTTCCGCCCTTGGTCAACGTGCAGAATCCGAGGCCGTGATCACGGAGCACCTGCAGAGTCTCGCGTGTCAACGATGTCTCCCCCGGATGGTATGGGTCGGTCGTGAAGCTCAGCATCACCTGTTCAGCGATGCCCGCCTGCTGGTACTTCTTCGCGTCCCTGGTCAGATGCTTGATGAAATCGGGCCGTGGAGTTGCTCCCTTGTCAAACTCCGTGCGCTTCACCTTGAGCACTCCCGGAACGTAGCAGTAGGCGCAGGCGTGACCACAACCCCGGTAGGGATTCGCAGCCAATGGCGCATACTCGCCGGCCGAAATTTCTAACTTCGCGCGGAGTAGTTTTCCGGGGCGGGTCAATTACGAGAGAACTCCAGTTTTCCCTGGCTGAGTTTTCCGGGGGCAGGTCAAGTTCAATACCGTGATACGCATCAAAATAATGCATGCCCTGGCGATATGGAACGCTCATCTGCAGGCCGGCATTGAGGAACTTCTTCGTCAACAACTTGATTTACACGCCGCTGCAGCATCCATATCTTGTGAATGCTCCCGGTGCAATGGAGCTCGACTACAATCTCTATTTTTCATCCGTCGCCTCCGAATACACCTTTGTCTATCGAGGCACGGCATGGAACAGCTTCTCCGATTACCAGAACGGCAGCGGTCAGGATGCCCATTCATGGGTTGCCGATCCCCGACTGGGTGATCCATCCTATGACGTCGATAACATCTGGCCGAAGGATCAACTGAAACCGCAAAATGGTTCGCCGGCCATTGGCGCAGGGACGGATGTTTGCGCTGGTTACCTGCCAGCTGTGTGCTCCATGGGCGCGACAGACTTCTTTGACAAGCCATTGTCCACATCGGGCCTCTGGATTGGCGCAGTTCAAGAGAAGTACGACCAGCAAAGTGGGACCAGATCTGCAAAGTTCAATTGAGAATGCGTGCGCTGTAACCGTGTGGTGATTCCCTTTTGGCCGTAACCGCCTCGGAGCGAGACCGGGCTTGGCGTAAGTGTCCACCCGCACTCACGTGGACGCTCACGCCGAGCCTCGGTCAAGCGGCCGTCGAGCCCGTAGGATTTATCGGAGTTGCCCTGGCAATACTGCCCCACCCTTGGGTTCCACATGGAAACTAGTCATCATGGAGTGACCGGTCTCCCTGCGCTGTCCGTGGGTTAGGCTGTGAGCCGAAGAGGAACACAGTTCAGAGCCACAAGCGGAGAGGAACCGGTCATGAAGGAAAAGGTACGATTTTTGGG
>JAKBHH010000011.1 GCA_021836865.1 Acidobacteriota bacterium
ACCAATGCCTCTGTCTCCGCTCGGCTACGCCGACGGCGCGCTACCATCCTCACTCCCGTTTCGCTCATGTCCCCAGCAAATCACCGATTCGCTTTACAAAGAAGGGTGGGGTGCTCTGACGGATACTGGCATTCGACAACGCGGGCCCCGGCTTCAACCTTACCGGCGGCAGCCGTCCCGAGCAGGTCAACGGCATTCACGGGACAGAGAGCTACTTCCACATGTATGGTGCGCCACTGGCACTCGGTCGCACATTCACCTCGCAGGAGGACTTGCCTCACGGCGGCAACGTCGTCGTTCTCAGCTACGGTCTGTGGCGGCGCCGGTTCGAGGGCGACAAAGCGATCGTCGGCAAATCCATCTCGCTCGGCAATCAGCAATACACCGTGGTCGGCGTCATCGGAAGACGTTTCGTGGGTGACGTGCAGGCTGATCTTTGGCTGCCGTTTCGGTTTGCCCCGGACAGCACAGACTTGAACGTAGCCTATTTTGTGACCGACCTGCTCCAGCCGGGCGTCACCGTGGCGCAGGCCGCGCGCGCATCGGTGAGCAGGGCTCGGCGGTCGGCATCGATTGAAGCGTACTCGGCTTCACACTCGTCGTCTCGCTGCTCACAGGCATCCTCTTTGGACTGTTCCCCGCCTTCAGCGCCGCGCGAAGCGCCTGAGGCATGCGCAGCGGAACTGAGTCGGACCGCATGGCCCCTGCCAGTGAGTTCAAGCAGGATGGCTGCTAGTCAATAAAGTAGCCAATCTTGGTCAGAACCTTGTCATTCAGTTCCACTCCCAGCAGCCGCGCGCCCATCGAAGCATGTAAGTCCCGTTCAAACCGTTCCAGCACGGGCGCCGGCAAATCCGTCTGTTGCCGAAGCAATTGCAGCAGAGCGGAGCTATCCGTTGGAAATTCATAGTCGCCGGGCAGCCCGCAGGCTGGGCGAATGGTCAGCGAGAGCGGAATCGTTCCCGTATTCGACTGGCCGCGTACCGAAGTTTGGGTGATGAGATTCACTCGCATACGGGAATCCTGACGCCGGCCCGCACCGATGGCAATGACACGCATGGGTCATACGCATCCGGCCAACCGGTTACTCCACGCGCGCGCCCCACCAGGCCAAGGGCCATTGCGCATAGCCCGAAACCAGAGAAATCACTGGATCATCAAGGGTTCGAGCGCGCTCCGAGCCGCAATCCGCGCCCGGCGCTGTGATCAACTTTTCGTTGAAGGGAAGTTCTTTTCATTCCCGCATCCAAAGATTACGCCGCACGAAATGCGCAGTCCGATCTGCACATGGCGCACAGCCAGTCGGGCCAGTCCGTCTATCCGCTCGTCAGCGGCCTTGGCTTCTGCATGCACAAATTCCTCTACATGCCCCTTCTGTTTGCCCGAAGGCTTGGCGAAATGTCATCCTCAAAGGATGAAGAGACGAATCCTGATCGGAGCGGTCGCGGGTTTGGCGCTGGCGTGCTCACTTTCCTGCGCGGCACAGGATAGGGGCTACTGGAGGGCCGCGAGCTCGGCGGCTACGACAATCACCGGTGACGTTGCCATCTCCGATACCAGGATCACCATCGACTTTACCGGGTTTACGCTGGCGCCCATCCGTAAACTCACAGCGGCCGAGGTCATGGCGGCCTTCGACGCGGACGCAGAAGCCGGGGGGAGCGGCCATCTCTACCGGTTAACCGTGCCGGCAGCCAAGCGCTTTCTGCACCACAACACGCTGTGCGGCAGTGAGGACACGCAGTGGATGGCAACGTATGTGGAAGACCGTACGTTGCGCGTGGCCTTCTTCTCAGGGGTGGACGCGCCCGTGTTGGCGGTGGATGCTCTCGCAAACTCGACGGACCTCTGCGGCATGTTCACCTATGTACGTTGAGCGGCGCGGGGATGCGTGTAGCGGTGCCTGCCTGCGAAGACCCGCGGCACAGACAGCGATGTGCCGTCTGTGCCCCGGCCCTTTGCGGAAGCGCCAACCGCTGATAAGATAAAGAAGTCGTGGGGCTGTAGCTCAGCTGGGAGAGCGCCTCGTTCGCAACGAGGAGGCCAGCGGTTCGATCCCGCTCAGCTCCACCAACTCTCTCCCTTTTTCGTTCTCAACCTGCACTTGAACCGCAGCCGTGCTCCAGAGGCTAGCTGAACAGGTCTTTCATCTTTTCCAGAAGGCTGGGCGAGGTGGGCTTGTTCTCGACGGTCATGGACTCGGCCAGTTGCGTCACGAGGTCGCGCTGGGCGCGGGTGAGTTTTTTGGGAATCCTGACGATGATCTGGACGACGAGATCGCCGCGGCCCTTTTCATTAAGGAAGGGAACTCCTCGCGCGCGCACGCGCAGCTCCTTGCCGCTCTGCGTGCCCTCGGGAATTTTGAGTGCGATTTTGCCGTCGATGCCTTCGATTTCGATTTCCGCACCGAGGGCTGCCTGGGGAAAGCTGATGGGGATGACGCAGTGAAGATCATGCCCGTTGCGCTCGAAGAAGTCGTGCGGGCGGATGGAGAGCACGATGTAGAGGTCTCCTTTGGGGCCACCGGAGCGGCCTGCGTCGCCCTCGCCGGCATAACGGATGCGCGTTCCTTCTTCGACGCCGGGCGGCACCTTGACGTTGAGCTTGATCTCCTTGGTGACGCGGGTTTCGCCGCGGCAGGTCTGGCAGGGATCGCTGACAATGGAACCCGCGCCGCCGCAGGCGCTGCAGGTGCGGGCGACAGAGAAGAAGCCCTGCTGATAGCGAATCTGGCCGCGGCCCTGGCACTGAGGGCAGGTGCTGGGACCGCGCCCGGAGGCGCTGCCGCTGCCTTTGCAGGTGGAGCAGCTCTCATAGCGGCGCAGCTTGACCTCGGTTTCAGTGCCGAAGATGGCATCTTCAAAGTCGATGGCGAGATCGAAGCGGAGATCGTCGCCGCGGCGTTGGCGGGTCTGGCGCTGCTGGTTGCCTCCCATGGAAAACATTTCGCCAAAGAGGTCGCCGAAGATATCGCCGAGATCGACTCCACCGGAGAAGCCGCTGAAGCCGCCCGGCGCGCCCGCTCCGTTGACGCCTGCATGGCCGTAGCGGTCGTAGGCGGCGCGCTTGTCGGCGTCGCTGAGCACCTGGTAGGCCTCACTGGCCTCTTTGAATCTTTCCTCGGCTGCGTGGTCACCGGGATTGCGGTCAGGGTGATACTTCATGGCCTGCTTACGGTAGGCGCTTTTCAGTTCCTGATCGCTGGCATCGCGGGAGACGCCCAGCACTTCATAGTAATCGGCTTTGCTCACGTCGGTCTTGTATCTCACTCACTAGTCTGTTTGGGGTTGGAGGCCACGCGCACCAGGGCGGGGCGCAGCAGGCGTTCACGGATCTTGTAGCCGCGGCGAATCTCCTCCGCGATGTGCTGGTCGGGCAGATCGTCGCGCTCGATGGAGCCGAGGGCCTCATGGTGGCGCGGGTCAAATTCCTGGCCTATCGTCGGCACGGGGATCACCTGGAGCTGGCGGAGTACGTCTTCCATCTGCTTGACGATGAGCTCGACGCCGGAGCGAAGCTGCTCCGCAGAGCCGGAGGACTTGAGGGCCAGCTCGAAGTTATCGAGCACGGGCAGGAACTGCTCGATAACGCTGCCGGTGGCGAAGTCTCTGAAATCCTGGCGCTCTCGCTCGGCGCGCTTGCGTGCGTTCTCAAACTCGGCCTGGAGGCGGGCGACGCGGTCTACGAGCTGGTCGCGCTCGGTCTTCAACTGGTCATAGGCCGCCTTGAGCTCGTCGAACTCAGCCTGACTGGGCGCGGCCTGGTTGAAAATGTTCTGATTGCCGGGGTCCAGTTCCGGACCAGTCTGGGCTGCGGACTGCTGCACCTCGACTTCCGGGGTCTCGGGCTCCGCCGTCGCGGGCTGGTCGAACTGCTGCGACGTCACTTCTGCTTCCTGTTGTGGCATACCTTTACGCATACTCCGAAGGACTTTTGCTATCTTCTTCAATGATAAATTCCGCGGCAGGCGCCGCCCAAGCGCGACACGGCCAGGGGTCGCCTTGATTTTGGCCCGTGGCTCGTTTACGGTAACACGTTTTGGATGCGCGGCAGGCGGTGCGGGGCGCAGCTTACTCGGCGGGCAGATCCAGAAGCCGCTGGGAAAGACCCGCAATGTAACGGACGGCGTGAATCATCTCCTGATATTGGATACGCGTAGGCGCGATGACGGCAACGGTGCCGAGGTTGCCGCCGCCGAGGCGCGCTGGTGCACCGATGAGGACCAGGTCCTGCATGGCGGGCGAAGTTTCGTCGAGGCCGACCACCACGCGCACCTCCTGCTGGTGGCCGTCCACATAAGCGGTGAGGAGTTCGACGAGGCGCTGTTTGGCTTCGAGAGCGAGGAGCATCTGGCGGAGGCGTCCGCGATCGACCTCCGCGGCGATGAGGTTAGACATGCCGTCAACGTAGATGGGGGGCGAAATTTCGCCGGCCTCGAGAGCGCCCTTGCGACAGAGTTCCTCGATGGAAGTGAGCATCTGATGGTAGGCGGCGCGCTCGATCTCCATGCGCCGGGCGATCTCCGCACGGATGCGCTCGATGAGCCAACCGCGAAAGTTTTCATTGAGATAGCGGGCGGCGGTCTCAAGATCGACGTGGGAGAGCTCGTGGTCGAGGGTGAGGACTCGGTCGAGGACTGCGCCGGCCTGGGTAACGAGCACTGCGAGCACGCGGCCCGCGGAAAGCCGGGAAAAGTGAATGTGCTCAAGCACCTGCGGGGTAGCGGAGCCTGCGAGGGCAACGCCGAGGCCGCTGGAGATGAGCGCGAGCACATGCGAGGTGCGCTCGAGATATTCCGCGCTGGAGGCAACGCCGCTGAAGCTGTCTTCGATTTGATCGCGGCGGGCATCGCTGAGCGGCGAGGCATCCTTGAGCGCGGCAAACCGGCCGGACTGGGCGTCGGGGCGGGTAATCTGCTCGACATAGTAACGGAAGGCCGCGGCGGTAGGGACGCGCCCGGCGGAGGTGTGCGGCTGCTCCAGCAGGCCCGTCTCGGCCAGGGTGGCCATGACGTTGCGGATGGTGGCGGAGCTGAGTCCTTCCTTGTTGGCGAAATAGCGCGCAACTGCCTGAGAGGCAACAGGTTCGCCTGTGGCGATGTAGAGCTCGATGATGGCCGTCAAGACCAGCCGCTCTCGGGGACTGACGCGCACTTCGGGCATCTGTTCCGCTCCCCTTTGGCCGCCGGTCTTCCGGCTGGTGGGCACCGTTTGCGACGCATTTTCGAGTGGCGCGCTAAGTAGAGTGCTATCAGCCTCTTAAAGTAGGCTGGCGACCAAGCCTAATGTTATTGTAGGAAGCGCAAATTGGCGCTGTCAAGGCGCGGGCTACCGGGCTGGGGCGGAGCGCATCCGGTCAGGCAAGCCAGGCGGAGAGCTGGTGGCGCAGGGATTCAAGCGGCAAGGGGTCGGCCGAGCGGGTGAGGGCGAACTCGGGCGGGGCAATAACGTAGGCCTCAGCGATGCTGTCGGCCAGGCAGACGCATACGGTGGCGTGCTGGTACTCCTCGTAGCGGGTTGCCGCGAGCCAGATGTAGAGCGCCAGCATCTGCGCATCGAGGGAGCTGCCCTGTGGGTCATCGACGGACGGCAGCGGATTGACCTGGTCAGGGTTGTCAAAGACGGCTACGCCGGTGAAGGGTTTGGGGCGGGGCCGCACGTCAAACTGGGCCACAAGCAGGGCGGGACGGGCACGCCGCAGCGCCTCGGAAGCGCCCCACTCCACAAAGGAATTGCCGAAGATGACGGCGCCATTGCCGGAGAGGAAAAGCGACCTGACAAACTCACGGACCGAAGGCTCTGCGACTTCAGGCGGGCACCAGGGCCGGACATCGACGCTGCGCAGGCGGTCATAGACGGCATCGGCATCGGCCAGATCCTTGCGCATGGAATTCATCTGCTGGGAAAATTTCTGGCGGTAGGCATCAAGCTCCTTGTAACCGAGGAGCGTGGGAGCAGGCTTGGCGGTGGAACCGGCCAGCCGCCGGAGGGCTGCCTGAGCAAGGCTGTCCCCGGCATCGATGATCCAGGCCTGCGCGGGCGCGGCCTCGGCATGTTGCTGCGATGCGCGGAGCACGCCGGTGGACGAGGCGGCGTCGTGGTCCGGCTCGCCGAGCAGCAGAAAGGCGAGCGAGCCGGAGGTACGCGCGGCATCGGGAATGCGAACCGGCTGGGCAAAGCCGATCCCCTGCCACCGGTCCCAGACGGTTGCCCGCTCCACGGGCAGATGTCCAGGAATGTCAAGCAGGACGAGCCGGTTGCGGGTTGCGGCTGCATTGGGCTGCGTCCTGATTGCATAGGCGTCCGCGGCGTTGAAGACGGCCTGGACCGCCTGACGCCACTGCTGGAAATAGGGCGAGCGGGCCAGCAGCGATGAGTTCTGAATGGTCTGCTCTGTGGTGGAAAACTGCCAGGTACGCACTCCCATTTTTTCTTCGAGTTGCACGACGTCGCTAAAGAGCGCGGCGGATTGAGCGGGAGTGAGGCTGGCAACGTAGAGAAGAAGCCGCTGCACGGACTTGTGCTCGTTGGGGAACAGAAAATCCCATTCGCGAAGCTGTTGCTGGACGAAGGGCAGAAAGGTGAGGGGCAGGCGCTCAAGCAGGCCGTCGGCGATGGCATGTTGAAGCTCGATCGGAAGGTCCGCGGGGATCTCAGGCATGGAATTCTCCGAGGCGGACGCCCTGCGCATCGATCGGTCGGCATCCGAGCAGGCCGGCAAAAGTGGGACAAAGATCGACGTGGCGAATGGGTCTTTCAATCACCTGCGGCTTGTCGACTGCCGCGCCGAGGGCCATCATCCATGAGTCCCGCGTCGACTCTTCATTGGCGCGGTGGTTGAAGAAGCCGTTGGTGGATGATCCGTCAGGATCTCTGCCGAATTCCGGAAGGATGAACATGGTGGTCTTGCCGCGATACTCGGGATTCTGCTGGACCTCCTGCCAGAGCTGCCAGGCGAGACGGTCTATAGTGCGAATTCCGGCAAGGTGCATGGCGAACGAGCCAAAGTGCGCCGCCTCCACATCAGAAAAGGCGACGGTCAAGACAGACGGAGCGAACTTGCGCATGATCTCGCGCGTCATGTAGAAGGTGAGCTCGTCGCCGGAGGTGGGTCCATCATTGCGGACGAAGCTGGCGATTGCGGACTTGATGCTGCCCTGGACGCGCGGGTCGAGCTGATCGGAGGCGTCGAAGACATTCCATCCGAGACCTTCATAATTGCTGCCTTCGAGGGCCGACTCGAGCTCGGCCTGAACCTTGGCGCGGTCTGCCATGCTGGCGGTCCTTCCGCCTCGCAGCGCTTCCTCGACGGCCATCAGCATAAGCTGCTTGGGGAAGACTACGTTTGCGCCGTAGGCCTCGCCGTATTGCGCGGAGGAGCTGGCGCCGATCTGGCTGGTGAGGGCCTTGTTGCTGGCGACCATCCAGGTTTCACTGCGGTGGGCGCCAAGGTCCTTGCGGAACTGCTCAAAGAGCGTGGGCGTGGTGGGCGCGAGCTTGCCCCAGTCATCCACGCGCTGCCAGTTGCCGGTGAGGATGCTGGCGATGGCGTTGAAGTGGGCGGTGACGCCCTCATTGCGTGCGTGGGGAAAGAAGAGCGCATCGGGCAACAGATCGCGGGTGAGGTGGGGAATGTTCTGGACGCCCTGCGGGGCGAAGGTTTCTGCGCGGCGCACGCCTCCGATGATGACGACGATGATTTTATGACCTGAGCCGGGGGTGCTGGCGGCTTCCTGCTGGGCGCACAGTTGAGGGAGCATGGAACCGGCAACGAGAAGCCCCGCTGCACGCAGAAAGTTGCGCTTGCTGATGTCGACGAAGGCCTCAGGCGGCTCGACAAGTGCCGTGTCGTCGCGGGTTCGGTGAGAAGAATCAGTTTCCAAAGACAACCTCACTCAAGGTGTCCCTTGAGTCTTGCTGCGTAACGCATGGTGAAATCAAAGTTGCGTGGATTATAGGCGCAGAAAAAGAGTTTCATCAACGCCGCGGGACACGAGCCTTCAGGCGAGCGCAAGCTGGACGAGCTCGGCGAGGCTCGTGGTCGAACTGGATTGAACGCCGCGCGGCAGCGTGGGCCCGATGACAAGAGCCAGTGCATGGCCCTGAAACCAGGCCACGAATGCAGACTCCTGCGCGCCGGGAAGGCGCTGCTGGTTGATCCAGTGGTAATACGCGCCCATATCCGCATCAATCAAGGATCCGAGCGGGTCGAGTGACGGGTTGGGGTTCTGGTTGGACAGCATCTCGTTCATGGGGAGTTGGCGCTGGCGCGGGGCGAAGTTGACCATGAGCGTGAGCGCCTGGGCGCGCCGGAGGGCTTCGCGGGTGGCCCATTGCGCAAAGGTGGTGCTGAAGATCTGCGTGCCGGAGCCCTCGGTAAGCAGCTTGACCTGAAAGCGGCTAAGGACTGGATCTTCGGCGGGATCCATGCCGAGATCGGCAGGCGACATCTGGGCAAGGCGCGTGCGCAGCTCTTCCGGGCCCATGCCTGGACGTTGAATCTGCTGCTGCATGAAGCTGAGGAGCGCGGACCGGACGGGCTGCAGACCGTGGTAGGAAAGACAGGTCACGGAAGGGTCGATATTGCCGCTGATTGCGCCGCCGTCAATATACCAGTGGGCGTATGGTTCAGGAACACTTCGGGCTCGGGACTGGACGGAATCGAGCAACTGGGCGAGACCATTCTCTGCCTTGACCTGGGTGAATGTGGTTCCATGCGGGCGGAGATTGCGAAACAGCGGGGCGCTGTAGTCTGCCACATCCTGCCCGATGACGACGATGCCAAGCCGCCGGAGGGGCAAGTGTTCAGGAGGCCGGGTGGCCTGCAGCCGCTCACCATATTCGGTGGCCGCTTTGCGGAAATTGTCTAACTGATGTGTGGACCAAAGATAGGCGGACTGCTGCTCGACGAACTGCGCCGGCTGATTGACCCAATCGAACTCTGCCAGCTTGGGCGAGATGGAGATGCCCGAGAAAGCCTGAAACCAGTCGCTGATTTCTGCGGGGGAGAGACGGCTCAGACAGGCCAGCTCGCCGTCGATGAAGGCACGCTCCGCAGGGAACTTGAAATCGTAGTCGCTGATTTCACGGAGCATGCTGGGGAGAAAGCTGAGGGGTAGCTGGCGGAAGAGATCCAGGTGCGCGACGGCCGTCTGCCTGGCCTGGGCGGGATAGGCGGCAAACTGCACGGCCTGGAGATCCTTTGGCTGCATGGCGGTTACAACAACTCCTGGATCGGGTGGCCGGAGGACTGGACGGGATGGAAGCCCATGATGGCACCGAGGCTGGGGACAAGATCAACGGACTGCATGGGCGAGTCAAAGACCATGCCCTGTCGCACGCCGGCTCCGAGGGCGATCATCCATGTGGTGCGGCTGGCGATATCACCCGTGCGATGGTGCTGGAAGCCGTTGCCGCCCGCATCGTAGTCAGAGTCTCTGCCGAAATCCGGGAGGATGAACATGGTGGTGTTGCCGGCGTACTCGGGATTGGCTTCGACCGCTTTCCAGAGTTCGAGGCAGAGACGGTCTGTGCGCCGGATGCCATCGATGTAAAGGGAGTATGCACCGGAGTGCGCGATATCGATGTCGTGCATGGTGATCCAGAGCAGACTCGGCGCCTCCTGCTGCATGAGGCGCTTGGCGATGTAGACGGAAAGCTCGTCGGGACTGGACAGGGTGCGCGCATGGGCGGTGAAGTCATCTACGGAGAGGCGCAGAACCTGATCGAGCTGGCGCAGTTCGAATTCGCTTCCGCCGAGCGGCGGCGTATAGAGAGGATTCTCGTAGTTATCGCGCAGCAGGTGATCGAAGTCCCGCGACGAGCCGGAGCTGGCCGCGGTGAGCAGATGCTTGGGGAGGATGACCGCGGCACCGAGTCCCTGGCCATAGGACCGGCAATCGCTCTCGCCGATGCGATTGAAGCCGTTGCTCGGGGCAACGACCCAGGCATCAGAGGCCGGACGGTGAAGATCTTTGCGGAAGTACTCAAAGATGGTGGGGTGCTCCGGCGGGACTGCGGAGAAGTTATTCAGCGTTTCGTAGGTTCCGGTGGTGAGGCTGGCCGTGGCAACATAGTGCCCGAGGATTCCCTGGTTTGTGACGTGCGTAAAGAAGCTGGACTGGGGAATAAGTTCGCTGAGCAGATGGGGGATATTTTCCTGGCCCTCGGGCGCGAAGGTTTCCTGATCGCGCGCGCCGCCGCCGAAGGTAATCACGATGATCTTGCGTTTTTTGCGCGCGCTCTCTGCGCGCATGAGGGGACTGGCACCGAGGAAGGCGCCGCCGACTGTCAGGTGCGCGGCGTCCCTGAGAAAATCGCGCCTGGTTCGGCTTAAACCGAGAGCTGGATCAAAGGGGTTCAGCGCAGCATCCTCCATCATTGGGGCCAAGACGATTTGAAACGTAACTCATGGCTTGGTTGGTTCGGGATTCCTGGCCGTGTAGACGAACTGTTTCACTTCGGCCCGTTCCTTGTCGATCTCGGCGAGGTGGTCGGCGCGGAGTTTCTGGTAGGTCGCGAACTCCTGCTGCGCCTTTTCGCGTTGTCCTACGTGGACGTAGTCGGTTCCGAGACGGTAGTGTGCGTCGGAAATGTTGGGGTCCAAAGCGAGGGCGCGCTCATATTCAGGAACTGACTTCTCATACTGATGCTGGTCTGCATAGAGGTCGCCAAGCTGCACGTGGGCCTGGGGAAAGGATGGATTCAACGCGATGGACTTTTGCAGAAGCGCCTCGATAGCGGGGATGTCCACTGTACCGCTTTGCGAGCGCTTGGCTTTCCAGAGGCTGAGGGCATAGTAGTACTGTGCGAGGGAGTCGTCCGGCTTGAGCTGGGCATAGCGCTGGAACCGCGCAGTCACTTCATCGGCCTGGGTTGGCGAGCTGTCATAGGCTTTGGACAGGAAGTAGTAGCATCGCGCGTCGGCCGGGGCAAGATCGGCTGCGGTGAGCAGGGCCTTGACGGCCTCGTCGTATTTGCCGCGCGAGTAGAGAGCGAGCCCCAGGCCGATGAACAGCCGCGGCGACTTTGGATAACGAAGCGTTGCCTGCTGAAAGATCGTGATCGCCGGCTCGTAGGTTCTGTGGAGAAGCATTTCGCTGCCCCAGTCAAACAGGTTGTCGTCGCTGGGATCCATGTGAGCCGCGGTCTCATATTCATTGGCGGCATCCACAAACTTGCCATCCTTCTCATCAATCTGGGCCAGCAGGTTGTGCAGCTCTCCGGTGTTGTTCTTCTGCAGGGTATGCGCGGCAACCTCGCGCGCCCCTGCCAGCTTGCCCAACTGAAAGTCCGCCATTGTGAGGTCGTAGCTGTTTCCGTAAGCATCAGGATTGATGTGCCAGGCGTTCTCCAAAAACGGCTGCGCATCCTGAATTCTGCCGGACTGGACATAGAACTCGCCGAGGTCATGGTTGGCCTCGTAGTCCTGGGGAGCAAGCTGCTGGGCCTTGAGGAATTGCTCTCCCGCCAGGGCGTGCTTCCCGGTACGCAACAGGAAAGCTCCGAGATTGGTTCTGGCGTCCGCCGCATCCGGCTTGAGTTGCACGGCAAGTTTGAGTTGGTCGAGGGCTTTTTCGTCCTGCGAGAGCGAAGCATAGACCATCCCCAGCAGTTCGTGCACCACGTAACTTCTGGAGGCATACGGCAGCACATTTTCCAGCAGGCCCGCGGCCTGCTCAAAGCGGCCTGCGTTATAGTCAGCGACTGCAGACTGATACTGGGCGTCGAGTTGCGCATTGGAAAGCTGCTGGGCGGAAAGTCGCCCGGAGGCGACGCAGGGGAGGAACGCGAGCAGAAGAGGAAAGACGATACGGCGGAGATGAGACCCTTTGCTCACCGACTGCCTCCGAGTGAACCGCGTGAGCAATGCGCTACGCAGAAGAACACCCCGGGAGAAAGCCAGGTGAACCTGGCCTTCCCGGGGTGTCTTCATTCTAGCCTAGTAGTACAGCTTCAGAGAAAACTGGATCTGCCGCGGATCGAAGGGAGCATCGCGCGTGGAGCCAATCTCGCCGAAGTTCGGGTTGGTGAAGTTGCCGGAGTTCGGGATGGCTACCACGCCATTGCCCCCGAAGTTCGGCGCATTGAAGTTCGGATGGTTGAAGATGTTGAAGATCTCGGTGCGGAACTGCATCGAGAAACGATCATTGAGCTGGAAGGCCTTGAACATCGAGAAGTCCATACGATGGAAGCCCGGAGTGGATGTCTGGCCCGGGGCATCACCCAGGATGGCGCTGCCTGTCAGTTGGACGCAACCGGCGGGCGTGTTGGGAATGGGACCGTTCGGCCCGAGCACGCAAGGCTGCTGGAAGGCATTGGGATTGCCAAGCCAGACCGGGTAGTTGGTGCCGCCCACGTTCTTGGTGTGAATCCCGAGCTTTTGACTCTGTCCCGGAACCTTGACGGCATTGCAACCGGTTCCGGAGGTTGTTCCAGTCGGGCAGCCGAAGTTGAGCGGCTGACCGCCCTGGAGGGTTACGATCCAGTTTGCGGACCAGCCACCAACGATTGCGTCCATCAGCCGTCCTGAGTTGAGGAAGCGCTGATTCTTGCCGAGGGGTAGTGCATATCCACCGCTGAAGTGCAGAACCTGCCGGATGTCGAAGTCCGCCAGAGCCCAGTCGAACTTGGGGCCGAGGCCCGGCACGTCTGGAGCTCGATAACCGCCTGTACTGCCACCATTCAGCAGATCGCCTGCGTCGGACATCGTCTTCGAGAAGGTATATGCCAACAGGAATGTAAGCCCATTGGAGTACGACTGTTGGAGGAGGGTTTGCAGGCCGTGGTACTGACTGCTACCCACCGTGGTCTGGTAACTCGAACCGTGCGAGAAGTCAGGGAACGGAACCTCGTTGTTCGGATAGGTATCTGATGTGGAATGCCCTGCGGGAAGCAGCACGCTCACGTTGTTGGTACCGACACCTGCCTGCAGATTCTGGCCATCCGTAAACACATACGCGGCCTGTGCGGACAAGGTGCGCGTGAGGGCGTACTGGAAGGTGAGGTTCGCGCTGTACGTGCGGGGTGTCTGGTAGTCGAACTGAAGTCCCTGCAAGCCCAGGCCGGAAGCATTGACCTGGGTGGGCGTGAACTGGATGCAGGAGAAGCCCGACTCGAAGGTCGCGGTTCCACCTGGCCCGCCCGTTGCGCAACCGGCGAACGGCGTGTTGAGGCTTACAGGGGCCACCTCACTGTCCGCACCTTGCGCAACAAAGTCAAAGTTATAGACGAAGGGATAGTTCTCTCCAATGTTCGGTCCATATCCCTGATTCTCAAACGAGTTGTAGAAAATCCCGAAGCCACCGCGAGCGACTAACTTCGGAGTGATTTCATAGGAGAATCCTACGCGAGGGGCAAAGTTCGCCTTTTGCGTCTGGACCAGGCCTTGCCCATAACTGTTCGTACTGTCAAGGGCAATTCCATCCTTTGCCAGCAGGGTCGTAAAACTTGTGGACAAATCTCGGACATCTTTTCCGGTTGCCGGGATGAGGTACTCCGGTTTGTTGTTGGGCGCTCCGCTGGGCACAAAGTTGGCCTGGCCGCCGTTGGTTTCGTTGATGGGTCCAAAGTAATCCCAGCGCAAGCCAAGGTTCAGCGTCAGCTTGGGGGTCACCTTGTAGTCGTCCTGGAAGTAGGAGGCGAAGTACATCTTCTGGTCGTAAGTCTTGTTGATGTTCGACGCATAGACCTGATCGGAGCCGCCGGAATAGTTAATGCCGCCGGGAACCGTCGCCGCCTCAGGTGGCAGCAGGAACTGCGCCATCCCGTTGGAGTTGTTGTTGTTGTTCGGGATATCAGCAAAAGAACCGTTGTAGTCAAACTGGCCTCTCGACCACGCTGGCTGCAACGTCGAGAACTTTACGTTTTGATACTCGATACCCATCTTGAAGCTGTGATTGCCGTAAATCTTGGTGAAGTCGTCCGTGACCTGGATGGTCTGGCTGACCTCGTCGGAGGGTAGGAAGTTGTTGCTTCCCAGTGTGGCAAGGCCGCCGAAGCCGAACGCGGGCAAGCCGCCATTCTCATTCACCTGCGGAATTCCCTGGATGCCGAACTGCGCCGGGATGCCGCTTTGTCCGCCAACCGGTCCAAAGCGCGTGGTGTGCAAGTGGGTGAAGCCAAGACGCGCCTGGTTGATGGTGGTCGAGTTGAACGTGTGGGTATAGCCGGCAACATCCTGCGCCGATTTTGCCGTCTGAATGCCCTCTTGGAACGAGCCGCCGTCCGCAATGCCGCCGAAGGGACCGGGGATGTACTGCGGGTCATCGTTATAGCTGAACCGGGCAAATATCTGATCCTGCTGCCGCGGGTTGATGTCGAACCGTATATCGAATGTGTTCTTGTGTTCGTAAAGATTGGGGCTGGCGTTAAAGTTACCCGTCAGGGCCTGGCTGGTCGGGTTCGGGAAGAGATTGAGCAGTTTCACAGCGTTGGGGTCAATTCTTCCGGCCGGAAGTTGATTCAGCCCAGGGCAGTTCGCGATCGAAACGGTGGTCTGCCCGGCCGAGCAGCCAAAGGCATCGCGAACATAGTCGGTCCTGACTGCAGTCAGGCCGGAAACGGGATCGACCGAGCCGGCTGTGACTGCACGCGTGGTGGCTGGATCAAGAATGACGCCGGCCGGAATGCTGCGACCGAGGGCATCTGTTCTGGGCGAAGCGGAGGAGTTGGCGGAAAGGATATCCGTGAGGTTGGTGTATCCGCTGTTGCGCTCGTTCATTGTTGGGACCGTGAGGATGCCGGTCGTGTTGCCCTGGACACGGCGATAACCTTCATAGTCGCCGAAGAAGAATATCTTGTTCTTGATGATCGGCCCGCCGGCGGAAGCGCCGAACTGATTCAGGCGCAACGGAGCATTAATTTGAGTAGGCGTGTTCTTCTCAAACCAGTCCTTGGCGTCCAGAACGTTGTTGCGGAAAAACTCCCATGCCGCACCGTGAAGGCTGTTGGTGCCGGATTTGATGGTTGCATTCATCACCGCGCCAGCTGAGCGTCCCAGTTCCGCGCTGAAGTCCGCGGTCTGCACCTTGAACTCCTGAATGGCGTCGACGGGGGGCAGAACAACGAAGTTGGTTCCGTTGAGGAAGTCGACCGCGTTGGAGTTGTTGTCAATGCCGTCGAGCAGGTAGTTATTCTGCGCTGGACGAAGGCCGTTGGCGGAGAACGCGCCGCTGGCGGCGTTGCCGCGGGTATCTGCCTGGGGCGTCTGCATGCCGGCGCCGAGCTGCGCGAGGAAGGTGAAGTTGCGTCCGTTCAAGGGCAGCGCATTCACTTCCTGCGAGCCGATCACCTGGCCGACCGAGGCTTCTTCCGTCTGGAGCAGGGGCGGCGCGGTGCTGACCTCGACGGTCTCACTGGCTTGTCCAAGCTTGAGCTGCACGTTGACCTGCAGGACCTGCGCGACCTGCAGCGTCAGGTTTTTCTGGGTCGTGGTGGCAAAGCCGGGAGCGCTTACGGTCACTGTG
Organism: Acidobacteriota bacterium; assembly: GCA_021836865.1. Lineage (GTDB taxonomy): Bacteria > Acidobacteriota > Terriglobia > Terriglobales > Acidobacteriaceae > Telmatobacter. The sequence goes on from JAKBHH010000011.1 coordinate 15,467, forward strand.
TAATGGCCAATGCGGAGCGGCGAGAAGGTGTAACTGCCGCTGGCGCTGGACTTTGTTTCAAGCGTTAAGCCGACGTCGGTGTTTTTCAGAGTGACCTGTGCGTTGGGCACAACCGCGCCTGAGGTATCGAGCACGGTACCTGTGATGGCTCCTTCGTCTACCTGGCCAAAAGCGCTTCTTCCCTGCAACAGGACGAAGCACAAGCATGCAAGGGCTGCGCCAACTGCCACGCGCACCCAGCGATTTGTGTTGCGATCACGGCTCATTCCGAAACCTCCGTCACTTAACTTTCTTCGCATCACTTTTGGGACGATTTTCTTTGGATCGAGCCCGCCCCTGGAGCAGCCGGCAACTTGTAAACCTTTTCATACACGTTGCTCGACTTCGACGGAACATTAGTTTATCCAAAATGTTTTTGTCAACCAAAAGTTTGAGCTATTAGTCAGAGATTCGATGGAGCAGGCCGCGCCGGCAAACGACCGTGGCTCGTTCGATGGGCAGCGATCGCCATATAAAATATTTATAATGATATATTTGCAGCTGTATCCCGTGCGATCCCCCTTCTCCGGCCGGGGCTGGCCTGCGGGGTGCTCAAGATTCTTGTATTGAAACGCAGATACCGCGGGGCCGGGTCTGTTCCCCGGCTGGAGGCAGGCCGGAGGGGGCTGGGACCCGGCTGATCGGCCCGTGCCTTTCGCGCGAACTGGATCAAGCTCCCCGATTCCAGGGCCGGGTGCGGCAGAGCCGGTCGAGTGCTATGATGCGAAAAACCTGAGAGGTTCCCGGGATCAACTGGCATCATGCTTAGGCAGCGCGATCAAAACGCACTCATTTCCCGGCGAACTTTCCTGAAGGGCCTGGGGCTCACCCCGGTAGTTCTTCGTGCGGCCCCGCTGATGGGTCTCCATGGGGCAGTTGGCGCGCAGGCAAGGGCAGCAACGAGCGAGATGCCCATGGCGCTGGCGGATGCGCGGTACACGCCTCACTACCCGACGGAATCGCCTCTGGCCGATCTGCTGCGCCTCGTGCCTCCGGGTTCGGACCAATACATCACAGAGCGATACGCGTTTGAAATCGAGAAGATCTTCGCGCGGTGGAGCGAGGATTTGCGGGGGTCCGTGCGCGATCACGCAGCGCCGCTGGAGTGGATGGAAGCCTCGCTCGATGCCACGTTCCTGGGCGGAGGGAACGAGCGGAAGATCCGCTCCACGCCCGGAATCGACGTTTTTATCCGGACGTTTGCGCCCGTAACTGGGGTGAGCCGCGAGCGTTTTGCGGAGGGACTGAGGGAGTGGCTGAAAGAGCTGGAGACCATCAAGACCGCTGAGTTCGAAATCTACGCGATTGAGGCGGTCGAGGGCGCGGCGTTGAGCGTTCACACGCGGATTCGATATGACCTGGTGGCGAAACGACAGGATGGCAAGCTGGAGGAGCGGGTTGGCTCATGGCTCATCCACTGGAAAAACAGCGCTGCACAAGGCTGGAAGGCCCTGCGGTGGGAAGTGGATGCAGAGACGGTCTCGATGCTGGTGGGCCAGGCATTTATCGATGTGACCGAGAGCGCGCTGGGCAGGACGGAGTCATACAGAAACCAGCTGCTCCACGGCGCCGACTACTGGCGCACCACGCTGGATGGCGCAGTCGGCATGGACCTCTACTGCAATAACGGCCTGGCGATGGGCGACTATGACAATGACGGATTTGACGATCTGTATGTGTGCCAGGCGGCGGGGCTGCCGAACCGGCTGTATCACAATCGCGGAGACGGCACGTTTGAAGACGTGACAGAGCGGGCTGGAGTGGGCGTTCTGGACAATACCGCCTCTGCGCTATTCGCTGACTTTGACAATCGCGGCCTGCAGGACCTGCTGGTGGTGTGCGGGACAGGACCGCTGCTGTTTCGCAATCAGGGAGATGGCACCTTCCTGCTGAAGCGCGACGCGTTCAAGTTCAAGCGGCCTCCGCAGGGCACCTTCACGCACGCGGCGATTGCGGACTACGATCGCGACGGGCGCGTGGATATCTACTTCTGCCTCTACATGTATTACCTGGGCCTCGATCAGTATCACTATCCCATTCCCTACTACGACGCGCGCAACGGGCCGCCCAACAGCCTGTTCCATAACGAAGGGAACGGCACATTTGTGGAGATGACTGAGGCCGCGGGGCTTGATGTGGAGAACAACCGGTACAGTTTCTCCTGCGCGTGGGGCGATGCCGACGGCAACGGATTGCCAGACCTGTTTGTCTCCAATGACTTTGGCACTTCGCAGCTCTACCGCAACAATGGGAACGGAACATTCACCGATGTTTCCGCGCAGGCGGGTGTGGAGGGCGTAGGGGCGGGAATGGCCTGCTGCTGGGGCGATTTTGACAATGACGGCCGCCAGGATGCGTACGTGCCGAGCATGTGGGAAGCGGCGGGGCAGCGGGTTGCCGGGCAGCCCCAGTTTCACGCGCATGCGCCTGCGCAAATTCGGGAGCTGTATCAGCGTCATGCGCGCGGCAATGCACTGTATCGAAACCGGGGAGACGGGACATTCAGCAACGTCGGCCGGGCGGCGGGCGTGGAGATGGGCCGCTGGTCGTGGTCCTCTGACTTCCTGGACTTCGATCACGACGGCTACGCCGATCTCTATGTCGCAAACGGCTACATTACGGGCGCCAATCCTGAGGATCTGGCAAGCTTTTTCTGGCGGCAGGTGGTGGCGCGATCCTCAGAGGACACAACGCCCGCACTGGCCTACGAGCGCGGATGGAACGCCATTAACGAGCTGGTTCGCTCTGACTACTCGTGGCATGGAAGAGCAAGAAATGTTCTGTTCGCCAATAATCACGACGGCACCTTCTCAGAGATTTCCGGCCCTTCCGGACTGGATTTTCTTGAGGACAGCCGATCTTTTGCGCTGGCTGATCTGGACCATGACGGCCGACTCGAAGTGGTCCTCAAGAATCGCAACGCTCCGCAACTGCGCGTTGTGCATAACGCGATGGAGCAGGTTGGAAAGTCAATCTGTTTTCGGTTGCGAGGCAGAAACAGCAATCGGGATGCGATCGGGGCATCCGTGACGGTGGAGGCGGGCGAACTGCGCCAGACCAAATATCTGCAGGCAGGAACCGGCTTTCTGGCGCAACACACCAAGGAGCTTTTTTTCGGCGTAGGCACACACGAAGGATCGATTCGCGCAACGGTGCGCTGGCCTAACGGAAGCTCGCAGGTCTTTGAGAATCTGGCTGCAAACCAGCGGATTGCGATTGAAGAGGGCTCGCAGGCCGTGCAAGCCAAGCCGTTCGCAAAGACACCTGCCCCTTTCGAGAAGCCGTCTCTTGCGCAAACGGGTGACTCGCTGCCCACCACGGTGGGGACATGGCTCATTCAGCCGCTGAAGGCTCCGGAGTTCTCCCTGCCGGACCTTGCTGGGACATCGCACACCCTGAAAGCCCTGCGGGGAAGCTTCGTGCTGCTCACCTTCTGGTCTATGAACGCTCCCGTAAGCCTGGAGCAGTTGCAATCGCTGCGCGGAGAGAGGCCTGCGTTTGAGCGCGGCGGCGTGCATGTCTTGGCGGTCAACGTGGACGAACAGCCCGACGCAGACGCCGCGCGGACGTATGCCGCACAGAAACACTTCTCTTTCTCCGTGCTGTTTGCGACGACGGAGATGGCAGGCATCTACAACATCATCTATGAGCATCTGTTCGACCGCCGCAGAAATCTCGGCCTTCCGACTTCCTTTCTCATCGACGGCGAGGGCATGATCGTGAGGGTCTATCAGGGCCTCAACGATCCCGCGCAGATGGCTGCGGATGTGCGACAAGTGCCCACGAGCCAGGAAGCGCGCATGGCGAAGGCGCTTCCCTTTCGCGGAATGCTTGTGCAGGATGCCTTTCAGCGCAACGACTTCACGTATGGCGTAGCCATGTTTCAGCATGGATACCTGGAGCAGGCGTGGGACTCGTTTCAACAGGTGATCGCCGCCAAACCCAATGACGCCGACGCATACTATAACCTTGGAACGCTGAGCCTGCGCAGGAACAATCTGGAGGCTGCCGCCGGGTATCTGCAGAAGACGGTGGCGCTGAAGCCCGATTATCCGGAGGCGTGGAATAATCTTGGCATGATGGCGGCACAGCAGGGACGGGCGGATGAGGCCATCTCGGACTTTGAGCGCTCACTGCAATTGAGGCCGGGCTACGCCATTGCACTGCTCAATCTGGGGAATGTGTACCGGAGGATGAAGCAGTTTGATAAAGCTGCGACTTACCTGGACCAAGCCATGCGTGAACAGCCCGACGATCCGGAGGTCAGCTATAGCCAGGGCATGCTTTACGCGCAGCAAGACCAGTTAGAGAAAGCGGAGGAGTTTCTGACCAGGGCCATCAGTCTGCGGCCTAACTATCCCGAGGCGCTTAACAATCTCGGAGTGGTCTACGTTCGCGAGCAGAACTATCCGAAAGCGATGGATCAGTTTCAAGCGGGAATCAAGGTGGCGCCGAGTTATGGGCAGTCGTATCTGAACCTGGCCCGGCTTGACCTGATGCTGAATGAAAAAGAAAAGGCACGTTCGGTTCTCGAACAGATGCTGCAAGTACTGCCCGAGAATGCCGAAGCGAAGCGGAATCTGGAAATGCTACGATGAATGCCCTGAAAAACCTCGCGAACGCAACAAGTCTGCGCCGTGGAAGACAGAAGAGCCGTGAAGCCATGGCGCAGCGTTTGCGCGTTCCATTCATTGCCGGACTTCTTGTCTGCAGCAGCCTCTGCGCCTGCTTTGTGTGCGATGCACAGCAAGGACCATCCCATGCGACTGCCGACTTCAGTGAAGCGCAGGAGTTGCTTCAGCAACACCGATTAAACGAAGCCAGGACGGCCGCGATGGACGCACTGACGCTTCATCCATTGAGCGTGGAGGGGTATAACCTGCTCGGCATTATCGACGACGAGAGGATGGACTATCAGGGAGCTCTGGAGGCCTTCCAGAAAGCACTGGCGCTGGCTCCCCACTCCATCAAGACGCACAACAACCTGGGCAACCTTTACGCGGAAACCAGGCACCTGGATCTAGCCGAGCAGGAGTTCAGGACGGCACTCCACATCAACCCTGCAGACCAGGAGGGAAACTATAACCTTGGAACTCTGCTGATGGTGAAAGGCGAAGCTGCACAGGCGATCCCGTATCTTGAACGGATTCATCCGCAGACCGTTGCTTCGCGGTTCAACCTGGTGCGGGCTTACTTTCAGCTCCATCGCGCGGCGGATGGCCTGCGCATGGCGAATGAGTTAGCCGAACAGGCGAAGGATCAGGTGCGCGTCCAATTTTCGCTGGGAGTCTTTCTCGCTTCGCAAAAGCAGTATGCGCCGGCGCAACTGGCGCTGGAACGGGCAGACGCGCTGCAGCCGGAGACATTTGAGACTCTTTACAACCTGGGAGAGGTCTATCTCCGCACGGGTCAGTCGGCCAAGGCAGACCTTGCGTTGAACCGCGCTCTGAAACTGAAGCCGGAGTCGGTTGACGCGCTTTCTTTGCTGGCGCAGTCCTACTCCAGCCAGTCGCGACCGCTAGACGCTCTGGATGTGCTGCTGCGGGCGCACAAGCTTTCACCGGAAAATCCGGACGTGATGTACCAGATGGCCCAGGTGAGCATGTCGCAAAGCTACTTTGAAGATGCGATTCCTCTGCTCGAAGATGGATTGAAGGTCGCCCCGAACCGCGCGGACATGCTTGCCGCGCTAGGCGAGAGTTACTTCATGGCCGGGAAGGTTGATAAGGCCATTCAAGAGTTCAACAAGCTTGTCGCGGTGGAGGGATCCGCGCGCTCCTATGCTTTCCTGGGGCTTTCCTACCGCAACTTAGGACGTTTCGACGAGGCAAAGAGTTACTTCGATCAAGGCTTGAAGCTTGATCCGAAGAATACCTTATGCCTCTATAACCTGGGTTTCATCGCGGAACGGCAAGGTAACTCCGCAGGCGCCGAGTCTTATTTTCAACAGGCACTTGCCATTAATCCGAACTTTCCGGAGGCGCTGCTGGAGCTGGCTAACCTGCGGATTGTCGCGCACCGATTCGCAGAGGCGGAAGTGCTGCTTCGCAGGTATGTGCAGGCCAGCCACGATCCGTCCAGCGGCTTCTACAAGCTTGCCATGGTCGAGCGCAGCCTGCACGAGACGGCCGCGGCAGAGCGCGACCTGAACGTGTTCAAAACGCTCTCAAAGAATTCCCAGGGCGGACCCTATCCGTATGAGCACCTCTTTGACTATCTGAATAACCGCTCGACGCTGAGCCAGAATGCGCGCAATGAACTGGATTTGAATCAGGTCGTCGAAGAGGTCAAGAAGCATCCAGAGCAGCCACAGGATTTGTATCTGCTGAGCAAGGCCTATCTGAAGCTGGGAAGGATTGACGATGCCAAGGCGACCATCCGGAAACTGGATGAGTTAAGCGCGAGCGATTATCGAACGCTGGCTGGAACAGGAGTACTGCTGGCGAGCTTTAGACTTTACAGCGATGCCATTGCGCATTTTCAGCAAGCCCTCGCAGTCAATCCGAATTCGGATGACATCAAGTTTGACCTGGCGAACGCTTACTTCAAGCAGCGGTCCTACGCGCAGGCGCTTGCGACGGCGAAGCAGGTATCGGCCCCGGCGCAAACTGATGACGCTTATCTCTCATTGGTTGGCGATATCTACGCTCATCTCGGAGACACTACTTCGGCGATGCATATCTACCGGGACGCGATGACGCGGAATCCCGATAGCGATGGAGCCTACCTTTCCCTTGCGCTGCTGGAGTTGCGTACGGGAAACCTGGCCGATGCCAAGGCGACCTTGAGACAGGGCCAGGCCAGGATCCCTGCCTCAGGGAAATTGTTCTGGGGGGCGGGCTTGACTGCGGTTATCGAGGGCAAGGCTGATGAGGCAACTGCAGATTTCAATCGAGCGATCGACCTGATGCCAGAGTGGCCGGGCGCCTATTCGACCCTGGGGGTCTTCTACTTCCAGACTGGCCAGATTGCGAAAGCACGAGAAGTGTTGAACCGCTTCAGAGACAGCAGCGCCAGCGGCAGTCTTGAAGTGAGTCAGATAGAAGCGGTCCTGGATAGAGCTTCAGCCTCATGGCCGCCCGCTGACCGCACCATTACCGCCGCTGATAAGTCACAACTTCTGCAGTTAGCCTTTTCACTCGCGGATCGTACGCTATGAGAGAACGCGCGGGCGGTCTGCACCGCAATTCTGTGCGGCAAACGGGCGCTGACGGCGCCTCGTGTAGAGGGCTGGCAATTGGGCGAGATGGGTCGAGCCCAGAGACCCGCGCAGGGAAGATGGAGTGCCCATGTTCCTGCGCGCTGCGCGGAAGAGAGCCCCGCAGATGGGACTTTGCCTGGCTCCTGGTCCGGCGTGCGCTGGCGCTGCTTGTCTTCTTCGTGATCGCCGGGGTTGGGCATTTTGTCGTGGGCCAGAAGACAAAGGTGGCAGCCGACACGGCCATTCCGGTCCATTTCACAGACATTCGCAAGGCCGCGGGAATCGACTTTGTGCAGGATTCCACCGAGAGTTCAGAGAAGTACTATCTGGAGACGATGGGGACCGGGGTGGGGTGGATTGACTATGACCAGGATGGTCTGATGGATATCTACTTTGTGCAGGCCGGCGCAACCGATGCTTACAAGCCTGCGAAGCCGTTGCGCTCTGCGCTCTACCACAACAACGGCGATGGAACGTTTACGGATGTGACTGCCAAAGCCGGCGTGGGTGGCGAAGGTCACTATGGGCAGGGTGTTGCGGTGGGAGACTTTGACAACGATGGCTTTCCTGATCTCTACGTAACGGGATATGGGCGAGCCATTCTTTACCACAACAACGGGAATGGGACCTTTACGGATGTGACGGCGAAGGCAGGCGTGGCTGATTCCGGTCAATGGTCGACAAGCGCGGGATGGTTTGACTTTGACAAAGATGGCTGGCTGGACCTTGTTGTGACCAACTATCTGGACTGGAGTCCGCAAAACAATCTGTGGTGCGGCGAACGTGCCGCAGGTTATCGGGCGTACTGCAATCCGAATAACTACAAGGGACAGCGGATCAAGCTCTACAGGAACAACCATGACGGGACGTTTACCGATGTCAGCGATAAGTCAGGGGTAGGATTGCCCGAGGCCAAGGGGATGGGCGTGGTACTTGCCGACTTGAATAATGACGGTTGGACCGACATCGCCATCGCCAACGATACCTGGCCGAACTTCTATTTCCAAAACAACCACGATGGAACCTTTTCCGACGAATCGCTGCTGTCCGGGATCGCCGCAAGCGAAGATGGGCGGTATGAAGCGGGAATGGGTATTGATGCGGCCGATATGGACGGCGATGGACTGCTCGATGTCTACATCACGCATCTTGACTTTGAATTGAATCGCCTGTACCACAATAACGGCGATGGGACTTTTACAGATGTGACTTACTCCTCGGGAATTGGGAACAAGGCCATCACGATGAGTGGTGTTGCCGCCAAGTTTATTGATTTTGACAACGATGGATGGCCGGATATCGTCCAGGCGAACGGCGCTATGGTGGATAACGTCGCCCTTTATCACAGTGAGGTGACTTACAAAGAGCCGCTATTGATGTTCCATAACCTGGGCAGTGGACATTTTGAAAAGGCTTCAGAGGCGATGGGCCCGGACTTTATGCGGCCGGTTGCAGGACGAGGGCTTGCGACGGCGGATTTTCTGAATGACGGGGCGGTGGGAATCGCCGTGGTCTGCCGGGGCGAATCTCCCGAGCTGCTGCGCAACGACGGTGGCAATGCGAACCACTGGCTTGAAGTGTTGCTGATCGGTACGAAGTCCAACCGGGATGGGATCGGCGCATCGCTCAAACTGACATCCGAAAGCATGGTGCAGGTGCAGCAGGCCAAGGGCGGATCGAGCTACATGTCTTCGAGCGACCCGCGCATCCATTTTGGCCTGGCGGGGCATACGAAGGTCGATTCGCTGGTGATCACGTGGCCCAGCGGCCATGTGGATAAGCTGATGAACCTGCCTGCCGATCAGATCCTTGCCGTCAAGGAGGGAGCAGGCGTTGTGCCGCACCCGTTCCCGCGAGTTCCTCGCAAATAGAGCGCCGTGCGCTGTGAAGCGGACGCGGAGCCGCAACTTTCCAAGCTCCGGTCGCGCTCTCTATAATTCCGTCATCCCATGATCCTTCCGCGCAGGCGTTTTCTCGGAACCTCTTGCACGCTGCTCGGCAGCGCGCTGCTGGATGTGCTCACTACTCCGCTGTGGAAGTGGAACCGGCCACTGCGCGTGGAAGCTGCTGTGGCAACCACTCCTGCTTCTCCGGTTCAGTTTGTCGATGTTGCGGAGAAGGCCGGCTTGACCATTCCCAACGTGTGGGGCGGCATCGACCACAAGCGCGTCATCATCGAGACAAAAGGCAGCGGCATTGCGTTCTTTGACTACGACCAGGACGGCTGGCTTGATATCTACCTGTCCAATGGAAGCCGGCTCGACGCTCATTGGCCTGCGGGGAAAGAGCCCACGACACACCTCTACAAGAACAATCGCGACGGCACATTCACAGACGTCACAGAGCGATCCGGGTTGGCGCGAACCGGCTGGCAGACGGGGATATGCGTCGGCGACTACGACAACGACGGATGGGATGATCTTTTCTGTACGTTCTGGGGTCATAACATCCTGTTCCGCAACAATGGCGATGGAACGTTCACCGATGTGACGAAGCGGGCGGGGCTCGACCAGTCGCATGGACGATGGGGTACAGGGTGTACGTTCCTCGATTATGACCGGGACGGCCATCTGGATCTGTTCGTCTGCAACTTCATCAAGCTGGACCCCGACAAACCGCTGAGTCCGGCAGATATGAGCTTCTGCCAGTGGAAGGGAATTCCGACCATGTGCGGTCCGCGGGGCCTGCCTGGTGAAACCGACATTCTCTACCACAACAATGGAGACGGGACGTTCACGGATGTGTCGGAGAAGGCCGGTATTCTGAAGCCGGGACCACGCTACTCCATCACGGCGGTCTCTTACGACTTTGACAATGATGGATGGCCGGATATTTATGTGGCCGTGGACTCAGAGCCGAGCATGCTCTTCCAGAACAATCACGACGGCACCTTTACGGATATTGCTGTGCTTGCCGGATGCGCCTATAACGACGACGGGCATGAGCAGGCCGGGATGGGAATTGGCGTGGCCGACTATGATTGCGACGGCTGGCTCGATATCTTCAAGACGAACTTTGCGGATGACACGTGCGACCTGTACCACAACAACGGCGACGGCACCTTCAGCGATGTTTCGTTCAGCGCAGGCGTCGGCATCAACAACAGCTTTGTAGCCTGGGGTTGCGGGTTCATTGATTACGACAACGACGGCTGGACAGATATTGTGCAGGTGAACGGTCACGTATACCCGGAGGTAGACAAGTACAACTTTGGCGAGACCTTCAAGAATCCTCGCCTGGTGTATAAAAATCTGGGCAATGGCCGGTTTCAGGATGTCTCCGCGGGAATGGGGCCTGGAATCACGGAGCGTTTTTCCAGCCGCGGTGCGGCGTTCGGAGACTATGACAACGACGGGGCCATGGACATCCTGGTCCTGAACATGAACGAACTACCGTCGCTGCTGCATAACATCGGCGGAAATCGTCAGAACTGGATCAAGATCAAATTGATCGGCACCAAGTGCAATCGAACTGCGATTGGCGCAAGAGTGCGGGTGGTGACCGGCAAGCACGCACAGATTGACGAGGTACACAGCGGAACGAGTGTCATGTCGCAAAACGATCTCCGTCTGCACTTTGGCCTTGGAGCGGCGGAAGTCGTGGACCTGATCGAAGTGAAATGGCCCACTACGCAGAAGGTGGAGCGCTTCACAAATGTGAAGGTCAACCAGATTCTCACCATTCGCGAGGGCAGCGGGACCTATATCCCGTTTTCAGTCAAGACCGCTAAATAGGCGCCCGCCACGAGCATGACGGATCGAGTTATGCCGTGTGGACACCGATCGCGGGGCGCGCGATTATCGTCGCAGGTTGCAGCAATGCTCAAGGCGTTCCAGCACCGCCCTGAGGCGCAGGCGGAGTGACAAGGAACTGCTTGATCTCTCGGCGTTGCCGGTCCACTTCCGCGGCTTGCTGCTTTCGGATTGCATCATGCAAGGCGAATTGCCTGGCGGCTTCGTCCCGCTGGCCCAGGCGATCGTAGGCCACGCCGAGTCGATAGTAGGCTTCGCTCAGTTGCGGATTGGCTCGAATTGCCTGGTGGTAATCGTCGATGGCAGCCTTGTAATCCTTTTGGGCCGCCTTGAGGATTCCGAGTTGGAGATACGCGTCAGCGCAACGGGGATCGATGGCCACCGCCCGTGTGAGCTGAGCCTGGACTTCCATCAGGGTCGGTGCGTCAGGAGAAGCGGCGTGCTGCTTCATGACCGCCATTCCATAGAAGTAGTGGGCCAGAGCATTGCCGGGCTGCAGTTGCACAAAGCGCGCGAGCTTCTGCTCCACACATGGCAGCGGATCCGGAGCTGCAATATCAATTTTGCCCATGAACAGATACGCCTCGGGATCGGCCGGATTGAGGTCGGACGCTTCGCAGAGGCGCTGCGCCGCGTCTTCATACAGCGCGCCTGCGAAGAGCGCGCCGCCTAACGCAATCAACATGCGAGAGGAGTGAGGAAAGGCCTGCACCCCCTCCCCAAAGACCTGCCGTGCCTGCAGGACTGCGCGATGGAGAAGTAACTCGGATCCCCAGGCAAAGTAATTCTGCTCGGTGGGATCGAGCTGCGCAGCCTTCTCGAACTCATGCACGGCAGCCAGGGGATCGCCCGATGCTTCATCGATTTCCGCCGCAAGGCGGTGCAGGCCGGCGGTATTGCGCGCTGCGAGAAGGTGTGAGAGGTGGCTGTGAGCCTGCTGCAGGTCAAGCACATGCAGGCAGGCTTCCGTCAGGTCATATTCATTGTCGAAATTCGCCGGTTGCAGTCGAAATGCAGTCTGAAGCAGCGGCAACGCTTCGCTGAACCGCGCCTGATCCAGATAAAACCTGCCCAGCCGGTGATTCGCGTCAAAGTTATCGGGCTCGGCCACAAGTTGCGCCCGCAGCAGGTTCTCCGACTCCAAAACCCGGCCCGGAGCCGGGCGGTCTGTTCGCGGGGTTGGCGCGACATCGGCCGGCTTGAGCGAAAGAGTCTCCCGCGTAAGAGCCTCACTGGTTCTGAGGCTGGAGTCAGAGCCATGACCGCCCGCGGCTGTCCAATCCGTGACAGCGGCGACGGTAAAGTCCGGCTCGTCCGCAAACTGCATGGCCTGCATCACAGGAGCGGATTTGGACGGCGCGGCGGGGTAGGGTTGCAGCGTCAAATCGACGTGCAGGTTCTGATGAGGATGAGAGGCCTGGATAGTCTGGGGATGGCTGCGCATCGCACTGCTCGCAGCGGTCAGGGTGTAGCTTCCGACGCCAAGATTTGTAAAGACGAACTCGCCCCGCTCGTTTGTCCGGGCTGTATCGGCAACTGCGGGCTGACTGCGTTGCAACTGAACCGTCGCGCCGGCAACGGCGCTCCCTTGCACATCGAGGACCCTGCCTTGAATGGAAACTGCTCCGGAAATGGATGGGTTGGCCTGCGCGACTGCCCAGAGACCCGGCGCAAGAAGGAGTAGAGCAAGCAGCGCGAAGGTGCCCGTACGCCAACAGCATACAGAGAACCTGCGCGCGACTATCTGATGAGCCGCGCGAGGACGACAGGCCTCGCTTCCCTGCGCTGCAGGTCGTTTGCAGCCATGATGCACCACCAGAGATTCCCACCTTTCCTGCGTGTGCCGCGCGGCTTCAGCCATAACTGCGCGTAGTTTCATTCTAAGTCCGACATAATCGGCGGAAAGGCCTAAACACGCTCCGGTGCGACAGCAGTTGTTGCGATCTCCACGGTCTTCTGGCCCAGACGCGGATGACGAGCGGTGAGACGAATCACGCCGGGCGCTTCGCCGGTGCGAATCCATACCGCTCCCGTTCCGCCCACCAGCGAGAATGGGTTATCGCCGATCAGAACTCCGGGGCCCTCAAGCGTAAACATCACCGGGTCACTCGCGAAGGGCCTAATGGCACCGAACTCATCTGTGACGCGCAAAACGATCCGTGTGGTATCGGCGCCATCGGCATTGAGTTTCCGGTCGTCCGCTACCAGAGAGAACAGGCTGTCGACGCCTCTTCCTGACATGGTTCTGGAGATTGCGAGCTTGCCATTCAGGTAGCCTTCGACCCGCAGATCTCCCCAGCCGGCGCCGAGCTTCTTCAGGTCGAGCCGGGTCATGTCGAGCTGGAACGGCGGATATTTGAGGTTGGCGAATTCTTTCCGATCGGGCTCAATCTCCGCGAGCTGCGTCCATGCATCCTCCGATGCGCCCAGCGGTCTGGCCAGAAGGCGCAGGCGGTCGCAATTGGAGCAGAATAACGCCTGCGTGAAGCCCACAGGCTCATCGCCGCGCGCCCAGTGGAATGCAGGCTCGAGGACGACCTCTTCAGAAGGGTCGCACTGGGACTTGTAGAAGCCGGCCGCGGGCTTTGGCTCGCGAAAGATGTCCATGACGCCGTGGTAGCAGATGCGATCGCCCGAGCCGAAGTTGGCATGGGTGTTGTAGTCGAAGGCGCACCAGCCAATGCCTCCTGCGTACTGCGGATTGGAGGCGAGCTGGTCATGCACGCGCACATGGCGAATCGTGTGCTCACGCAGATGCGCGTTGTCGTCGATCGACTTGGTGGGAAAGGTGTGCCCCACAAACTCCGTATTGAGATACCGTGGATGGTTCGGCGGCTTGAGGGGAAAGCCGAAATCATTCATGGTGAAGACATCCTCAAGAAATTCGGATTCCTGGAAGTAGCGGATTCCGCCGGTTTGTCTGGACTGGTCAAGGGCATGGGCCAGGGCGTTGGTGCGCGTGTAGAAGCTGTGATCATCGAGCGACTCGTTGATCCGCACACCCCACAGGATGATGGACGGATGGTTCCAGTCGCGCCGGATCATGCGCCCGACATTATCGATGGCAACCTGCTTCCATGGTTCATCCCCGATGTGTTGCCAGCCGGGAATCTCCTCGAGGACGAGCAGGCCGATCTCATCGCAGCGGTCAAGGAAGTGCCTGGATTGCGGGTAATGGGAGGTCCGCACGATGTTGCAGTGTAGCTGCTTGCGTAGGATGTCGGCGTCCCGGCGCTGGACCCGCGCGGGCATCGCCTGGCCAACAAATGGAAACGTCTGATGGCGGTCAAGGCCGCGTAGTTTGATGACGGCGCCGTTGAGCGAAAACCCCTTGTCAGTGAATGTTGCCTCGCGAAAGCCGATGCGGCGCGTGTCCTCGTCCACCGGAACGCCGGCATGCAAAAGCCTGACATGGACGGTGTAGAGATGAGGCTCATCGAGGCTCCACAACCTGATATTCCCCAGGCTGGCGAGGGACAGCGTGTAGCGCGCAGGATCGGTCCGCGTCTCCGTACTGGCGTAGGGCGAGGCTGCGGTATAGGGATCCATGGCTGCGGATGGATCGGCGGACTCCTGCGACGCCGCTGCGCCCGCAAGAGCAAGCATTTGCCGCGCGACGACCTTGTCGCCGTCGCGGAGTTCCGCTTCAAGCGACCATGCAGCATCTTCCGGATGCTGGCCGGCTAGAAAGCAATGGACATCCAGCGACGGATGCGCGCTCAGGACATCCTTGGGCTCGGCAAAGATATTGTCAAGGTAAGTGGGCGCAACCACGCGCAGGGAGACCTCGCGGTAGATTCCGCCGAAGGTCATGTAGTCGATTTCAAACCCGAAGGGTGGGATGTCGGCGCGCTCGGTCGAGTCTAGGTGTACGACGAGAACGTTTTCACCCTCCAGCCGCAGATGCGGAGTGAGTTCAAACGAGAAGGGGGTGAAGCCGCCTTTGTACTCGCCCAGAGGAACGCCGTTGATCCAGACGGTGGAGGCGGTCATGGCTCCTTCAAAGTCGACAAAGACCCTTTTGCCGGCGACACCGGCGGGCAGGCGGAAGCGGCGGCGATAGGTGGAGATGAACTCATAGTCCTTATCGTCAAAGCTGTGCCAGGGGAGTTGTACGTTCGTGTGCGGAAGGACGACGCGCTGGAACGCGGAATCATCAAATTCCGGGGATTCGGAACCGGCTACATTAGAGGCGGAATAACGCCAGTCTTGATTGATCGGAAAGACGGCCCTGGTCTGCGCAGCAGGAGTCTCAGCAAAACCTGCGATCCCTGGAAGCGCTTTGGAGGCAATCACTGCGCCGGCAGTCTTCATAAAGTCGCGCCTGATCATCGGAAACTCCTTTCGGCATTTCAGAAGTTCGGTATCACGAATGAAAACGAATTCATTCCGGATGAAATATATCAGGGCGACGTTTCCTTGAGCGCGCCGACGGCCGCTATGCGAGGGCAACGGCACACGCCTCAGGCAAGCCGGGCTGGGAGTGAAAGCCGCGCCGCCTGGTCGGCGACGGGCTCCAGGCAGGCCACAGACCCTCGAGTCCCGCAGCTAATCCGCGTAGGTGTGCTGGTGCTTATGGAAGACGTAGCGGCCGATGAACCAGCCCAGAGCGCTGCCGACGAGGACGTCGGAGGGGAAATGCTCGCGGCCGAGAACACGGGTGAGACTGACGCCGGTGGCTAACCCGTAGGCGGTGAGCTTGGTGAGCGGGCCGTTGTACTCCGACGCGATGGCGGCAGCCGCTGACCAGGCGACCATACTGTGACTCGACGGAAACGAGGAGTCAATGCCAGCGCTGGTCTGGAAGAATTTGCCTCTGGCGTTGTCGACTGTGGGGCGTTCGCGCATGGAGGCGATCTTGAGCACCTGCTCGACAATGATGCTATCGACCATAGCTTCTCCGCCAAGGATCCCGGTTTCAGTGGCGTGGTCGTCGTGGTGGATGTGGCCCAATCCCCAGATGATGACGGGGGCGGCGATGAATCCGCCGACAAGGCCATTGGAGGCGTCGACGGCTTCGCTATTCATGGAGGGATTCTGGAGCTTTGAGGACGACATGACCTGGTGGTCGGTAGTCATGAGGACGGCGGTGGTGAGCCCGAGCGGCACAAGGACGGCGAGGTCGCGATCGTGCAGGTGAAGCGGGCTGGTCCAGATGGCGGCTTGATCGTGCAGGATGGCACGCGGGGAGCCGAGAACGGTGACCTGATCGTCGTCCTGCTTCTTGCTCTGCGAGGCGTCGCGGGGAGCGGGTTGAGCCTGCGGAGCCTCTGGAAGTGGAGCCTCAGCCGGGAACGATTGGGCTGCGGCGGCGAGCGCCGTGGAAAAAGCAAAGAAGGCTGCGGCAAGCAATGGCCGCGCAAGGCGGGAGGGTGTGGCTACTGTCATGCATCTCCTGAAATAGATGGCTAGCAAACCTTATTGTTTCATCTACTTGTCAGCTTCGGAAAGATAAATGGCGACATAATCGAGGTAGTTCTTTGCATATTCAAGAATGAGCGCCCGGTCCTTATCGCCGAGTTCGCGGCGCTGCCTGGCGGGCACCCCGGCCCACAGAGTGCGCGGTGGAACAACCGTGTTCTCAGGAACGACAGCGCCGGCCGCAATGATGGAGCCGGAGCCGATGCGGCAGTTGTTAAGCACGCGCGCGCCGATGCCGATGAGGCACTCGTCCTCCACGACGCAGCCGTGGACGGTGGCGTTGTGGCCGATGGTGACCCAGTCGCCGACCTGGACGGAGTAGAGATTGCGCTGGCCATGGAGGACGGCGCAGTCCTGCACGTTGGAGTTTGAGCCCAGCCGAATGGAGTTGACGTCACCGCGCAGGACGGCGTTCATCCAGACCGAGCTATGGTCGCCAAGGATGACGTCACCGAGGATCTGGGCCGAGGGATCGACGTAACATGTGGCCGGGATGTGGGGCGTCCGCCCCTGATAGCTGCGGATCATGACAGGAACAGCCTCAAAGCTAGTTTAAGGCATTCGGTCAGTTCGCCAACCACCAGCCGCAAGCTTGGGCGCACACAGAACGCTCGTCGAAGCGCGCGACTCCGAAGAGCGTCACCCGGACCAGTGGAGACCGGCGGAAGGATGCTTCGTCCCTGAGGGCCTGTGGCCCGCCAAGGGGGGAGCATGTGCGGCCCGCAACAGCCACAGACAGCCCAAGACCGGCAAGGGAAGGCCTAAGCGGTCTGCTTTGGGCATTCCCCGCCTGATTTGGCGCCTCATTCAGAGCAGCAGGGCCTTATTGGGCAGATTCTGTTGGCCCTATCGCCCGAACGAGGACTCTCCGCCTACAAGCAAGATCATCCGGCAATCCGCCCGGAGAAGAGCTTCAGCGTGTAGCCCACTGGCTTCTTTGCGTGTCGATCGCAACAGGTTCGTCGCTCACGAGCGACTTGAGCGCCTCGGCGACCTTCACGACCTGACTCTGGCGAGCCCGAAGCTGCTCAACTTCCTTTACAATTTTGCCAAGTTCCGCATCCGCCTCTTCATAGGCGGCCCGATACGTATTGCTAGGCGAAGCCATAATTCCCTCCAGACCTGCAGTGTACGGGAGATATGCCCCGAACCTGCATTGCACCAATGGGGCAGAGGCCTACAACCTTAAGGGTGCATGCGAGGCAGGGAGGCGCCTGCCGGTGAGGCCTGCGAGGAGATGGCCGAGGCCGGGAGCTCTGCTGCCGGCAGGTTCCGGAGGGGCGCAAGCAATTGAAGGGAATCTGAGGAGACGTGCGGCCAGACGAAAGAAAACCGACGAAAAATTGACGGAACTGTTGAAGTCTCCAGTATCATAAAAGGAAGCCCCTTTGGCAGGTTTGGAGGTGGGACTCTTTGGCAGAGGTTCGCTTGCAGGATGGCGAGCCGCTCGAAAATGCGCTGCGCCGGTTTAAGCGGAAGGTACAGCAGGAGGACATCATCAAGGAAGTAAAGCGTCACTCCTACTACCTGAAGCCCGGTGAGAAGCGCCGCGTCAAAGCAGCACTGGCGCGCAAGCGGAATCGCAAGAAAGCTCGCAAAGAGCAGGACTAGTTTCAGGCAACCGAATCGTGACAGCCGCCGCTCAATGTGCGGCGCGGGTTTTTTGACCGTGCGGCGCAGGCAACACCAGACCACCGGAGCGGCCTGTCGCGATTCATTTTCTCCACTTCCCCGCCTTATCACATCGCTGGTGATGGGCGTTTCATCCGTCTGCGGTGTACATCAGCAGACATTCCAAATTGCCGCGCCTTTTCGCGGCCCGGGCCCTTGCGATTGACCTAAGTACGAAGACAGGGAATCGGGACCGGCAAAGCTCTCGGGATGATGGCCGATTCCGACGTTATTCCCTTCTCCGGGGAAGCCGGCCATGGAATATACCGATCGAGTGCTCAAATGTATCGATTGCGGCGCGGAGTTCATCTTCACCGCAGGGGAACAGCTCTTCTTCCACGACAAACAATTTACCAACGACCCCAAGCGCTGCAAGCAGTGCAAGGCCAAGCGCGCTGCCGGCAGCGGCGCTCGCGTGCGGGCAGAGACGCGTACGACGTGCTCGGAGTGCGGCACGTCAACCACTGTGCCCTTCAAGCCGACGCAGGGCAGGCCGGTGCTGTGCCGTTCATGCTTTCAGAAGCAGCCGAGCCGGGGAGCCGCACCGCAGGCCGCGGCAGGCATCTAGCGCAGCGCAGAGCTGAGGAGCAGATCTCCGCGCACCGCGGCCGGATGGCCGGCCTGACGGAGCAGCGTGGTCAGTTGCGCGTAGTGTCGCTGGCTGTGCAGGAGCGCATGGGCGGCGAGTTTGCGGCGGGTGAAATCATGCGAGCCGGGCCCCAGCCACGGAAACTCGAGCGAGATCACGCCGTTCCAATCAAAACCGGCATTGCCCAGAGCGCCGTGCAGAATGGCGCTTGCCTCAGTATGCAGCGCGTAGAGAGCTTCAAGAGGGCCGGGGGGCGTGGCATCGCGGTCGGTTATGGGCAGGGCGACAATGCGCTGCGCCCAGCGCAACTCAACTCCCCAGACATGGCGCACAAATGCCTGCACGGTGGCGGCGCCGCCGATGTCACAGGGCAGGTCGAGCTGCGAAGGATTGGCATCAAAGTGGGAGCGCCAGTTCGCGGCGGCCTCGTCGCACCATGCAAGAAGTTCGTCGAGTGTGACTGCTGCTGCCATCATGCCTCCTTCTGCGCTTTAGGTTTGAGGGCGCGGTGCCCGATGTCGCGGCGGAAATAGATGCCGTCGAAATGCACCTCGCCGAGAGCCTGGTAGGCGCGATTCAGCGCCTGCTGCAGCGATTCCTCCACGGCAGTGACGCCGAGCACGCGGCCGCCGGCGGTGACGATCTGACCGTCGCGAGCGGAGGTCCCGGCATGAAAGACCTGGACGCCGGGCACCTGCGCCGCAGCGGCAAGACCGGAGATGGGAAAGCCGGTTTTGTAGCTGCCGGGATAGCCGCCGGAACTGGCGACGACGCAGGCCGAAGCGCCCGGGCTCCAGCTGAGTTCGGTGTCGGCGAGCGTGCCATCGACGCAGGCGTCGATGGCATCGACGAGGTCGCTTTCAAGACGCACGAGAATAGCCTGCGTCTCCGGATCGCCGAAGCGGGCGTTGTACTCGAGCACCTCAGGGCCGCGGGCGGTCATCATGAGGCCGACGTAGAGGACTCCGAGATAGGGAACGCCTTCCTCGGCCATGCCGCGCACGGTGGGCTCGGCGATGTGGTGCAGGATCCACTCGGTCATGTGTGGTTCGAGAATCGAGTCGGTCGAGTAGACACCCATGCCGCCGGTGTTGGGGCCTGTGTCGCCCTCGCCGATGCGCTTGTGGTCCTGCGCGGGGACGAGCGGAACGACAGACTTGCCATCGGACAGGCACAGGAAGCTGACTTCTTCGCCTTCGAGAAACTCTTCCAGCACAACCTGCGCCTCTGCCGAGCCAAGCAGAGCCCCGGAGAAGAGGCCCTGTGCCGCCTCCAGCGCCGTGTTGCGCGAAGAACAGATGATGACGCCTTTGCCGGCGGCCAAGCCGTCGGCCTTGACGACGATGGGTGGGTGGAAGCGATCGATCATCTTCTCGAGCTCGGCAGCGCTGGAGCAGACCGCATAGTTGGCGGTGGGGATCTTGTTGCGCTTCATGAACTGCTTGGCGAAGGCCTTGCTGGTCTCGAGCATGGCCGCCTCGCGCGTGGGGCCGAAGACGCGGAAGCCGCGCTGCTGGAGGGCATCGACAATGCCCAGAGAAAGCGGCAGTTCGGGACCGACAATGGTCAGGTCGGGGCGTTCCGCTTCAGCGAGATGCACCATCGCGCCGAGATCGTTGAGCGAAACGGGGACACAGCGGGCAACCTGGGCAATGCCGCCGTTACCGGGCGCGCAAACAACCTCTGTGACGCGCGGACTGCGCCGCATTGACCAGGCCAGAGCGTGCTCGCGGCCACCGGAACCAAGAATCAGAACTTTCATGCGGTTTCCCCCTGATGGGCCGGCGACGCCAGAACCCCGAAAGGTTATGGTCGGCAATGCGGGCGGGGGAAGTCAAACCGAACTGTGCGCCGCCGCGCTCTCCTATACTGAAGCGTTGCGCCGGCCCGATATGCCGGTGGATGCAGAGACGATCACGATGGAAACACGCATCCGGCCTTATCTCGAACAGAAAGCCGCGGAGGAGCGGCGCGCGGAGCAGCAGCGACTCTTCGCGCGCAATCAGGCGCTCGGCCTGGTGCTGCTGGCGGTGGGCGTGCTGGGCTGGTGGCTGATGCATGCCAATCTCAAATGGCTCTTTCCCCCCGGCTGGTGGCGCCTGTGAGGCCTGGGCGCAAGGATCCTGCGCGGACGGCGGACCGCGCCTTCGGCGCAAAGGAGCCGCTGGTTGTGCTCCTGCTGGGCCCGACAGGCAGCGGGAAGACCGCGCTGTCTTTGTCCCTCGCCGAGCGTTTTGGCGGCGAGATTGTGAGCTGCGACTCCGTGGCCGTGTATCGCGGGATGGATCTGGGCTCTGCCAAACCGACCGCGGCGGAGCGAGCGCGGGCGCCGCATCACCTCATCGACGTGGCGAATCCGGATGAGCCGTTTACCGCAGGCGCGTACAGCAGACTTGCCCGCACGGCTCTGCGGGAGATTGCGGCGCGCGGGCGCCTGCCGATTGTGACCGGCGGGACTGGACTCTACCTGCGAGCGCTGACCGAGGGCTTGTTTGCTGCGCCGGAGCGGCAGGAGAAGCTGCGCGAGCGGCTGCGCCTGTCGGCAGAGAAGCGGGGCGGCGCGTGGCTGCATCGAATGCTTGCGCGCCTCGACGCCGCACGCGCGCAGAGCATCCACGCGAATGACACGCCGAAGCTGATTCGCGCAATCGAAGTCTGTCTGGCAGGACGCAGACCGATGAGCGAGATGCTGGAGCGCGAAGATCTGGCGCGCGATCCGCTGACGGGCTTCCGGCTGCTGCGTATCGGGCTGAACCCACCGCGCGCGGCGCTGTATGAGCGCATCAATCAACGCTGCGCTGCGATGTTTGCGGCAGGGCTGGTGGAAGAGACGCGCGGCTTGCTGACGCGCTACGGTCCGGTGAAGGCGTTGGATGCGCTGGGCTATCGGCAGGCGCTGGCCGTTGTGCGCGGTGAGATGAGCGAAGAGGCTGGCCTTGCCGCGGCTCAACAGGGACATCGCAACTATGCCAAGAGGCAGATGACGTGGTTTCGGCGCGAGCCGGAGGTGCATTGGATTGAGAGTTTCGGCGATGAGACGGAAACGGCGCGCAGGGCGGTGGGCCCGGTGGAAGCTGCCCTGTGACCGGCCGCTCTTCACTGATCGCATGTCCATTTAGACTGGTCTGTGGATTCGCGCGCGGGTTGGTGAGCGAAAGCGCGCGGGAATGGAGCTGACCTTGGCAGAGACGATCTTCGATGTGGCGATACTCGGCGGCGGTCCGGGCGGATATACGGCGGCTTTTCGCGGAGCGCAACTGGGCCTGAAGGTGGCGCTGATCGAGAAGAGCCCGAAGCTGGGCGGAACCTGCCTGCACGTGGGCTGCATCCCGACCAAGTCACTGCTGTTCAACGCCGAGTTGTGGGACCACCTGAAGCACGCGGCCGAGTACGGCATTGACGGCGTCGATGGGCGCACGCTGAATTGGGCGGCGGTGCTGGCGCGCAAGAACTCCATCGTCAGCAAGCACACCAAGGGCCTGGAATTTCTGGTGAAGAAGAACAAGGTGACGCTGATCCAGGGGTTTGGAAGGCTGACCGGCCCCGCGCAGAGCGGCGTGCACACGGTGGCCCTGAGCGAAGCGCCAGAGGGCGCGCCGGCGGAGCTGAAGGCGCGGCACGTGATTCTGGCAACGGGCTCGGAAGCGAAGACGATCTTCGGGCTGACGCCGGATGACCGCATTCTGACGAATATCGAAATTCTTTCCCTGCCGGAGCCGCCGAAGTCGCTGATTGTGATTGGCGCGGGCGCGGTGGGGATGGAGTTCAGCTCGATCTTCCGCAGCTTTGGCGCGGAGGTGACGGTCGTAGAGTTCCTGCCGCGCGTGGTGCCGGTGGAGGACGAGGACGTGTCGAAGGAGATGACGAGGCTCTTCAAAAAGCGCGGCATCGACGTAAACACCGGCGCGAAGGTAGAGAAGATTGAGAAGACCGAAGCGGGCGTGAAGGTGACCTTGACCACTGCCAGCGGCAAGACGGTGGAGAAGGAAGCCGAGCGGGCGCTTGTGGCTGTGGGGCGCGCACCGCGCACGGAGAATGTCGGGCTGGAGAAGACGCGCGTTGCGCTCGACCGTGGATTTATCAAGGTGAATGAAGCGCAGGAGACGGCCGAGCCGGGCGTGTTTGCGATTGGCGACATTGTGGCCGGGCTGCCGCAACTGGCGCATGTGGCGATGATGAGCGGCATTGTGGCCGTGTCAAAGATTGCCGGACGCACATTCAAGCCGGTACGGCGCGACCGTATTCCCGGCGCGACGTATACGGAGCCGCAGATCGGGTCCGTGGGTCTGACCGAAGCGCAGGCGAAGGAAAAAGGCTATGAAGTAAAGGTGGGCAAGTTTCCGTTCGCGGGCAACTCCAAAGCGACGATTGTGGGCAACCACGACGGCTTTGTGAAGATCGTTTCCGATGCGAAGTACGGCGAGATTCTGGGCGTGCACATCATCGGGCCGCAGGCGACGGAGCTTGTCGCGGAGGCTGTTGCGGTGATGGAGTTGGAAGGCACGGTAGACGATCTGATGTTCATGATCCATGCGCATCCTACGCTGGCGGAGTCGATGCTGGACGCCTACGCGGCGGTGGAGGGCATGGCGATTAACGCATAAAGCGATGCGTTTACCGGGGTGGAAGCAGACACGCGTTCGGTATAATCGCGCCAGCTTTTCACGAGAACGCCAACTTTGCCTTCAACACATCGGGGACTTTCGAGAACTAAAACGCGATCCTATCTGCGCGAAAGCTTCGGCTTCTCGCCGCAGGAGTTGCGCACCCTGCGCGCGCTGAAGACTCCGGCACGCATTCAGAAGTTCATCGATGAGCTGACGTATCAGTACGCGGACACGGCCTTGTCGCCCAGGCGCGTGCTCAATGAGCGCAAAGGCCACTGCATGGAGGGCGCGCTGCTGGCCGCTGCCGCGCTGCGCGTGAACGGGCATCCGCCGCTGCTCATGGACCTGGAGGCGGTGCGCGATGACGACCATGTGATTGCGCTCTTCCGCGAACGCGGCTTGTGGGGCGGAATTGCCAAATCGAACTTTGCCGGGCTGCGCTTTCGCGCGCCGGTGTATCGCACACTGCGCGAGCTGGCGCTGAGCTACTTTGAGCAATACTACAACCTGCGCGGCGAGCGCAACCTGCGCGCCTACTCGCGGGCCGTGAATCTGTTGCAGCTGGACGACCAGCGCTGGATGACGGCGGAGGAGGATGTCTGGTGCGTTCCGGAGGCGCTGATTGCGGCAAAGCACTATGCGCTTGTCCCTGACGCGGTGGCTCGTGCGCTGCCGCGAGTCGATCGCAGAAGCTTTGAAGCAGGAAAGTACGGGTGGATGAAGCACTAGGCTGAGCACGTACTTGGCCTGTCTGCCTTTTTTGCGAGGGCGCCCTTTTGCCTGTCCCCTGTTCATCCCGTCAAATGCATCGGCAGCAAGTTCTTGCCAACACGGCAGCTCATCGTGGACTCTGAGATTCCAGCAGGCCTGGTCGCGTGGTCCGGCCCAGCCTGAGCATGGTGCGTGCGGCCTGCGGATGTGCAGATTCGGAGACGCAGGTCAGAGGTGCAACTTCCCCGGAGGTTCCAGATGGCAGGTGTCTATCTGCGACGTATCGGAACCGCGGTTCCGGAACATGATATTCACGACAAGTTCATCGCGTTCGCGACGCAGATGCTTGAAGACCGGCGCGCGCGTTCGATCTTCCAGCGGATTGCGGCGAAGTCAGAGATTCATCACCGCTACTCGTGCCTGACGGATGAGCCTGCGCGGAGCGGTGCGGCAATGGATGCCTTCTCGTTCTACGCCGGCGGGCAGTTTCCTTCAACAGCGCAGAGGATGAAGGTCTTCGAGCAATCGGCGCCTGGGCTGCTGCGCAAGGCGCTGGACAAGCTGGCGCTGAGCGCGCAGGAACGCGGACGCATTCGCCATGTGATTGTGACCTGCTGCACGGGCTTTTATGCGCCGGGGATGGACTTTGACATCATCGACTATCTGGGCCTGTCCGCGTCGACCGAACGCACGATGATGGGATTCATGGGCTGCTATGCGGCCATGAATGCGCTGAAGATGGCGCGCCATGTGGTGCGTTCAGAACCGGATGCGCATGTGCTTGTGGTGAATCTGGAGCTGTGTACGCTGCACTTTCAGCCGACGCAGGAGTTGAGCGAGGTCATTTCGTTTTCGCTCTTCGCCGATGGTTGCGCGGCGAGCCTGGTGACGAGCGAGCCGGGCGGACTTGAGCTGGAGAGCTTTCACGCGATGCAGATTGAAGAGTCGCGGGATCTGATTACGTGGCGCGTGGGGGATCTGGGCTTTGATATGTTTCTCTCGACGCACGTGCCAGCGAGGATTGCCAAAGCGATGCGCGAGCATGGGGACGCGGTGGCGGACGGCAGGGACGTGAAGCTGTGGGCCATTCATCCGGGCGGACGGTCGATTCTGGACGCCGTCGAGGATGGCCTGGGTCTTGCGCCCGATGCACTGCGCCCGTCGCGCGAGGTGCTGGCGTCGTTCGGCAACATGTCGTCGGCAACCGTGATGTTTGTGCTGGAAAGGATGATGCGCGAGGCACGCACGGGCGAGGCCGGATGTGCCATGTCGTTTGGGCCTGGGCTGACTGCGGAGATTATGCGCTTCCATGTGGCCTGACGCGGCGGCATTTGCACAACGCGCTCAACTTTCTGAGTTGATGGATGAGCCGTGCAGCTATGCGGAGTTTTACGCCTGCCTTCGCGACCTGATGCGGGTAAATCGTGTGGTGCTTTCGTATCGGCCCACCCTGCGTTGGCTGCGGCAGGTTGCGGCAGAGGTGCGGCGGCCGCTGCACATTGTCGACGTAGGCAGCGGCGCGGGCGACATGCTGCGGCGCATCGAAGCGTGGGCGCGGCGGCAACGAGTAGATGTGTGCTTGACCGGCATCGATCTGAATCCGTATGCAGCACAGGCAGCGCGTGAGTTCACGCCGGCCAGCAGCGCCATCCGGTGGGTGACAGGCGGGGTGTTTGATTTTGCGCCGGATGAGAGGATCGATATTGTCATCAGCTCCCTTTTTGCACATCATCTGGGAGAGGCTGAGATTGTGCGGTTTCTCGCCTGGATGGAGCGCACGGCGGCGATCGGCTGGTTCATCAATGACCTGAAGCGGGCGCGTGGATCCTATGTTGGATTTTCGATGCTCGCGCGCGTGATGCGATGGCATCGCTTCGTGCAGCACGATGGACCCGTGTCGATTCAGCGCGCTTTTACCGCAAGTGACTGGGAACGCTATGCAGCAGAAGCCCGGGTAAATCGCAACGCGATTCGGATCTATGATGCGTGGCCGGGGCGGCTGTGCGTGGGGCGAGTGAAAGCATGAGCGACTACTCTTCAGAGGTGCTGATTGTAGGCGGCGGGCCGGCCGGCGCCGCGCTGGGGATTGCACTCGTACGCCAGGGGCGTGAGGTCGCACTGCTGGAACAAACTGCCACGGCCCACGATAAAGTGTGTGGCGAGTTTCTGAGTCACGAAGCGGCTGGATATCTTGAATCGCTGGGCCTCGCGCCGCGCGCGCTGGGTGCGGTTGCGATCCATGGCGTCCGCTTGCATGGTCGCAAGACAATCGCAGCATGCGAACTCCCCTTCCCCGCTCTCTCGCTGACGCGGCGCACACTGGATGAGGCGCTGCTGACTCTCGCCCAGCAAGAAGGAGTCATCGTACATCGGGGCCAACGTGCAGACGCACTGACACGGACGCGGGATGGCTGGCAGGCCCGTGTGAGCGGCGGTGCCGAGCACGCGGCGCGCACTGCGTTTCTCGCAACCGGCAAGCACGATTTGAATGGATACAGAAGGCCGCGCGGGAAGCAGAGCAATCTGGTTGGATTCAAGATGTACTTCCGACTGAAGGCCGCGCAGATGCAGGCTCTGGCCGGCTGGGTGGAGCTGTTCCTCTTCCCCGGCGGCTATGCGGGTCTGCAGATGGTCGAAGGTCAGCAGGCAAATCTGTGTTTGCTGGTGACGAGAGAGCAGCTCGCACACGGCGGAGGGGCGTGGAACGCGCTGCTGGCGCACATGTGCGCATCGTCTGCGCCTTTGGAAGAGCGGTTAGGCGGCGCGGTGCCGTTGCTTGCAAAGCCGCTTGCTGTCTCATCGATCCCTTACGGCCTGTTGCCGGATGAGATCGAAGACGGCTTGTGGCGGCTGGGCGATCAGGCGGCGGTGATTCCTTCGTTCGCGGGCGATGGAATGGCCATGGCTCTGCACAGCGCGCTCCTCGCAGCGGAGATGTATCGGAGTGGCGCAAGCGCCGCCGAGTTTGCGCGAACGATGCGCGTGCAGTTTCGCACGCAGATGCGGCTGGCGACGGCGATCTCGCGCTTGATGGTGTCCGCACCGGTTGCAGCGGAGGCCGTGCGCCTTTGGCCTGGGCTGCTGGGCCGCATTGCTGCGCGGACCCGTATTCCCTTGCCTGTGCGGATGACCGGCTTGCCGGAATTGCGGCACAATGGAGCAGGACTGGGATGACGATGAGACTCACTCGCATGGCACGATGGATTTCGACACTCAGCTTCTTTGCAGCTTTTGCTGGAGGAACGATTCTTCATGCGCAGGCAGCCAGCATGACGGGCGTATGGCAGGAGCCGAGCGGGGCTGTGCTGCGCGTTGACCACTGCGGCAGCCAGATCTGCATCTGGATTTCGATGCTGAGTCCACACGCCGATGCCCCAACGGATATTCATAACCCGAACGCGAGCCTGCGCGGCCGGGCGCTGTGCGGGCTGGAGATTGGGACCGCCTTCACGCTCCGCGATGCAACGCATGCCACGGATGGCACGCTCTACGATCCAAAGACAGGAAAGACGTACCACGGGATGATGACGGCCGCGGACGGGAAGCTGGACCTGCGCGGCTACATCGGTGTGCCGCTCTTTGGTCGTTCACAGACATGGACGCGGCCGGCAGGGCCTGTGAAGGCCTGCGCAGCCGCGCCGGGCGATTAAGCATCCGGAGCTACAGATCCGTCGATTGGCTTGCAACAAGCGCCTTGCATTGGGCGATGAAGTCGGCGAGCGGCATGGAACCCTGATCGCCCTTGCCGCGCGTGCGCACGCTTACCGCGCCTGCTGCTTGTTCCTTGTCGCCGAAGACGAGAATGTAGGGCGTCTTCTGGTTGGCAAGGTCGCGGATCTTTGCGTTCATCTTTTCGTTGCGCGCGTCCACTTCCACGCGCAGGCCCGCGGCGTTGAGCGCAGCCTCGACCGTATGCGCGTACTCGATGTGGCGCTCGCTGATGGGCACAAGGCCAACCTGCACGGGCGCGAGCCACAGCGGAAAAGCTCCGGCGTAATGCTCGATGAGCACCCCGAAGAATCTTTCCACTGACCCGAAGAGCGCGCGGTGGACCATGACGGGCTGGTGACGCTCGCCATCTTCGCCCACGTATTCCAGTTCAAAGCGTGCGGGCAGGTTGAAGTCGAACTGCACCGTCGAAAGCTGCCACAGACGGCCCAGCACGTCCACAAGCTTGACGTCGATCTTGGGACCGTAAAAAGCCGCCTCGCCGGGAATGGTCTTGTACTTGATTCCCTTCCGGTCCAGCGCTCTTTGAAGACTGCCCACTGCGAGGTTCCAGTTCTCGTCGGAGCCGGCGTAGTGGGCGCGATCGTTCGGGTCCCACGTGGAGAGCTCGACCTTGAACTCAGAGAAGCCGAAGGTCTTGAGCACGGCTTCGGCAAAGTCGATGCAGGCCACGACCTCGTCTTCAATCTGGCTGGGTGTGCAGAAGATGTGCGCGTCGTCCTGCGTAAAGCCACGCACACGCAGCAGGCCGTGCATGGTGCCGGAACGCTCATAGCGGTAGACATTGCCCAGCTCGGCATAGCGCACGGGAAGGTCACGATAGCTCTTCGGTGAGTTCTTGTAGATCAAGATATGACCGGGGCAGTTCATCGGCTTCAGGCGATACTCGGCATCATCCAGTTCCATGGGCGTATACATGTTGCCGGAGTAAAAGCCCTCGTGGCCACTGGTCTTCCAAAGCTCGCGGCGCATGACATGGGGAGTAAAGACAATGGAGTAGCCACGACGAAGACATTCATCGCGCATCCAATCTTCCATCACCTTGCGAATGATCGCACCCTTGGGATGCCAGAAGATGAGGCCCGCTCCGGCCAGTTCCTGAATGCTGAACAGGTCGAGCTGCTTGCCCAGGACGCGATGATCGCGGCGGGCGGCTTCTTCAAGGCGCGCGAAATGGGCGTCGAGGTCCTTTTGCGAAAAGAAGGCCGTGCCGTAAATGCGCTGCAACTGCGGATTCTTCTCGTCGCCCAGCCAGTAGGCGCCCGCAAGGCTGGTGACCTTCACAGCCTTCACGCGGCCGGTCGAAGGCACATGCGGTCCGCGGCAAAAGTCCACAAACTTGCCGTTGCGATAAAAGCTGACCTGCGAACCCGGCTCAGTGAACTTCGTCACGAAGTGCGTCTTCATGAAGTCGCCGTCTTTTTCAAAGTCTTCCAGGCTCTTTTCTCGCGGGGCGAATTCACGCACAAAGGGCTCATCGCGCGCGACTACCTCAGCCATCTTCGTTTCAATCGCTGCCAGATCCTCCGGCGTGAAGGGCTTCTCGCGATAAAAGTCGTAGAAGAAGCCGGAGTCTGTGGCCGGGCCGTGGCCCAGCTTGGTCTCAGGGAAGAGCTCGAGCACGGCGGTGGCCAACACGTGCGCGGCGGAGTGGCGCACCACCTTCAGCGCCTCGGGATCCTTCTCAGTGATGAGTTCGAGGCGCACGTCCGCGGTTAGCGGAGAAGCCAGGTCAACGAGCCGGGATGCCGAGGTATCTTCGGCAGCGTACATGGCGGCCTCGGTGGGCGCATCGGCGGTCACCTGCGCAACTGTGCCGGCTACCGGGGTGAGGCGGGCAACCACCGAGGCGGCAGCCAGCCGCGGCGAGATGGAGTTGGCAATCTCCAGCGGCGTGGCCCCGGAGGCAACCTCGCGGATGGAGCCGTCAGGCAGATGGATAGCGATCGTATTCTGGCTCATAATGTGTGGGAGCTCATGCTTCCCGTGCGAAGAGCGCACCGAGGGCAGTGGCAACACTTCAGGATATACCGGGCGGCGCGAAAACGATCCCGCGAAAGACCCCGTTCCACAGGGCACGGGCCGGGGACGGATGCAATTCCGATGGGTAGCGCTTGCCATAAGCGGGCGAACGGTACTACGCTATTTCCATGCATCGATGTCGCTAACGCCGTTCCGGTGTCTGCCGCGATGCAGTTGTGCGCCCGATCCGGGCACACTCTTCCCTGCCTGCAAGCCAGGCCATCACCCCCACAGAAATCTCGAAATCCTGGTCCCCTGAGCACGTCGGGACGGCACAACAAGGAGAAGAACATGGCGCGAATTGCCGCGAATGTGATGGAGTTGATCGGACACACCCCCCTGGTGCGTTTGAATCGTGTGGCGGCCGGATTGCCGGCCACCGTGGTGGCCAAACTGGAGAGCCAGAACCCGCTTTCCAGCGTGAAGGATCGCATTGGCCGGGCGATGATTGAGGACGCCGAAGACTCCGGCAGGATTAGCCCCGGCAAGACTGTGCTGATTGAGCCCACCAGCGGCAATACCGGCATCGCTCTGGCGTTTGTGGCAGCGGTCAAGGGTTACCGCATCATCCTGACCATGCCCGAGACAATGAGCACCGAGCGGCGCGTTCTGCTGCGCGCGCTGGGTGCGGAAATCGTGCTGACGCCGGGGCCGGGCGGCATGAAGGGCGCGATTGCCAAGGCCGAGGAAATCAAAGCCAGGACGCCGAACGGCTACATCCTGGGGCAGTTTGATAATCCTGCCAACCCCGCAGTCCACTACGCCACGACCGGACCTGAGATATGGGAGGATACCGATGGCAAGGCGGACATCCTGATCTCCGGAGTGGGCACAGGCGGCACCTTGACCGGCGTGGCAAAGTACATCAAAGAGAGAAAGCCGGAGTTCAAGGCCATTGCCGTAGAGCCGACCGACAGCGCAGTGCTGAGCGGCGGCAAGCCCGGCCCGCACAAGATCCAGGGACTCGGCGCAGGATTTATTCCCTCCATTCTGGACACGCACCTGATTGACGAGGTGGTGCAGGTGACTAACGACGAGTCGATCGCCATGGCGCGACGGCTGCCGCTGGAAGAGGGGCTTTTTGTCGGCATCAGCTCTGGAGCGGCTGTGGTTGCGGCGCTGAAGGTGGCCGCGCGGGCCGAGAACGCTGGCAAGTTGGTGGTCGTGGTGCTGCCCAGCTTTGGCGAGCGGTATCTCTCCAGCGCGCTCTTTGAAGCACTGCGCCAGGAAGCTCTGGCGCTGCCCGTAGAGCCCATTACAACGTAAGACACGCATGGGCCGGCGGGGCAGGTAAGCCCCGCCGGCTGTTCGGCAAGGACCAAGGACCGTGGCTCTGTTGGAACGTATCCGCGAAGATGTCGGCTCCGTGCTGGAGCGCGATCCAGCTGCGCGTTCCTGGCTGGAGGTGCTGCTGTGCTATCCGGGGCTGTGGGCCGTGTGGACGCACCGCGTGAGCCACCGCCTGTGGTGCTTGCGGCTGCGCCTGCCCGCGCGGATGCTCTCGCAACTTGGCCGCTTCCTCACCGGCGTGGATATTCATCCCGGCGCGCTGCTGGGGCGGCGGCTCTTCATCGATCACGCGGCTGGCGTGGTGATTGGCGAGACGGCCATCGTGGGCAGCGACGTCACCATCTACCAAGGCGTGACGCTCGGCGGCACGGGCAAGGGTCACGGCAAGCGCCACCCCACGGTCTGTGACGGGGTTTTTATCGGCAACAACGCCAACATTCTGGGCAATATCACCGTTGGCGAGAACTCGCGCGTCGGCGCGGGCTCGGTTGTGCTCACGGACGTCCCACCCAACTCGACCGTTGTGGGTGTGCCGGCGCATATTGTCTATCGCAACGGCGAGCGCGTGCTCATTACCGATCCGCACGACATCAAGGACCCGCTCTCTGATGCGCTCATCGCTCTTTCCACCCGCGTGGAAGAACTGGAAGAGAGGCTGGGCTCAGCGGCCGGCCAGTCTGTCCCGTTTGCAGCCGAGGAGGCCGAGCGCAGCGCCTATCGCGTGGAGTTGGATCAGCTGCGCGAGTATGTCTCGATGGGCGAAGGCATCTGAGGCGATCTCCCCGCCGATCAAAGAAAGAAACCTTTAGATAGGCTTGACAAAAATGCTTTATGACCTAGTATATTGCTATACGAGGTATATGGCTATGGCGAAGCAAAGAGCACAGGCGGTTGATAGCGAACAGCCAGACCGCTGGGAAGCTCAACTCCGCAAAGGTGCTTTGGAGATGGCTGCCCTTGCCAGCCTGTGGCAACGACGCCTCTATGGCCTTGAAATCATTCGCTTTCTGGAGCGTAATTCGAGACTGGTTCTGGCCGAGGGAACCATCTATCCCATCCTGAACCGGCTCAAGGCGGAAGGTTTGCTGACCTCGGATTGGGTTGAAGCCGAGGCCGGCCACCCCCGCAAGTACTATTCCCTGACGGATGCCGGCCGGCAGCGGCTTCGCCTAATGGCCGAGGCGTGGACAAGTTTCGCTGCGGGACTCAGCACTCTCCTTGAACCCGTACTCGAAAAGCAGGAGGAACCTCAATGACCGCAGAAACGCAGATCGACAGCTATTTATCCTCCCTCCGCCTCCAGCTCGGCCCGCTCACCCTCGCCGAGCGGGAAGAGATCGTGCGCGAGATCGGCGCCCACGTCCGCGACTCTGCTGAGGAATCCGGCGCTTCCGTTGAGACCGTCCTGGCCCGTCTTGGACCGGCGGAGGAGTTGGCCGCGCAATATCGCGATGGGTTGTTGATCCGCAAGGCTAGCCGCAGCCTTTCGCCGCTGGTGCTGCTGCGCGCCACGCTCCGGCTGGCCACCAAAAGCGCCTTCGGTATCGTCGTATGCTTTTGCAGCATATTCGGATACTCGCTTGGAGCCGGGTTTGTGGTTATCGCTTTGTCCAAGGCGTTCGTTCCGGCTCACACTGGCGCGTGGATTCAGGATGGGAGGCTAGTCTCAATGGGAGCATTTGTATACGGCGTATCTCCGCAGGCCCATGAGGTCCTTGGGATGTGGATTATACCGCTGGGACTCATTGCGGGTAGCCTCACTCTCCTGTTCACGACCCTTGTCATTCGAACATCACTCCGCATCTCGCAGCGCTGGCAGTCGAGGCTTTAGAAGGTTTTCAGTACGACACAGGAACCATATTCTATTGGCCCGAGTGTTACATTGGTTTCGTCTTCATCGTACCGCTGGAGTCCACCTTCTTGTTGCCTCCCCGTTTCCTGATTGCAGCCCTGCTGGCTCTTCCCCTGGCAGTCGTCGCGGCTCCTCGCGTTCAGCCTGTACCCATCCCTGAAGAGATGCGCTCCACAGAATTCACGGTGCGCGTCAATGGCGTTCCCGTGGATGTGGCGCATGCCGCGGCAAGCTATGAGTACGTAAGCTTCAACGTTACCGGGCCAGTGCAGGTGGAGATCACCGCGGCGGAGCCGGGCTTCTGGGATACAGGGGTAGACATTGAGCCGTGGCGGCTTGGGCTGCGGCCCGCGCGGCAGGGCCAGACCATCCGCTTTGCGCTGGCTGGTCCGGCCAAGCTATCCATCTCGCGGCCGCGCGACTTTCTCAACCACGCGAAGATGCTCTTCCTCTTCGCCGCTGCGCCGCCCGCGCCCGCGCCGCATGACCCCGCCGTGCAGATTTACCCTCCGGGCGTCTATCGGCAGAGCCTGAACCCGAAGAGCGGCGACACGCTCTATCTGGCACCGGGCGCGGTCTTCTTCGGCAGCCTGAATCTCTGGAACGTGGACAACGTGAAGGTGCTCGGACAGGGCACGATTGTCTACGACGGCCCGCAGGACCCCGACAACGACCAGGGGTGGATGCAGAAGCCCGACTGGCACTGCATTGGCGCGATGGATGCGCACCACATCGAGATTCATGGCGTGACATGCATCGTGCGATCGCGCACATGGTCCATCCAGATGAAGGACTCGACCGGGTTCCTCTACGACGATCTTCGCGTCATCGGCGGCAACCCCGGAAACGCCAACCAAGACGGAATGGACTGGCTGGGCGGCGGTGATGCCATCATCCGCAACGCCTTTCTGCGCAGCTCCGACGATGTATTTGCCATGCAAGGCGACTGGGATGGCTACACGGAAGCGGACATGGTGCGCCCCGGCCACAATGTCGAGAACATCCTCATTGAAAACAGCGAGCTCTCCACCAGCATCTCCAATGTAGTGCGTGCCGGCTGGCCGCAGAAGATCTATAACTCGCGCGGCTTCACGTTGCGCAACTCCGATGTGCTCCATGCCGGCATCGGCGCCTGTGGGCAGACCTTCGGACTGCTGGGCTTCTGGGGCGCGCGCGGCGCCAGCGGAGAGCACTCCGGTTTTACCTTTGAAAATATCTTTCTCGACAACTGGTACTCGCTGGTGCAGATGGAACAGGAGAATCCTGCGCTGCACGACTTCACGTTTCACAACATCTGGGCGCTGGATCAACCACCGCTCGCTGCCTCGACGCTGACGGGCGATGTCTCAGCCGTCACATTCGACAACGTGAAGTACGGACAACATCGCGCCACCAACGATGCTGACCTGCCGCTGGAGAGCTGGAGCGGCGCGCAAAAGGCCGCGCAGTACACTTCCTCCTCTGGACCAGTGGCCGCATTTACTACGGATCCTCCCACGATTGCGCCGGGACAAAAAATCAGTTTCGAAGCTGAAAAGATGCCCCGCGCGGGTTATACGTGGCTTTTCGGCGATGGAAGCACGGCGACAGGGCGCACGGTGCGGCACCGATTTCCCGATGCGCTGGGAACCGATCTTGATGGCGCGAACGGTGCGGGCCGCTTCCGCGTGATGTTGCGCGTAGTGGATAAGGCAGGTCGCCAGGATTGGGCCGCGCAAGGCGAGGTGGCCGTAGCGCAATGGCACGATGCAACGCGCGTTGCGTCGCCCCTGGCGCCGGGCCTGGTGTGGCGCATTTATCCCGGCGCCTGGACCGAGCTGCCGGACCTGAGCCAGGAGACGGCTCTCTTCAGCGGTGCGTCTGCGAATCTTCTCGCGGACTCGCATGGATTTACACGCTACGCAACGGCTTGGGACGGGTACATCGAGATTCCCGCGGACGGCGGCTACACCTTCCATCTGTTGGCGCGCGATGGCGGGCGACTGGTGATCGACGGCCTGGAAATCGCCAGGACCGGGCCGCCGTTTGCGCAGGTGTGCGGATCGCCCGGCAATGCTGTCCGCTATGCGCGTGGCTCCCTGGGGCTGCGCGCAGGCAAGCACCTGTTGCATGTGGAGGGCCTGCACTCCGTAAGCCAGGGCACGCCGCGCCTGCTATGGGAGGGGCCCGGCCTGCGCCTCACGGATGTACCAAGCGCGGCCTTTCTTCATGCGGCGGGGACGGACGTGAATCCGTAGACGGAGCACATGGATGCTGCCGCGCAATCTTGTCCGTACTGTCGAGAGGCCGTGCTATCGCGGCAACTGCGTCGTATCCCAGCCACCGCCCAGTGCACGCACCAGGCTCACGCTGGACGCGAATTGACGGGTCTGCAGATCAATGGCGGTGCGCTGGTTCTGCAAGAGCGCGGCCTCGGCCGTCAGCACCTCGAGATAGCTGGTCACGCCGCCCTTGTAGCGCTGGTTTGACAGGTCAAACGACTGTTGCGCCGCGGCAACAGCCCTCTGTTCCACCGTCGATTCCTGTTCGAGGATGCGCAGATTCGAGAGCTGGTCTTCGACATCCTGAAAGGCCACCAGCACCGTATTGCGATAATTGTTGGCCTGCGCCTCGTAGAGGTGCCGTGCCTGACTCGTAAGTGCGTGGCGCTGACCGGCGTCAAACAACAACTCCGTGGCCTGCGCGCCAAGTGACCACAGTGCGCTCGGCCCCTGAAGCCAGGTGCCTCCGTGCGTGCTTTCAAAGCCGCCTGTGCCGCCGATGCTGATGTTTGGATAGAAGGCGCTGATTGCAATGCCAATCTGGGCGTTGGCGGCGTCGGTCAGGCGCTCGGACGCGGCAATGTCGGGCCTGCGCTCGAGCAGCTGCGAGGGTACGCCGATCGGCACCTGCGGCAGCGCCTGATCGAGCGGCGTGGGCGGAATGGTGAACTTGGAAAGGTCATAGTTTGCCAGCGTGCCAATCGCATGCTCGTACTGCGCACGCGCTTCACCCACATCCACAAGCTGCGCGCGCACGGTCTCCAGTTGGGTTTGCGCCTGCGCTACATCGACTGCCGTGGCCACGCCCCCCTCCAGCAGGCGTTGCGTGAGTTGCAGCTGGCCCTCCAGATTGGTTACCGTGGACTGCAGGAGCTGCACCTGCGCATCGAGGCCGCGCAACTCGAAGTAGGCCGTAGCCATTTCGGCATGCAGCGCAAGATCCACCGTCGCAGCATCGGCTGCGCTAGCCTGCGCTGAGGCGCGTGTCGCCTCCACCGTGCGGCGGATGCGTCCAAAGAAGTCCGGCTCCCAACTTGCCTGACCCGCCAACACCAGGTCGTTGTAACTTGTGGAACCGCTCACAGAGCTAAACGGGCGGTTGGACGAGAGCTTTTGATGCGTGAACGATGGCCCAGCTGAAAGCGTGGGATAGAACAATGACCGCGCCGCTGCAATCTGATCCCGCGCGGCAAGATAGGTCTCTATCGCGCTGCGCAGGCTTGGATTCTCGGTAGCGATGCGGTCTTCCAGCCGGTTGAGCTGCGGATCGTGATAGATCTCCCACCAGTTGCCGCGCAGCATTCCATCCGACGGCGACGCTGGTTGCCAGTTGCCGCCAGGCGGGTTGGGCGGCGGTGCCACTGCCGTTGCGCCGGTCTCTTTGTAGGCCGCCGGCGCCTGATACGCAGGGCGGTTGTAGTTCGGCCCAACCGCTTTGCAGCCGGCCAACAGCGCAAGCGCACCCAGTACAAGCAGCGCAATAACCTTCCCATCGCGTGCATCCCACGGGGATTTTGCCCGTCGGCACTTCGCGGAGTCTTCGGCCCGTCTCCGCATCGTTAGTGGTCCCCCTGCCCAGCAGCCTGCCCGGCGCTTACCGGCATAACGATCTCCCCCTCGATCAAGGAGTCGGGCGGATCCTGAATCACCTTGTCATTCGCCGTCAGTCCACTTACGATCTGCACGTTGGCGCCGTCGTCCTCGCCGACCACCACATGCACCAGGTGCGCCACGTTGCCGTGAACCAGAGTGCCCAGCTGCAACCCTTCACGACGGAAGATCAGCGCGGCGGCAGGCACAATAAACGTTGGTGTGCCTTGCGGCGCCTTGAAGTGCACCTGCGCCAGGGCGCCCGGCATCAGTTCGCCGCCGTGGTTGTCTACATCCACTTCCACCAGCAGCGTGCGGCTCGTAGGGTCAATTGCATCGGACGTGCGCACCAGCGTTCCCTGATACACCTTGCCGGGATGCTCCGGGAAGGTCAGGTCAATCTTCGCGCCCGTCTTTGCGCTTTGCGAATACATCTGCGGAACATTGGTATACACGCGCAGCGTTTGCAGCGCCTGCATGTGGAACAGCTCCTTCCCCGCTCCCTGGTCAATCAACTGGCCTGTGTCGATGTTGCGCGCCGTCACCACACCGTCAAAGGGCGCATACACTTTCTCAAACGACTGCAGCTCTGTCAGTCTCTGCACATTTGCTTCTGCGGAGTGCACGGCCGCCGCCGTGGCCGCGGCCTGGCTCACAAAGGTATCCGCGTCCTGTCGCGAGACGGCATTCGTCTTGACCAGCCCGGAGTAGCGGTCGGCCTGGATCTTCGCGATGCTGGCGTTGGCCTGCGCGGTGCCCAGGTCAGCCTGCGCCTGGTGCAGTTGCTGGTCAATCTCCGGCGTGTCAATCACCGCCAACAGCGCGCCCTTTTTCACCCGCGCTCCGATATCGTAGTACCAGTGGACCAGATACCCGTTGGTGCGCGCATAGATCGGTGAGTCGGTGTAGGCCGTCACGTTGCCGGGCAGGACAAAGCTAGTTACCGGCGCGCCCGGCTTGGCCGGCAACGCAATCACGGTCGGCGGCGCCAGGTCAGTCGTCGTTCGCGCCAGCACCTTGTCGCCGTGCATGCGACTCAGAATGCCGAGTCCCGCAAAGATAAGCGCGGCAATCGCGACAATGACCAGGCCCACCAATGCGATACGCGGAGAGATGGAAGTCCCGACCGGCGCCCTCTCATGCTCCTGCGACGTGGTCTGTGCCGCTTTTGGGTTCGGGTTGGATGCGTTATTCATTCAAGCTGCTCCAAATCAACTTTCTGTGGCCTAGGGCCTGTTCACACTACCAGGGCGGATGGCGTTGCGAGCGAAAATGGGGCCAGACGAAGCCGGGCCCGAAGGCTGTGGCGGGTCCACCGTCGAGGGCGAGAATGAAGTATGGCCCCATTTTCGCCGCAACCCGAAGGGCCGGGACCAATTTTCCCGATTTCTGCGTCGATCGTCGCTAGCAGACACCCGGTATGCGTCACTCCTCACTCCTTGAACTCGAAAAAATTGGCTCCCGGCGCCACCGCCCTGGTAGTGTGAACAGACCCTAGTCAAACTCGTCAAAGGCCGCTGCGGAGTGGCCGCGATGCGGCGTCTTGCCTCGGCGCTCGGTCCAGCCATGCACAAGCGCGAAAAATGCAGGAACAAAGAAGAGGGTCGCCACGGTGGCCAACAGGAGTCCGCCAATCACAGCGCGGCCGAGCGGCGCATTCTGCTCACCACCATCGCCCATGCCCAGTGCCATCGGCACCATACCGATAATCATGGCCAGCGCCGTCATCAGCACCGGGCGCAGGCGCACAAAGCCCGCATTGAGCGCGGCCTGGCGCGCATCGCCCACCAGGATATCCAACTGCTCACGGGCAAAGCTCACCACAAGAATCGAGTTGGCCGTGGCCACGCCCATGCACATGATGGCGCCGGTAAGCGCAGGCACGCTCAACCGAGTTCCCGTCAGGAACAAAAACCACACAATGCCGGCGAGCGCCGCAGGCAGCGCGGAGATGATCAGAAACGGATCAAGCCATGACTGGAAGTTGACCACAATGAGCAGGTAGACGAGAAGGATCGAAAAGACGAGCCCTCCGAGCAGGCCTACATAGGACTTGTTCATCGTTTCGCTCTCG
The DNA here is from genome assembly GCA_021836865.1 of Acidobacteriota bacterium. Lineage (GTDB taxonomy): Bacteria > Acidobacteriota > Terriglobia > Terriglobales > Acidobacteriaceae > Telmatobacter. Next base: position 54,276 of record JAKBHH010000011.1, read on the forward strand.
CCGCGCAGCGTAAAGTGCGAGCCGCGCGGCAGGTCGGCTTGGTGCTTCGCGATGATCTTCTCCATCGCGCGTGTCACCGTGCCCAGATCGGTCCCATTCACATTGGCATAAATGTCCAACACCGGTTGAATGTCATAGTGGCTCACCGTGCCCAGTTCGGCGCCGGGCACAATATGCACCACATTGCCCAGCACCTGCACCGGTGCTGCCGCGCCCGGCGCAGCGGTCGCGGGCGATCCCGGCATGGCCGTCGTCGCAGCTGCGGTTGCGCTGCCCGGCGCCGCTCCTGGGGCGCCTGTAGCCGCTGCCGTAGCGGTTGGCACAACTGCATTGGGGCTCGTGATCGGCATGCTGTTCAGCGCGGCCAGCGTGTCTAGTCCATATTGCGGGGCCTGCACGGCAATGTTGTAGCTCACGCCATTGTGCGGATCCAGAAAGAATGTCGGCGCGGTCTGGAAGCTGCCGCTCAAGGTCACCAGCAGGCTCGATATCACGTTGGATTGCGTCAGGCCCAGGTCGCGCGCCCGCGTGCGATCCACATCTACCGTAAAGTTGGGTAGATTGAACGGCTGCTGGATGCGCGCATCCGCTACGCCGGGTACGTAACGCACTTCGTTCAGCAGGCGCTCCGCCACGGCTCGATCGCCGTAGAGGTTCGGTCCCACAATCTGGATATCGATGGGCGCGGAAAGCCCGAAATTCAAAATCTGCGAAACGATGTCCACCGGCAGCATGTAGAAAGTCACGCCGGGATACTGGTCGGCGAGCACCTCGCGCAGCTTGTTCACATAGGCATCTGTCGAGTGGTGGTCTTTGGTCAGTTGCACCTGAATATCGGCGTCCGACGTCCCCACCGGGGCGGAATTGGAATAGGACAGATTGAGCCCCGAATAGGGCAAGCCGATGTTGTCCACGATCGTGACGATTTCGCTGGCGGGAATCTGCTGACGGATCGTCGTGTCGATGTGGTCGCAGAGCGCGGCTGTCTCTTCAATGCGCATGCCGGTGTGTGCGCGCACGTGCAGCTTGAACTGTCCCGAATCAACCGACGGAAAGAAATCCTGCCCGAGCCACGGTCCAAGCGCGCCCACCGACACAACCGCAAAAGCCAGAAACACGATGAGAAAGGCCCGCGCATGATCCACGCATAAGGTCAGCAGGCCAAGATAAAAGCGGCGAAACCTCTCAAACCCCGTCTCGAAGGCAACCTGGAAAAGCGTGAAGGGATTGCGGCTGGCGCGCTTTCGTGCCTCGCTGGCATCGTCGTGCTCATGCAGCATGTACTTGGCCATCGTGGGGACCAGTGTCCGCGAGAGCAGATAGCTGGCCAGCATGGCAAAGACCACCGCCTCGGCCATGGGCACAAACAGATAGCGCGCCACGCCGCTCAGGAAGAACATGGGCACAAACACAATGCAGATAGACAGCGTGGAGACCAGCGCAGGCACGGCAATCTGCGCCGAGCCATCCAGGATCGATTGCTCCAGTTCCTTGCCCGACTCAAGATTGCGGTTGATATTCTCGATCGCGACCGTAGCGTCATCCACCAGGATGCCGACCGCCAGCGCCATGCCGCCCAGCGTCATGATATTGATGGTCTCGTGCAGGATGGCCAGCACGATCAATGAGCACAGGATCGAAAGCGGAATGGAGACGGCGATAATAATTGTCGAGCGCCAACTGCCGAGAAAGACCAGAATCATGATCGCGGTCAGGCAGGCTGCGATGATCGCCTCGCGCACGACTCCGTCGATCGCGCTGCGCACAAAGATGGACTGGTCCGACAGGGGGTTGATGCGAAGCGTAGGCGGCAACTGCCCTTTCACCATCGCCAGCTTGTCGCGCACGCCCGAGATGATGTCCAGGGTTGAAGCCGATCCGGTCTTCAAAATGCTCATCAGGACGGCGCGGCGGCCGTCCACGCGCACAATGTTGGTCTGGGGCGGATAGCCGTCGCGCACGTGCGCCACGTCGCGGATGTAAATCACGGTGCCATTTACAGCGCGGATCGGCAGGTTGTTGAGTTCCTCGACGACGGAGGGCGCTGAGTTGGACTCGACGATGTATTCAAAGCGGTCAATCTTGATCGTGCCCGTAGGGACGATCAGATTCTGCGCGGAGACTGCGTTCACCACATCGGCCGCAGAAAGGCCCTTGGACTGCAAGGCCGCCAGGTCGATATCCACCTGAATCTGCCTCACCTTGCCGCCGTAGGGAAAAGGCGTCTGTGCGCCCTCCACCGTGGCCAACTGGGTGCGGATGTTGTTCATGGCCAGATCGTTCAACTGCTGCTCATTCAGTCCCTGCCCGCTCAGACCCAACTGCAGCACGGGCACACTGGCCGCGTTGTACTGGATCATGAACGGCGGATTGATGCCCGGCGGCATCGCGCGCAGCATCGCCTGATCGATGGCGTCTACCTGGGCCACGGCGGAAGCGATGTTGACATGCGGCTGAAAAAATATCTTGATCACCGCCACGCCGTTCAGCGACTGCGACTCGATGTGCTCAATGTCGTTGACCGTGGTCGTCATGCCGCGCTCGCTGTTGTACACGATGCGCGTCGACATCTCCTGTGCGGAGAGGCCGGTAAAATTCCACACCACCGAGACGACGGGGATGTCGATATTCGGAAAAATATCCGTCGGCATCGAAAGGATGCTGTACACGCCGACGATCAGAATTAAAAGCGCGAAGACGACAAATGTATAAGGCCGCCGCAGCGCAAGCCGAACAATCCACATAGACCGATACTCACTCCCGAGCTGGTTTGCCTGCGATCCGGATGCGAACCCAAAACGCGTTCGCAGGACGGCATGCGCGCACTCGGATATCGAACAAACTGCGCCTCAACGGGTTCCAGAGTCAGACGCTTCCGGCAGGCTTGGCGGGAACGCCCGCCCCGTCGTCTTCTGTTCAAACGGACTGCCACGCTTCAGAGGGATGCACCCTGTTCTCGGCAGTCGGTGATCAGGCAACTTGTGTTGGGAGCCCCGCCGCATCAACCGCAGCCACTCCAACTGTATGCTGAATCTTAATGGTAGCCGAAGACCCGGCAGGTAGGCGAAAGCCCGGCATCCGCGCGGGCTCTTTTCCGCCTGCTAAGGCCCTGTCCGCCTACATGCTAAGACGCATTGGCAAGCCCCCACGATGCAATTTGCGGCGGCAACCGTCTCATGATGCGAGGGTGTGAGAGTGCGCTCGAATCCCTTTGAGCCCACATGGAATCAGCCACTTCCTACGCTTGCGCGGCAAAGATGGCCACGGCCAGAACCCCCGCTCCTGCGATCAGGCTGATGGGGTCCCGCATGGCGAAGACCACAGGATCGTCGTCCAGCTCGGCGCGCGAGGCAAGTAGCCAAACCCTGTGCAGCCAATAAAGGATGATGGGCACAATCAGCCAAAGCCGCCCGGGATGGCGGTAAAGTTCCGTCACATCGGGCCGGGCGATGTAGAGCATGAAAACCAGCACAGCGGCGTAGGCGCTTGCCGTCCCAAAGCTTCGAATCTGCTCCAGATCAGTAACAAGGTAGCCCCTGCCATGCGCAGCCGTTGTTCCACGCTCGCGTAGATTCTCCAGTTCGCTGAATCGCTTGACCATGGCAAGGGAGAGAAACAGAAAGCTCGAGAAGCTTGCCAGCCAGTATGAAATATCCGTTGCGGTCGCTGCGCCGCCCGCCAGCAATCTAAGAGTGTAAAGTCCGGAAAGCAGCAGGACATCTACCACCGCTAACTGCTTCAGATACAGCGTGTAGGATGTGGTGGCGAGAAGATACACTCCCAGCCAGATCCGGAAACCCACGGGCAGTAATGGCAGCAGGGCACAGGCCGCCACCGCCAGAGAACAGGCCAGGACCAACCCGCCGGCCACGGACAGATCGCCCGACGCAAAGGGCCGGTGTCGCTTGGAAGGATGCCGCCTGTCGCTCTCGACATCCAGCATGTCGTTGACCAGGTAACTGGCAGAGGCGATAAAGCTGAAGCAGACAAACGCTCCAGCCAGTGCTGCAACCTTGACCGGCGTCACCTTGTGGGACATCAAAAGCGGCGCCGCCAGCAGAATATTCTTGGCCCACTGATGCACTCGCAGCGCCTTCATGAGCACACGCCGGGTCGGCTGACGGTCCAGGAACACGCGAGAGATGGGCGTCCTGCGGAGCCATAAAGCCAGACGCAGGCCGACTGTCGGGTTGGCCACCATCGCTCGCTTCGCGTGGGTCAGCAGCACGAGGTCTGCGCGGGAGTTGCCGACGTAGTCGAATACTTCGAACGTCTGCTGAAGCCGTGCCAGCTTTCTGCCCGCCGTCAGGTTGGTTTCGCCATCGGTGGCAAGAACGCCATCAAACAACCCAAGATGCGCAGCAATCCGCTCCGCTACGGACGCGTCCGCGCCGGTTGCAAGGTAGATCTTTCGCCCCTGTTTCCGCTGCTCCTGCAGATCGTGCAGAAGTGCCGCGTTATAGGGCAACTGTGCAACGCTCAGCGGGGCGCGGCGCGCAACCTCAGTCTTGAGCCGCGCGCGCCCCCCGGCTGCCCACAGGAAGATCTTCCCGACGCCCAAGGGATTCT
>JAKBHH010000079.1 GCA_021836865.1 Acidobacteriota bacterium
TGGGGCATGCGCACAGCGGCAAGAGCACATTGATTGCCGCTTTGCTGCATGCCGCCAGGATGACCCCGACCCAGGGCCGCGTAGCAGACGGCTCCGCCGTGACCGCGTATGACGAAGAAGAAGTAGCACGCGGCATCACCATGCAGAATGCAGTCGCCTTTGCCGAGTGGCAGGGCGTGAAGATCAACTTTGTCGACACACCTGGATTCCACATGTTTTCGCACGAAGCCCGCGCGGCCCTGCTGCCCGTGGAGGCTGCCATCGTGGTGGTGAACGCGCAGAATGGTGTGGAACCGGTGACCGAGCGGGTTTGGAAGTATGCCGAAGAGGCGAACGTCCCCCGCATCGTCGTCATCAATCAGATGGACCATCCCAAGGCTGGCGGCGGGGGCGGGCTGAGCGCACTCATCGACGATTTGCATGATCGCTGGGGCCGCAATTGCGTGCCCGTCCAGTTGCCCATCTCCGATGCGCAGGGCTTCCACGGAGTGGTGGACCTGGTGACCATGGAGGCTTTTTATTACACTCCCGGCGGCGATGGTCACGGCAAGATCACCGGCGAGATTCCCGCCAGCCTCTCCGCGCAGGCCAAGGCCGCGCATGAGGCGCTGGTGGAGTTGGTGGCCGAGGGCAAAGACGAGCTGATGGAGGAGTTCTTTGCCGAGGGCACGATCCCCGAGCAGCACCTGATCACCGCGCTGCACGAGGCCATCCGCGAGGACCGGATCTTCCCTGTACTCTTTTCGAGCGGGCTGGCCAATATGGCTGCCGACCACCTGCTGGACTTCATCAAGGTCTACTGTCCCGCGCCCATTGAGCGCGCGCCCTTTGCGTTCAAGGCGATAGCGATGCAGGCTGCGGCCGCTCACGGAGACGAAGCCGACGCTGCCGACAATAGTACCTTCTTCCGCAAAGTAGACGACGCCGAGCCTACTGCATTGCTGGTCTTCAAGACCATGACTGACCCCTTTTCAGGCCGCATCAGCTTTTTCAAGGTCGTCAGCGGCGTGGTAAAAAACGATGCGACGCTCGAGAACTACACCCGTCGCGGTCAGGAGCGGCTCTCGCACCTGAGCGTGATGCAGGGGCGCAAAGCGGTGGAAGTAGCCGAACTGCACGCTGGCGATCTGGGCGCGGTTGCCAAGCTGCGCGAGACCTTTACCGGCGATACGCTGGGCCTGAAGGGCGCGGAGATCCAGGTGGAACTCTCTGTTCCACCCGAGCCCGCGATGACCTACGCCATTGAGCCCAAGACCCGCGCCGATGAAGACAAGCTGGCGCCCGCCATCCACAAGCTGATGGAAGAGGATCTGCTGATTCGCTTCTATCGCGATCCCATGACGAATGAATTTCTCATCGCCGGAGCCGGCCAGCCGCACATTGAGGCGATCGTCTCGCGGCTCAAGAAGCGCTACCACGCCGAGGTCACGCTGAAAGCACCGAAGGTGCCCTACCGTGAGACGATCCGTGGGCGGGCCGAGGCACAGGGGCGGCACAAGAAGCAGACCGGCGGCCACGGGCAGTTTGGCGACTGCAAAATCCGCATGGAGCCGATGCCGCGCGGCGGTGGCTTCGAGTTCGCCAATGAGGTCTTTGGCGGAGCGATTCCGCGACAGTTCATTCCGGCCGTCGAGAAAGGCATTGTGGAATCCGCGGCGCGCGGCTACCTGGCAGGCTTTCCCGTGGTGGACTTCAAGGTGACAGTCTTCGACGGCAGCTATCACGACGTGGACTCGAACGAAATGTCGTTCAAGATGGCCGGGCGGCTGGCCTTCCGCAAGTGCATGGAGTCAGCCAGACCCTGTCTGCTTGAACCCGTCATGAAGGTCGAGATCGAGGCGCCGGACGAGTTTGCCGGAACCCTGATGGGTGACCTGAACGGCCGCCGGGGCCGCGTGCAAGGCATGGAGTCCAAGGGGCGCACGACTGTCATCAACGCCGAGGTCCCGATGGCGGAGATGCTGACGTACGGCACCCTGCTTACCTCAATGACGCAGGGCAAGGGCAGCTACCACATGGAGATGGACCACTACGACATCGTTCCGCAACTGGTGGCCGACAAGATCCTGGCCAACGCCAGGCGGCCGGTGGAGGAAGAAGAAGAGTAACCGCAGCAGCAGGTCATCGCCGGGCCCTAGTCATAGCGCTCGGTGATGATCTGCTTGCGGTTCCAGCCGAGTTCCTTCAGTCTCTCGCGAACCGCATTGATCATGGGGCTCAATCCGCAGACATAGGCTTGGATGTCAAAGCTTCCGCCGGCTGCGGGCGTAGCCTGCTCCGGTGCAGGCGCGGGTTGCTGCAAGCCTGCGCCACGCTCCGCCAGAACTCGCACAACATGCTCCTGCACATAGCCGCGGAGGCCGGACCACTCTGCCGCAGCGCGGCTGAGCGTGGGCAGGTAGTGGAAGTTGGCATGGCGCGCTGCCGCGGCCTCGAATTCGTCGCGATAGTACAACTCAGTCGCGTGCCGCGTTCCATAGATAAGCCATATTCCGTGGCCGGCGCTGCGGTCTGGCCCATCAGAGGGGAACAGCCACTGCACAAAGCCGCGCATGGGCGCGATGCCCGTGCCGGTCGCGATGAGAATCGAATCCGTGAGCGGCTCGCGCAGCGTGAAGTAGCCGAGCGGCTTCTGTATCCGCATTGTGTCGCCGGGCTGCATGTCGGCCAGTCGATTGGAAAAGAAGCCGTCCTCCACGCGATTCAGGCACAGCGCAAAACGATTGCCGCGCGGCGCCGATGCGATGGAGTAGGCGCGCATCTGCTGCTTGGCGCCTGCGTCCTGGGCAACCACAGAGACGAACTGGCCCGGCGTGAAGACAAAGTCCTCCCGTCCATCGAGCACGAAGTCGAGATGGAAGCATTGCGCGCTTGTGGAGAGACATTGCTTGCGCACCAGGCGCGCAGTCAGCAGGTCAGGTGTCACGGGACTCTCGCGAACAGGAGTATGGCGAGGAGGATGCGCCAAAAGCAGTATCTCCACCCGGCACCGCGCTTGGCAAGCCGGAGGCACGCATTGTGCAGGAAGCGGCGCGAGGGCTAAGATGGTCAGTCCACTGAGAGATGCCGCTGGATGACGCTGTACCGGCGTATCGCCTCCTGGAGATTCCGGCACTTACACGAGGAACCGGCATGAAGCCTTGGTTTGCCCGCTACACTGCGCACGGGATGACGCAGTCGTGTCTTGTTATGACTTTCATTGGGGTTGCGGCCTTGTCCGCGATGGCATGCGCGGCGCAAGCCGTCTCGGCGCCCATTGTGCTCACGGGCGCAGACCGGCGGCCGGCCACGTCTCTCAATGGCGAGTGGGGTTCGATTGCCGATCCGTATTTTTCCGGCCTCTTTAGCTTCCATCATGAAGAGAAGAAAAACGGCTGGTTTCTGAATCGGAAGGCACAACCGGACGATCCGTTTCCCACGGAGTATGACTTCTCCAAAGCGCCAAAGTTGAAAGTGCCCGGCGACTGGAATACGCAGCGCGCGTCCCTGCTCTACTACGAAGGGCCCATGTGGTACGAGCGCGACTTTAGCTATGCAGCCAAGCCGCATGACCACGTCTATCTGCGCGTCGGCGCTGCCAACTATCGCTCGTGGTTCTGGGTCAACGGACAGAAGGTCTGCGAGCACGAAGGCGGTTACACCGCATTTGCTTGCGATGTTACCGTGGCGCTTCATGACGGCTCCAATTTTGTGGTGGCCGCCGTGGACAACACGCGGCATGCAGATAACGTGCCGACGCTGCAGACCGATTGGTGGAACTACGGCGGACTTATCCGCGAAGTTTCCCTGATTGAAGTGCCAGAGACCTTCATCGACCAGTATGACCTGCATTTGGATCGCGGCGAGGGTTCGGTGATTGAAGGCTGGGTGCATGTAATGGACGGTCCTCCTGGGGAGAAGGTCGAGGTTTCTATTCCGGAGTTAGGCGCCAAGGCCACGGCCATCACCGATGCGGACGGCAAGGCGCTGGTGCGGATGAGTGTGAATGGCCTGCAGCGCTGGACGCCCGAAGAGCCAAAGCTCTACAAGGTTGACCTGAGTGCGGGTGAAGATGCGGTGCACGAGTTGATGGGCTTCCGCACAATTGAAACGCGCGGCACGGAGATTTTGCTGAACGGCAAACCAATCTTCCTGCGAGGCGTGGCGATCCATGCTGAGGCTCCCTATCGCACGGGTCGCGCCTATTCCGATCAGGACGCGGATACGTTGCTCGGCTGGGCCAAGGAACTGGGATGTAACTATGTTCGGCTCGCGCACTATCCCCACGATGAGACGATGCTGCGCGCCGCGGACCGGCTTGGCCTGCTTGTATGGTCAGAAAATCCTGTTTACTGGGCGCTCGAGTTTGATAACCCGAAGGTACTGGCCAAGGCCGAGCAGCAGTTAGACGAGGAGATCAATACGTCGCGCAACCATGCTGCCATCATCCTGTGGTCGATGGCGAACGAAACGCCGAATACGCCGGAGCGCACCAGGTTTATCGAGACAGAGGCAAGTCACGCGCGGTCGCTTGATCCAACACGGCTGATTACAGCGGCGCTGCTGGTGCGCACCGAGGGCCATACCAAGATTGTGGACGATCCATTGGGGCAGACGCTCGACGTGATCGGCATCAATGAATACATCGGATGGTACGAAGGGCATCCGGATCTTGCCGATACAACGCAGTGGAAGATTGATTTTCAGAAGCCGCTGATCGTGAGCGAATTTGGCGCGGGCGCAAAGGCCGGTCTGCACGGGAGCAAGGATGAGCGCTGGACCGAGGAGTATCAGGCCGAGGTCTTTCGTCACCAGTTGCCCATGCTAAACAAGATTCCGCAACTGCGCGGAATGAGCCCATGGGTGCTGATGGACTTCCGTTCGCCGAATCGCCCGCTCACCGGCATTCAGGATGAATTCAATCGCAAGGGACTCGTCTCTGATCAAGGACAGAAGAAGTTAGCCTTCAGCGTCCTTGAGAAGGCATACAAAGACAGGACAATCGGCAAAGCAGACTGATGCGACAACGCCGCGACTGTAAGTGGCGGATAAGTGAGAGCGATTATGCAGTCGCGCGAATCTGATTTATGCTTTAAGTATGGCAACCGACTCGATACTCGCTCTGATTGATGCTGAAATTGCAAAGCTTACTGAGGTTCGTAAGCTTTTGTCCAAGACAGGCCTGGTAACGACTAAGGGAATTGTGCGCGCTGTCAAGGATGCCGTCGTGAAGGCTCCCAAAAAGCGCGTGTTGAGCGCCGATGCCCGCAAGCGCATTGCCGATGCGCAGCGCAGGCGCTGGGCGGCACAGAAGTCGAAGACCAAATAGTTCGCGCCACGCGTGGAAGAATCATTTCCTGCAACTCGTGCGGCCGGAGAGAAGCAACTGGCCGCTGATGTTGCCTTCTGCTTGAGCCTTATACCTCCTGCGGACGGTCTGTTGTATTTCTTGACGGCAGAGCAGAAGTACTCCGCCTGGAAGGAGAAGCCTGCGCGCTGATCGCGGATGCAGTCAGTCTGCATCGTTCTCTTGCATCGCTTGCTTCAGGCTTGCGATCCGGACTTACCAGGTCTCAACTGCAAGTACATTGGGTGGGCCGGAGTGACCTTGAATCACTTGTGTTTCAATGACGGCCTCCATGTTTTTACGCTCCCAGTCCGCAGGAGCCTTGGCCAGCAGCGAATCCAGATAGACGGGATTGTAGAGAATTTCGCCCGCTGCCTCCGTGCCTTCTTCTGAGATGCCCGCGGCTATAATGACGGGCTGCCCGGTAGTGCTGTCCTGGATGCGCGCCACGATGGCGTAATCGCGCGAGAGCTTCTGATAGGGCAAATCCCATGCCGTGGCCCAGGTTGTCTTCTTGTTGCTCTTACGATCGACCAGCAGCGCGACCCCGTCTTCTGACTCGAACCCGAAACGCAGCTTTTGCGTCACTCGCAGCGTCCAGATATTGTCGAATGCGCCGATGAGCACAACCGGCCCTTCGCGCAATTGGCTGAAGGTGGCATCTGATGCGGGCACGACGCGGAAGGTCTTGTGGCGCGTCTCCAGCGCCGCTGCCGTACGCGTCAGCGTAATTACGTCAGCCAGGGCAAGATTGCCCGAGTAGTGGAGCCGGACATAGAGAGGCGCGGACTGGGCGGGCGGAACGGGCGCGTCCATGCTATTGATGGTGTCCACGTCGATATTCTTTGCGGGCTCACCCAGACAAAACGTGGCCGGGTTGGCGCTGGAGGTCACCGGCTGCCAGAACCGGTCAAAATTCGAAAGCTTCGGCGGCGGAGGCATCGGCGGATAACGACGCCCTAGGTCCACGCCGCCGACTGCTGCGAGCAGTATCAGGACCGCCACGATTCCCCAGCGCAGCCGCCAGGGGCGCTCTGCGGCGACCGGCACAGGCGCAGCAACAATCTCAACTGCCGGCGCCGTACTGGCGGGTTCGGGCAGCGGTTCCGATGCACGAAAGACGGGCACGTAGGACCCGATGGGCAGCTCAACCACCGGCTCGCCTGTATGGCTCGCATCGTAGTAGTACTGCGAGAGGCGTTTACGGACCTCGCCCGCGGTAATGCGGACGACCGGGTCAGCGTTTGCGTCGTAGCTGGGCGAGCGCCCAAAAACCTCGATGCCGATGCAGCGCTCTTTCAGATCGGCACTATTGCCCAGCAGGGTCTGCTCGACGACGTAGGCCAGCAGGGCCGGATAGCGCTTGCTGTTGGCAAAGAGCGGATGGGAGACGAGGCGCTCCAGTTGCTCCCGGATGGCAGCCGGATCGAGGCCGTTCTCCGGCGCCTCAGTCTCCAGCTCGGGTTTGGGCGCAAATGCCATCTCCCACTCCTTCAACCTTTCCCCATCTTGAAAGATTGATTGCGAGAACTCCGCCATATGCGTGCGCGGGTGAGACTACACGCACGCTGCCGCCGGGGTACTTCCTGGCAGCTATGATGTTGGATTCTGCGAATCTTCCTGCGTCTCCCCTGAGGCCGGTCTGCCCCCGACGAGCGGGAGAGAGCAGCAAGCAGGACGCATCAAGGTCTGCATTGCGTATCATACGTCCCCGTAGCGCGATTGTCTATACGTCAGTAAGTTGAATCAGGAAAGGGAGTTGCATTTTTTTGCGGGGTTGGTACCCGATGTAACCTATCGAGCGCCCGAACGGGCCGCTACATTGATTGCGGTCCAGAAAATGTGTGCCCGGCAATGCTGTGTGAAGAAGCAATTCTTCAGCTGAGCGGTGACCAGGGTAGCGCATTTTCTTGTGATTGCGGCTCCTCGCCCCTCCGATTCGCCAGATCTGGATTGCATCCAGGCGGGACGTTTCGGGGGGCGCTTTTTTTTTGGGGGGGGGAGCTTTCAACGAGCGAGGCGACCGGTGGGCTGGCCCAAGTCACAGCACCGGGAACTCATGACAATGCTGTTTCATTGACCAGTGACACCAGGGAGAGAGTCCGAAGATGCGGATTGGAATGGGAATGAAGGGAATTTGGATGGCTGGGGCGCTGCTGGCCTGTGCGTCCGTGACGGGCGCACAGGCCGCGTCTATCTCGCACGAAGAGGCCCACCGGCGTGCCGAGGCTCTGCTCAAGCAGATGACGGTTGAGGAAAAAGTGGGGCAGATGAACCAGTCGTCCGGAATCACCATGCCGGGGCTCGGCGGCGAAAAACCGGACGCGCTGATTACGCAGGGCAAGGTCGGTTCCGTCCTGTGGCTCACTGACGTGAAGGAGATCAACCGGCTGCAGCATCTGGCGGTGGAAAGGTCGCGGCTTCACATTCCCATCCTCTTCGGCTTTGACGTGATTCACGGCTACCGGACCATCTTCCCGGTTCCGCTGGCGATGGCGTCGTCGTGGGATCCGACTGTGGAAGAGGCCGCGCAGCATCTTGCCGGGCAAGACGCCCGTGCAGCGGGCATCCAGTGGACTTTCACGCCCATGGTGGATATTGCCCGCGACGCTCGTTGGGGGCGCATGGTGGAAGGCGCAGGTGAGGATCCGTATCTGGGCGCGGCCATGGCGCGGGCGCAGGTGCGCGGCTTTCAGGGTGCTGAGCTCGGCCCTGACAGCGTGCTGGCCTGCGTGAAGCATTATGCCGGCTACGGCGCGGCCGACGGAGGCCGGGACTACGACTCGTCCTATGTCCCCGAGGATCTGCTGCGCAATGTCTATCTGGTGCCCTTTCACGCCGCGGAGGAGGCAGGCGCGGGCAGCTTTATGAGCGCCTATATGGACTTGAACGACGTGCCTGCGACGGGCAACCACTGGTTGCTGACGGAGGTGCTGCGCGATGAGTGGGGTTTCAAGGGATTCGTGGTCTCGGATGCTTTTGCCGTGGCGAGCCTGCAGACCCATGGCTATGCCAGTGACCCGCAGGATGCCGCGTATAAAGCGGTGACGGCCGGACTCAACATGGACATGGCGAGCCTGACCTTTACCCACAACCTGCCCGCCCTGGTAAAAAGCGGTAAGGTGACCGATGCCCAGCTGGATGCGGCCGTGCTGCCCATTCTTGAAGCCAAGTATGAGCTGGGACTGTTCGATCAACCCTACGTGGATGAGTCCAAAGTAGACGCGACACTGAGCCGTCCCGAGGGCCTTGCACTGGAGCGCCGGATCGCCGGCCGCTCAATGGTCCTGCTGAAGAACAGTCACCGCACGCTGCCGCTGTCTGCAACATTGAATAAGATTGCGGTCATCGGGCCGCTGGCCGACTCGACCAAGGACATCGAAGGCGGCTGGACGGTGGAGGGGCTTTTTGGCGGAGCGAGCAAGAACCACCCCGTTACGGTGCTGGCGGGGTTGAAGGCAAAGCTCGGCGCCCAGGCACAGGTCAGCGTTGTGCCGGGTCCGGCGCTTTCGCGCGTCTACCCCTCGATGCTGGATACGATGACGGGCAACAAGCCGCTGCCACAGCCCACCGCAGCCGAGACCGCAGACTGGGTGGCGAAAGCAAAGGCTGCTGCCCAGCAGGCGGATGTGGTAGTTGCCGTGATGGGCGAAGGGGCGAACATGAGCGGCGAGGCGGCCTCTCGCGCAACGCTGGATCTGCCTGGCATTCAGCTTCAGATGCTGGAAGCGGCGGTGGAGACGGGCAAGCCTGTGGTACTGGTGCTTGAGAATGGCCGTCCCGTGGATCTCCGCTGGGCCGAGGAGCATGTGGCGGCTATTCTGGAGGCATGGTATCCGGGCACGGAAGGCGGGAACGCCGTGGCGGACGTACTTTTCGGGGATGTGAATCCCGGTGGCAAGCTGCCGGTAAGCTGGCCGCGCTCGGCCGGGCAGGAGCCGCTCTACTATAACCACAATCTGACGCATGAGCCTGAGGATCGTCCGGAGTTTACGTCGCGCTACTGGGATCTCTCCTCGAAGCCACTCTATCCATTTGGGTATGGGTTGAGTTACACCAGCTTCAAATTCACCAACTTGAAACTGGCCAACAAGAGCATCAAGACGGGCGAAGCCACCGAGGTGCAGGTGGACGTGACCAACACGGGCAAGGCGGCTGGTGATGCAGTGGCGCAACTATACATTCATCAACGCGCCGGATCAGCGTCGCGGCCCGTGCGGCAGCTCAAGGGCTTTGAACGCCTGTCGCTCAAGCCGGGCGAGACGCAGACGCTGAAGTTCACGCTGGGCAAGCATGAGCTGAGCTTCTGGAGTCCGCAGACCAAGGTGTGGGCCGTGGAGCCGGGCGTCTTTGATGTATGGGCCGGCGAGGATTCGACCGCAAGCCTGCACACCGAGCTCACCGTGACGGAGTAAGACGCGGCAGAGACAGGAACGATCAACGGCCTGCGGGTAGGGAGATCTGCATGATCTCCGCCCGCGGGCCGTTCTCCGTTTACGGCGCCTCGGTCAGAGCCTCGGTGGCTTTGCTCATCTTCGCGGTGCGTTCCAGCTTGTCCCAGTTGAAGGGCTTGCCGTCAATGGCGCGCTTGAGCGTCTTGAACAGCACAATGGAGAAGACCTGGCGGTAGGCAAAGCGCTGCAGCCAGATGTGGAAGAGCAACCAGCCGTCGCCCTTGTTGGCGGGGTGGCGGCGCTCCAGGCTGAAAGCCACCGTGGAGGTAATGAAATCAATGAGCAGGAAGGCGAGGAAGTAGGCCACCAGCTTCTGCAGGTTTGCGCTCGACGCGGCTTCAGGGTGGTAGTGCCGGTCAATGAAGTAGTTGATGGTGCCGTAGACGAACATCAGGTCAATAAAGGGCGAAACCAGCGGCAGCAGCATCTGGAAGATGAGGATGTTGGGCAGCGCGAACAGGCCCATGGCCTTGTTGCGGACAAAGGCGAGGCGGTGCTTCCAGACCGACTGCAGAATGCCGAAGGACCAGCGAAAGCGCTGGCGCATCAGGCCCTTGGCATCGATAGGCGCTTCGGTAAAGGCGAGCGCGCGATCTTCATAGACGACCTTGAACTGCTGCTCGAGCAGGTTCATGGTCAGGTCAGCATCTTCGGCCACCGTATTCAAGGGATAGCCGCCCGCGGCCTTGACGGCGCTGGTGCGCCACGCGCCGATAGCGCCGGGAACCACGGTGACGACGTGGAACAGATCGAGGGCGCGGCGCTCGAAGTTCTGACTGGTGATGTATTCGAGGGCCTGCCACCGGGTCCAAAGATTGACGCGGTTGCCGACTTTGGCATTGCCCGCGACGGCTCCGATGCCTGCATCCTCAAAGTGCGGAATGAGCTTGGAGATGGCGTCGGCGGCGATGACGGTATCGGCGTCGATGCCGACGTAGAACTCCTCGTCGATCTGGTCGAGGGCGAAGTTGAGGGCGGCGGCCTTGCCTCCGTTGGGCTTGGTGAGTACGGTGACGCGCCCGGCGGCGATTTCCCTGGCATAGGCTTCGCGGGCCACGTCAAACGTGCGGTCGCTGGAGCCGTCGTCGATGACGATGACGCGCAGGTTCTCATAGTCCGAGTGGAGCACGGAGCGGACGGTGCGGACGATGACCTTTTCTTCGTTGTAGGCCGGAACAAGCACGGCGATGCGGGGATTGAAGCCCGGCGAGGCCTGGCGATGGGGGCGGCGCAGGCGGTCAATCACTGCGAACAGGCCCACCAGGATGAGCCGTGCGCTCATCAGGATATCGCCAGCGAAGAAGACCAGCACGATGAAATGCCCAATGATAGCCAGGGTGGAGAATGCGATGGAGTCTGGAATGGAGCGCAGGTACTGGAGGAATGTGAGGCGCGGCATTACCTGCGCGGTGGTTTTGCCCATCAGCGCGGAGACGCGGACGATGGTGTAGCCGTGGGCGCGCAGCGTATCGATCAGTACGGGCAGGGCGGCCAGGGTGGCCGCGCGGTCGCCGCCGCCGTCGTGGAGCAGGATGATGGAGCCGCGGAACTGCGGCTTGGTCTTCATTACCTTGAGCTGATCGAGAACCGACTGGCAGATTTCGGCGGGCGTCTTGCGGACGCGCTCATCCCAGTCGTTGGTGTCAATCTTGTTGCCAATGATGATCAGCCCGTCCTGCTGCACGCGTACGATGGGCGCGGCCTGGTCGTCGGTATCGGGCTCTTCGTCAATGTCGTACGGCGGACGGAAGTAGAGCGGTTGCACGCCGAGCTTGCTGGCGAAGAGGCGCTCTGTGAGCTGGACCTCGAGATCGAGCTGGCGATGGGAGATTTCGCTGATGTCCGGATGCGTGTAGGTGTGGTTGCCGATCTCATTGCCTTCACGCACCGCGCGCTGCATGATGCCGACATTCTGCAAGGCAGACTCGCCGATCATCATGAAGGTTGCGGTGGCCTGCTTCTGCTTGAGGACATCGAGGATCTTCGGAGTCCACTTGGCGTCAGGGCCATCGTCAAAACTGAGCGCGACCTCATTGGAGTGATACCCGTAGTACTGGACCGTGTAGGTATGCGGGTAGACGTCCATGTGCTCGTCGATAATGAGCTTTTTGGTGGGGTCCGGCTCGTCGGTGTCTACCTGCACGGTGCGCTTGCCCGCCTGCGGAAGACCGGTGACGCGCAGAATGTCTCCTTCCCCCTCGTTGTCGACATCGTGGCCGGGCTGCACGGAGCCCAGAGCCTGCAGCGAGGCCGCGCTGCTGGGCTTGTCCCATACGCTCCACAGGGAGCGATCTTCAGAGCCGAGTCGCCACAGGGCAAAGGTCTGCAGACCAAGCTGGCGCGCCGCGCGCATCTCGTTGAGCAGCGTGACGCCGTCCAGGAACCAGACGACATGGCGCTGATTGGAGTCCTCGTCGATGTACTCGAAGTGCGGATTGAGCGAGTTGTAATCGAGATCGAGATCGGCGTCCGCATCGGCGGCGCGCTGCCACGCGTCGGAGACGGAGAGATCCTCTGTATCTACCACCTCCGGCTTGGCCGGCTTGCGATTGCGACCCTTGGCGCTGGGGATGGTGAGCGTCCAGTCATACCCGTAATTGCCCACCGCGCAGATGATCTTCTCTTTGGGAACGATTTTGAGCGTGCGGCGCAGGTTGGCGACAAACCAGTCCTGGCTGGCGATGGGACCGGGATCGCTCTCGACCTCGTGCTGGTCGTAATTCATGAGGATGATGCCATCGGAATTGGCGGCGATGGTCTCCATGTCCGCGTCCGGCTCGGAGACCGCTACGTTGACATAGAGACGCAGATTGCGCGAGTGCAGATCGTCGTAAAGCTCCTGAATGAAGCTCAGATAGCCAGGCGTGGCATTGTCCGCGAGGCTTTCAAAGTCCAGAGAGATGCCGTGATAGGTGGGCAGGGCGGTGAGCATGCGCACAACCTGCTCGCGCAGTGCGGCGCGCTTGGCCGGGTCGCTGAGCATATCGCCTACTGAGGCGTCCCAACTCTGCGTGTGCAGGTTGTAGTTGTTCAGGTGAGGAAAGATCTCCGTCTGCTCACGGGAAGCCGCGATGACGTTCTTGACCTTGTTGAGCTCGTCGGGGTCATGCACGCTGGCGCCATCGACAACCGGGTATTGGCGGATGTTGTCGCTGCTTACGGCAAGAAGCGTGGGCTGGCTACCGTTCACGTGAAGCCACTGGGGAAAGAGCAGATCAATCTGGTGGACGTGCTCCTTCAGCGAAGAGTAGCTGGAAGCGTCGTCGGGGGCGTAGTAGGCGGCGCGCAGCCCTTCGCCCGAGTTGAAGGGAATCTCAGAGGGTAGCCGCGCGGTTTTGCGACGGGTCGGTCGAGGCCGGTTGGAGCGAAGGGCGGGCGCACGATCATTGAGGGGCTTGTAATTGTGCCGCGGCGAAGGCAGCAGCAGCTCCGGCAGCGGCCGGGCGCGAAAGACATTAAAAATGAAGGCGGCCAGCAGAAGCGTCGTGAAAATGGCCGCAATGTCGAAAATACGGCGCAGAAGCTTCCAGCGCTTTCTTTCGGGGTCAAAAAAAATCTGCTTCTCGGCCATCCACCTTCTCGCTTTCGAGGCTTGTATTGAGTGTATCGCGCGCAGAACAGGGAAGAGGCAAGCACAATTCTTTGAATGAGATAAGCCGCGAACTCGGGTCGCGTGGTGGACTCTGCCAAGGCAATTGAAGCAGGGCATGCCCCCCGGGGAGGCGGTCAGCGCGATACAGTACGAATCGTATGGAAGCTCTGTCGCCCCGTCAATCGAAAGCTGACGCGCCGGTTCCTCGCCGGTGGTGGGACTGGCTGCAGGCGGCGTGCGCGCTGGCGGCCGGCGGGCTGCTGCGCGCCTGGATGCTGGGGCGATTCTTTCAGGCCAACGGGGATACCCTGATCTACGGCGACCTGGCAAGGAATCTTCTGCTGCATGGGCGCTACGGCCTCTCGGGGGGCGCAGGCGCGGTGGAGTCCACGCTGATCCGGCTCCCTGGCTATCCGTTGTTTCTGGCCGCGTGTTTTCGGATCTTCGGCATCGACAACTACGGCGCGGCCGCGTGGGTGCAGATTGCGCTGGAACTTGCAGGCTGTCTGCTGCTGGCAGACTTCGCGGGGCGGATCGCGCCTGCCGGGCTGGGCGCCAACGCCGCGCGGGCGACGCTTTGGCTGGCGGCGCTGTGTCCGTTCACCGCGATCTATGCGGCCACGCCGCTGGCGGAGGGGCCGACGCTGTTCCTGATCGCGCTGGCGCTTTGGGCCACGGCGCGCTTTCAAGAGCGGCCAGGGTGGGGCCCGGCGCTGGCGTTTACCTTTGCCGTCACCTACGCCGCGCTGCTGCGCCCGGATGGAGCGCTGGTCGCGGTGGCGCTTGCCCCGGCATTCGTTGCGGTGCGGCGCATCGGCGGCCAAAGGCGAGTCGCCATGGCGGTGGTCTGCCTCTTGCTCGCTCTCGCGCCCTTCGGCGCCTGGACCTGGCGCAACTGGAGGGTCTTTCACTTGATTCAGCCGCTGGTGCCGCGCTCGGCAACCGACCCAGGCGAGCCGGTCTATCCGGGGTGGGAGCGCTGGGTGAAAACCTGGTGCCTGGACTTTGTTTCCACCTACAACGTGTACTGGAATGTGCCGGGCGATGTGCTGGATGTGGACCTGCTGCCCGGCCGCGCCTTTGACTCGCCTGCGCAGCGCGCCGAGACGGCCGCTCTGGCGGCTGCCTACAATAGCAACGGTTATGACCTGACGCCGGAACTCGATGCGCGCTTTGCGCGGCTGGCGACGCAGCGGGTTGAAGCCCACCCGTTGCGCACCCATCTGTGGCTGCCCCTGGGACGCATGGCGGATATGTGGCTGCGGCCGCGCGTGGAGAACCTGCCCATTGACCTCGACTGGTGGAACTATGCGCACCACAACGCGGAGACCAGGTTCAGCTGGGCATACGCCGCGCTGAATGCGCTCTATCTGCTGCTGGCCGCGGCAGGGCTCTGGCTGCGCCCGCGCCTTTGGACATGGATGCTGCTCTACTGTCTGCTGCGCAGTGCTCTGTTACTGACCGTGCAGGCGCCTGAAGCGAGATACACGCTGGAGTGTTTTCCCATGCTGTTTGCGCTGGGCGGCGTGGCGCTGGCCGCGGGCTGGCGCCGGATGCGGCGCCTCGGCCAGCGATCTATCGCGTGACGTACTGCGTCTTGCTGTCGGTCTTGAATTTGAACGCGTCGCCCGGCAGGGACTCGTTCACCTTGATGTTGAAGTAGCGGCAGTGACGGGACTGGCCCTGGCCTTCGTCGAAATCCTGCTGCAGGCTCACGCCGCGCGCGGTATCCAGCCAAAGCGTGACCTTGGGCAGGTTCTTGCGGATGGCGGGGTCTTTGGGAACCATCTCCAGCTTTTCTGTCTTGATGCCCTCCAGGGTCTCGACGCCCAGGTCCTTGATCTCCCATTTGCTGGCCAGATCCTTGCCGCTGGCCCCGAATCCGAGCATGAACCAGCTCTCGTACTGGCTGAGCTTGGTCAGCGTGGTGACCTGGTTGGGCAAGGCCTCATAGAGCTTGACGATGCCGCCGGAGACCACCACGACCTTGGGCACGGGCCGGCCGTTCACCTGGTTGATGTGGATGCCCATCTGGAAGGCCTTGCCATTGCGCTCGTAGTAGACCGCGCCCTTCTGCACGTCGGTGTCGGGGATGGGGTCCGTCTGGATCGAGTCGAACTCGAAGTCGGCCGAGGTGGTATGGAAGTTGGCCGCGGCAATATCCAGATCATGCAGGACGCGCTGGAGGTCGTCTGCGTGCGCCGGATGGGCGGCGGGAACACACAGCGCCAGAGCGGCGGCGAGGAGGATGTGTCTCTTCAGGTTCATGCAATTCCTGTTCATGGAGTTGGATGCGCGAGCGGGCCGCGCGGAACCAGGTAACACGCTAGCGGTGCGCCCATATCTTCCAGACAGGATTCCCGTCCTGGTCCATGCCCGTCTCCCAATGCTCGACAAAAACGGCATCGCCGGTGACGGGCTCGATGGCGTGACGCAGGGCGGCCTTCACGGCGGAGTTGGATGCGCCCGGCGCGATCTGGACGTCCTCTGCAAGTACAGACACTATTACGCCGTGCCGGCCGTCGCCCACCACCTGGATCGGATGCCTTGGCCCGGCGGCGAGGGAGGGCTTGTCGCCGTAGTTCCACAGGTGCGGCGTGACAAAGATGAACAGCAGGATCAGGCTCACCATCACGTCATAGTGGAAGCTGCCGCGGGAATAGGTCCAATAGAAGTAGCTCTTGAGAATTCTGTTCATGCTGGTCTTACCGTTCTATCCTTTCCAGCCCACCCATGTAGGGCCGCAGAGCCTCGGGAATGAGGACGGAGCCGTCTGCCTGCTGGTAGTTTTCGAGAATCGCAAGCCAGGTGCGGCCCACTGCCAGGCCGCTGCCGTTGAGAGTGTGAAGGTACTCGACTTTGCCTTTGGGGCCCGCACCAGAGGTGCGGAAGCGGATGTTGGCGCGGCGTGCCTGGAATCCCTCGAAGTTGGAGCAGGAGGAGATTTCGCGATAGAGCTGCTGGCCCGGCAGCCAGACTTCAAGGTCGAAGGTCTTGGCAGAGGAGAAGCCCGTATCGCCGGTGCAAAGCAGCACCCGCCGATACGGCAGGCCCAAAGCCTCCAGAATTTCCTCGGCGTCGCGGGTAAGCTTTTCGTGCTCGGCGTCGGAGTCTTCCGGCCGGGTGAATTTGACCAGCTCCACCTTCTGGAACTGATGCTGGCGAATGATGCCGCGCGTGTCCTTGCCCGCGGCTCCGGCCTCGGCGCGGAAGCAGGGCGTATAAGCCGTCAGGCAGATGGGCAGGCGCGCTTCGTCGAGGATCTCGTCGCGATAGAGGTTGGTGACAGGAACCTCGGCGGTGGGGATGAGCCAGTGGTCGGCGTCTTTGAACTCGCCGCGCGTGGCGGCTTCGGCATCGGCGTCAGAGCAGCGAAAGAGATCCTCGGCGAACTTGGGCAACTGTCCTGTGCCGAAGAGGGATTTGGAGTTGACCATGAAGGGCGGCAGGACTTCGGTGTAGCCGTGCCCGCCGGATTCGATCGATGCCGTGTGGCGGTCGAGCATAAAGCTGATGAGAGCGCGTTCGAGGCGCGCGCCCGCACCCATGTAGACGGCGAAGCGCGCGCCGCTGAGCTTGGCGGCGCGTTCGAGATCGAGAATACCCAGCGCCTCGCCGATTTCCCAGTGCGGTTTAGGCTCGAAATCGAAGACGCGCTTGTCGCCCCATGTCTTGACGACGGGATTGTCGGCCTCGGATGTGCCGATGGGAACCTCGTCGCGCGTTAGGTTGGGGATGCTCGACAGCGCAAAGCGCATCTGTTCGTCGAGCGAGGAGGCCAGCTTGTCCAGCTCGTCGAGCCGGTCTTTCAGGGCGCGTGTCTCATCCATCA
>JAKBHH010000172.1 GCA_021836865.1 Acidobacteriota bacterium
GAATCGTCGCTCCACCTCCAGCCTCAGCCAGTGTGCCGGAGACGTTCATCGTTCCACCCGGTCCCAGGGTCACGTTTTCCGGCGTCAGCGGCTGCAGAAATCCCGGCGCGACTGTCAGCACGGCGGATGCCTGGATGCGCGGCTCGTATTTCAGCTCGGCCTTCACCACCACCTGCACGCGATAGGCGGTGAGGTAGCTGGGTGGCGAGTACTGGCCGTCCGGTGTGACGGTTCCTGGCCCAGCCACCGCATCGCCCCCTGAGACGGACCAGATCACCTCCGCGGCCCCGCCGCCGGGGAGCACGGCGGCGAACTGCTCCAGCGCGGTGCCATGGGTGCCAGTTGCGTTGCATCCGGTGCAATTTGTGTCAATGGTTGCTCCGCCCGGTGTAATCGAAAAGAAAGCATTGGAGGCCGCGGGAGGGGCTGCGCCACCGCCTCCGCAGCCGGCCACAAGCGCCAAACACAGGCCCGCCACCACGAACGGCACCCTGCGGAGCCGGTTGCGCGCCCGATGCCGCTTTCGCAAAACGGTCCTATCTTGCTGATACAGCGTATTTTGCATAGTATTCGGCAAGGCACGCAACTCTCTCATCACCGGAGCGGCCTACCTTTTCGACGCATCCTGGCGTCAAGAGTCGCGCAACTTTCTGACTGGACGAGGCATGGCTAAGAGCCGCGTCGTACGCGCTGCAGAAATATCGAGCCGGAGAGGACGCGGCGCAGATGGCCCTTGAGCCGCAGGTTACTCGCGGCGATGCAAAAGGACGGGAGTGCCACCAGCACAACCCGCCAATGCACGATAGCACGGGCCAGCGCGGCCATCGACCGGGCTACAGAGAAGCAGGGTGACACTTTTTCGCCATGCGAATGCGACCTGAGAAGGATTCCATCCCCCGGATCCTCTGCCTATAGTTGGTCCTGTCACCGGCCAGTCAGTTCGTCGCGGGTGATTCCGGGATGGACTTCCAGGCGGACTACCGAGTTCGGCAAGGCACGGGGCACTATGGCTCTCGAAGGGCAGAATTTTCAGAATGAACGGAGGACAGCATGGGCTTGATTCTTGCATTGCACAGGCCTGAACCCAGTGATCTGGATATGAACCGGAGGAAGACACCCGGCAGCATCCTTCAATCGCTGCTTCCCACAAAGGCACCGATCTCTCTCGAGGGCTACCTGAGGCGCACCGAAACGAAAGGCTTCATGATGTTCAGCCAGTCTGATAGCGCTGCTACATGGATCGTGATCCCTGTGGGTCGTGTGCGTGAACTGGAGTGGATGGGGCCGGAAGCCAATGTATCAACGGAACTTGCGCGGGTTCGCCTGATCATTTGACGCGCCGCAGTTCCCGCACCGGCTCGAAGGCCGAGTGCGGGCGGCTCGCGCCGCATGGGCATTGGCCAGGGTGCAGAATCGGTACGGGTTGGAGTGGGCTCGCACCGGCCGGGACCCGCCCAGGCCTGCCCCATCCGGCCCTGGAGACGCGCACTCGCCTCAATCCAAATTGACGGCCAGTTTCCCGAAGTGCGTACCCGCATCCATCTGCCCCAATACCTGGCGGGTCTGGGTCCACGGCTGCCATGCGAGGACGGGCCTCAGTTGCGCGTTGGCAATGGCCCGGTTCATCCCTTCAAAGTCCTGGCGCGAGCCCACATAGATGCCTTGGATACGGGCTTGCTTGTGCAGAATCAGGGGCAGCGGGATCGCCTCAGTGGGAGCGGACAAGACCCCTATCTGCGCGATCAGCCCTCCCATGCGCACTGCGCGCAGCGAGTGGGGCAATGTGCCCACGCCTCCCACTTCCACAACCAGGTCAACGCCCTCGCCGTCCGTCTGGTCCAGCACCCAGCGGTCCCATCCCGGTGTTTCGCGGTAGTTCAGGCCGGCATCGAGGCCGAGCGATCTGGCCCGCTCCAGCTTTTCGTGACTGCTGGACACGCCCAGCACACGCAGGCCGGCGAGCTTCGCCAACTGAAGTGCAAACAGGGAGACTCCACCGGTGCCCTGGATCAGGATGGTGGCGCCCGGCATGAGTTTGGCATTTGCCAGGGCATTCCATGCGGTCACGGCTGCGCAGGGCAGGGTGGCTGCTTCGGCATAACCCAGGTGCTCGGGGATTCGCACCAGGCCGGTTTCGTGAAGCACCGCAAGCTCCGTCAGCACTCCGTCGATGTCTCCGCCCAGCGCGCCTCTGACTTTGGCGGGAGTGGGTGGTCCATCCAGCCAATTCTGCATAAAGATTCCGGCCACGCGGTCCCCCGGCTTCCAACGCGTCACTTGCGGGCCTGTCGCAATCACCTCGCCCGCGCCATCGGAGCAGGGGATCCGGGGCAGGGCCATTCTTGGGTTGTAGAGCCCCTTCACAACCAGAAGATCCCGGTAATTGAACGAGACCGCATGAATTTTTACGAGGACTTCACCGGGGCCCGGCTCCGGTGTGGGCCTCTCCACAAATTCCATGGAATCAATGCCGAAAGAAGAAATCTGCCAAGCGTGCATGGAACCTCCCTGATGGTTCTGTGAGGCTTCGATCGCCACTGTGCGGGACGATCAACGGAAATGCCCTCGTAGAATGAAGATATGGCTCGTGGTTGGGAAAGTAAATCCGTGGAGGAGCAGATGGCGGGTGCCTTGCAGCAACCGGATGTGAAGCCCGAAAGCGGCTTTGTCACCGAGGAGCAACGTCGAATCGCAGAACAAGAGCGCGCGGTGATATCGCGACAAAAGCAGGCGCTGCAACTGCAGCGCGAAAACATCCTCTCGCAGCGTACCTCAAACCCTGGCCGTCGCGCTGCGTTGGAAGCAGCCCTGAGCCAGATTGAGGGGCAACTCGCGGCAATGGAAGAGGCTTAGCCCCGCAGGTTGGCTGTCGCATGGGTCGCCGGCCGCGCAGCTACTCGTTGCGCGAGAAGAGCAGGGAGTTTGCCTGCTGAACCGGGGTCATGAGGACCCGAGCGATGTTCACGTGCGCGGGCCTGCCGGCTGCCCAGACAATCGTCTCGGCCACATCCTCGGCGGTGAGTGGCTGCACCCCTTTGTAGACCTTGGCGGCGCGCTCGGCATCGCCATGGAAACGCACAAGACTGAAGTCGGTCTCCACCATGCCGGGGTCCACGCTGGTCACGCGCACCGGAGTACCGAGGACGTCCTGGCGGAGGCCATCGTTGATGGCGCGCTCCGCGGCTTTTGTTGCGCAGTACACTGCACCGTTTGGATAGGTCATCTCTCCCGCAGTGGAGCCGAGGTTGATGACGTGTCCCCGGCCGCGCACGACCATGCCGGGAACCACGGCGCGCGTCACATAGAGCAGGCCCTTCACGTTGGTGTCGATCATCTCTTCCCAGTCCTGAATCCTGCCCACATAGAGCTTGTCCAGACCGCGGCTCAGGCCGGCGTTGTTGACCAGGATGTCAATCTCCGCCCACTCTTCGGGAAGCTCGTCGATAGCCGTTTGAACGGCACGATAGTCCCGGACGTCAAGATCGATTGAGTATACGGACTGCGCGCCACGCTCGCGGGCCCGCAGGGCAACCTCGGCCAGCTTCCCGGCGCGGCGCGCTGCCAGCAGCAGCTTGCAGCCCTCGGCGGCGAATGCCATAGCAGTGGCTGCGCCGATTCCGGCGCTGGCTCCGGTGATGAAGACGATCTTGTCACGTAAATTCATTTCGCTATCCTAAAGGACGATTTGATTCCGGGCGGTGATGGCAGCCACAGTTCGGCATTTGCAGACCGTGGGATGAGGCCCTCATCTCTAATTCTCCACGGTTCCGCGGCGCTGAGCCATCCGGTATTGTCCAACGGCCCAGTCTGTTTTGCCGAGCCCTGACTCCTGCGCCTCGGCAAAGATTTCCGCAAGGTTGTCGGCGAGGCTCAGGCGTGTATTGCGGCTGGCTGCGGCTTCGCGCAGAAGGCGAAGATCCTTGGCGCCGAGCTCGACTGTAGCGCCCGGCTGGTCCGGCGGATGGAGCATGACGTTGCCATAGGCCGCATAAAACGGAGACTGAAAGAGCGCGCTGTTGACGGCGTCAAGGAACTCCGACGGTGCAATGCCCTGAGCTTCGGCGTACACAAAGGCCTCGCCAAGCGAGTGAATCATGGCGCTGATGAGGAAATTGCCGCCCAGCTTGAGGGCATGAGCCTGGCGCGGCTCGGTGCCCGCGATGGAAATGCCGCGCGCGAGCGGCTCCAGAAGCGGGCGCGCCTGCGCTACGGCCGTCTGTTCTCCGGCCGCCACAATCCAAAGGCGGCCTTCTTCCGCCACGTTGGGGCGGCCAAAAACCGGCGCCGCCACGAAGAGCTGGCCGCGTCGCGCATGTTCTGCCGTCATCCGCTCGCTGAGGGCGACACTGATAGTCGAGCAGGAAACGTGCAGAGCGCCCGCTTTAAGCGATTGCAGCACGCCGCCGGCTGCAAACAGGACCTCCTCGTGTGCCGCGTCATCAAACAGCATGGTCAGGACGGCGTCCGCAGCTGTGACCGCCTGTGCGGGACTGGAGGCCAGGGAGGCGCCATGCGCGACCAGCTCACTGGCTTTGTCCGCATTTCGATTCCACACCGTAACCTGATAACCGGCTGCCAGGAGACGCCGCGCCATTGGCGCGCCCATTTTTCCCAGCCCAAGAAATGCAATCTGCATGGAGCAAACTCCAGAATGGTAGAGTCAGGCCTGCCCGCTGCATCCGCGCAGGATGCTGAGAACACGTGCAGCGGCTCGCTGCCTTTCAGTGATGCTCCAGACAATTGCGCGGATGCAACC
>JAKBHH010000080.1 GCA_021836865.1 Acidobacteriota bacterium
AGGCTGGGTTCCGCGCCACGGCCGACTATTCCGAGATCGCCCAGATGGATGCGGTCATCATCTGCGTCCCAACGCCGCTCAATGAGTATCACGAGCCCGACCTCAGCTACGTCACGGGCACCGTGAAGGCCATCGCTCCGCACATCCACGAGGGGCAGCTCATCATCCTGGAAAGTACCACCTACCCCGGCACCACGGAGGAGCTCGTGGTACCTCTGCTCGAAGCCGGAAATGCCGGCGGTCTTAAGGTCGCGCGCACCCGGGACGCACAGGGGATTCATGTCGCCTTCTCGCCCGAACGAGAGGACCCGGGAAATGATTCCGTAGCCCGCCATGACATTCCCAAAGTTGTCGGCGGCTGCGGGCCGGCGGCCGATGAACTGGCAGTGGCGCTCTACGGCGCCATCTTTCGCCGCGTGGTTCCCGTCAGCAGCCCATCAGCAGCAGAGATGACGAAATTGCTCGAGAACATTTATCGCTGCGTAAACATCGCGCTGGTCAATGAGCTGAAGCAGCTCTGCATGAGGATGGGCATTGATATCCACGAAGTAATTGACGCCGCCAAGACCAAGCCGTTCGGTTTCCAGGCCTTTTACCCCGGACCGGGCCTGGGCGGCCACTGCATCCCGATTGACCCGTTCTATCTTTCCTGGAAGGCCAAGCAGTTTGACTTCCGGACACGCTTTATCGAACTCGCGGGCGAGGTCAATATGGGAATGCCCTACTTCGTCATCGACCAGCTCGCCGAGGGCCTCAACCGCCACCGCAAGGCCATCAACGGTTCCAGGATCCTCGTCCTCGGGCTGGCCTACAAACGCGATATCGACGACCTGCGCGAGTCTCCTTCTCTCACCATCATCGAACTGCTGCGCGAAAAGGGCGCCGACGTTGCCTACAACGACCCTTACTTCCCTTCCGTCGGCCGGGGGCGCCATTACGCTCTCAATATGACCAATACATCTCTCGACGATTTGGGAAAATATGACGCCGTCATGATCGTTACAGACCATAGCAGCTACGACTACAAGACCATCGTGGAGCAATCCGTGCTGGTCATCGACACGCGCAACGCAACCAAAGGCATTCAATCACCCAAAATCGTCCGCTGCTAGCCCGCGCAGAGAATCTGTTCACGCCATCGGCGCGCCAAGCTGGATCGACCAAACGGTCTCTCATGAGACTCCGACTCCGGAGGCGAGTCGCGGGTATATTCTAGTTTGCGTGTCCGACACTCTAGTTGAATGCGTACCCAATTTTTCCGAAGGGCGCGATCCTGCCAAGGTCGACGCCATTGTTGAAGCCATGAGGATTCCCGGCGTCTATCTGCTCGACCGCGAGATGGATGCCGACCACAATCGCTGTGTCATTACCCTCGTCGGCGACCGCGAAGCCGTCCAGGAAGCCGCCATTCGCGGCGCAGGCAAGGCCGCCGAGCTCATCGACCTTACGAAGCACACAGGCGCACATCCGCGCATTGGCGCCACAGACGTGATTCCCTTCATTCCTATCGAGGGCGTCACGCTCGAAGACTGCGTCGCAATGGCCCGGCACGTCGGTGCCGAGATCGCAAAGCGCTTTCAGATCCCGGTCTACCTCTACGAAGCCGCCGCCGCCACGCCCGAGCGCCAGAACCTCGAAAACATCCGCCGTGGCCAGTTTGAGGGAATTCGCGACGAGATTGCGACCAACCCCGCTCGCAGACCCGACTTCGGCGAGCCGCGCGTTCATCCCACAGCCGGAGCGACCGTCGTTGGAGCGCGCAAATTCCTCATCGCTTACAACGTCTTTCTGAGCACGTCCGACGTCGATATCGCAAAGAAGATTGCAAAGGCGGTGCGCTTCTCCACCGGTGGCCTGCGCTTCGTCAAAGCCGCTGGCTTCCTGGTGCGCGGCATGGCTCAGGTTTCCATGAACCTCACCGACTTCGAACAAACGCCGATCCACCGCGTTTTTGAATTTGTGAAACGGGAAGCAGCGCGTTACGGCGTGATTCCCGTTTCCAGTGAAATCGTCGGACTGATTCCCAAGCAGGCTCTGGAGCAGACGGCTGAGTGGTTCCTGCAGATTGAACATTTCGACTCATCGCTCATTTTGGAGAATCGCCTGAACGCAGTCATGGGTGGCAAGATCGCGGTTGGTGGATTGCGCGCGGGCGTCGAGCCCTTCATTGAGCAGTTGGCCGCCCCCACCGCAACCCCCGGCGGCGGCAGCGCCGCGGCTGCCAGCGCCGCCATGGCCGCCGGACTCGCGTCCATGGTCGCCTCCATGTCCCGTGGGAAGAAGGCCTATCTCCAGTACGAACGCCCGCTGAGCGATGCGATCGCCCGCCTGGCTCCCATGCGCGAAGAACTCAAGGCCGCCATTGACGCTGACGCCGCAGCCTACGACGTCGTCATGAAGGCGTATAAGGCGGCGAAGGAGTCGCCGGATGAGTGCAAAGCGATCAATGCAGCGCTCCACCAGGCCACCACTATCCCGCTGGGCGTGGCCGAGCGGGCCGCTGAGATTGCCCGCATCACCGGCGAGCTCGTCCCGATCACAAATCCAAATATGAGATCCGACCTCATCACCGCAACTGCGCTGGCCGGGGCTGCGCTGGAAGGCGCGCTGGCCAATGTCGCCATCAACCTTGATTCCATCACGCCCAACTCACCTGAGGGCGAGGCTTTTGTGATCCGCACCAGGGAACGTGCTGCGACGCTGAAAAAGCAGGGATGATCCCTCTCAGGCGGACCTCCCCGCCGCGCGCCGATCTTCGGTCCAGGTCCGAGGATGTAGGCTTCCGTTTCCCAATGCGCCGCCAAGCAATTACACTTTTCCACGACCGTCAAAATGGCTCCCTTGAGGTGCTGAGTGAAAAGGACAGGGAACTTCCTGTTTGCTGTATTTGTAATTTTGCTGTCAGCCGCAACGTCACAAGCGAATGCAAACGGCCAGAATCCGCAGAACGCGGCTTATGTCCGGCTGGACCGGGTCACCGCTTCCCGGGCAATCTCCAACGGCCTTGAGGTTCACTCGGGCCCAGCTGTCGTTCAGGTCACTGCACTCCGCGACGACGTCATCCGCGTGCGCGTGGGTCCCGCCGGCCAACTGCCGGAAGACGCATCGTGGGCCGTGCTGTCCGCGTCGCGCACGTCGTCGGTGAGCGTCACACAGGAATCCAGTGCGACGGCCGTTGGCTTTAGCACCGCCAAGCTCCATGTCTCGATAGAGAGAGCCCCGTTCACATTAACTGTTACCGACGCGGACGGGCACGTTGTACTGACTCAACTCCCCGGCCGTTCCATCGAGTACAACGGTGCTTCCTTCCGCGTTTACATGAAGTCCCCGCCAAACGAGCACTACTTCGGCCTGGGCGACAAACCCGGTCCCATCGACCGCCGCAACGAAGCCTTCACCGACTGGAACACAGACGCTTTTGGATGGCAGGAGTCCACCGATCCCATCTACAAGTCGATTCCCTACTTCATGACCTTTCGCGACGGGGTTTCGGCCGGCATCTTTCTCGACAACACATGGCGCGCCAGCTTCGACTTCAACAAGGAGAACCGCGACGGTTATTCGTTCGGCTCTGAAGGCGGCCCGCTGGACATATACATCCTTTACGGCCCCGCGCCGAAGAATGTCGTCGAGTCCTGGGCATGGCTCACGGGGAAAACCCCCATTCCGCCGCTCTGGTCTCTCGGCTTCCAGCAGTCCCGCTACAGCTACTACCCGGAGTCCGAGGTGCGCCGCATCGCTGCCAGACTGCGCAGCGAGAAGATTCCAGCGGATGTGATCTGGTTGGACATCGACTACCAGCTCAAGAACCGGCCCTTCACCGTCGACCCGGAAAGATTCCCGCACTTCGACCAGATGATCAAGGACCTGCAGGCTGAGCATCTCAAGACTGTGGTCATCACGGACCTGCACATCGCCGACCTGCCTAACTCAGGCTACAAGCCTTATGACGAAGGTATCGCCGGTGACCACTTTGTCAAGAATCCAGACGGTTCAACGTATGTTGGCATCGTGTGGCCGGGTAAAGCGGTCTTCCCCGATTTCACGCAGCAATCCTCACGCGCATGGTGGGGCACGCTCTACGCTGACTTCGTCCACCGGGGTGTCGCTGGCTTCTGGAACGACATGAACGAGCCTGCCATCTTTCAGGTTCCCTCAAAAACGATGCCGGACGATACTCAACATCGCATCCAGGAGCCGGGCTTCAACACCCGGGTCGCCACGCACCTCGAAGTCCACAACATCTTCGGCATGCAGAACAGCCGTGGAACCTATGAGGGCCTGCTCAAGCTGGAGCCCAACATGCGCCCGTTTGTGATGACGCGCGCCAGCTACGCCGGCGGCCACCGCTATGCGGCCACGTGGACCGGCGACAACTCCAGCACGTGGAATCATCTTCGCCAAACCGTGCCGCAACTGCTCAATCTCGGGCTCAGCGGATTCGCCATGAGCGGAGCCGACGTGGGCGGCTTTGCCGGTTCACCCCAGCCGGAGTTGCTCACGCGCTGGCTTGAGGTCGCAGCGTTCCAACCCATTGACCGCGACCACACAGCCATGGGCACAAATCCGCAGGAGCCCTGGGAGAACGGTACCGCGGAAGATCTCAACCTGCGCCGCCGCTACATCCAGGAGCGCTATCGTCTTCTGCCCTACATCTACTCAACCGCCGAGGAGATGAGCCGCACCGGCCTCCCCATCATGCGCCCGCTGTTTCTTGAGTTTCCCCAGGGCGCTTCTGACAAGCAGCCGCTTGACTTGAGTGACAGCGGCTCGTTCCTGCTCGGCCCGGACTTGCTGGTTGCCCAAAGTCCATTCCCCGATGAGGTGGACGATTACTCCGTAACCCTGCCCATCGGCGGCTGGTACGACTATTGGACCGGCGCGCGCGTGGCCGGCGTCACGGATCGCATCAACATCGACAACACGCAGGTGACCCAACCTGAGGTCCACATTCATCGCTCGCTCGATACTCTGCCCGTCTTTGTCCGCGCGGGTGCCATCGTGCCTGAGCAGCCGCTGGTCCAGAGCACCGATGAAAAACCGCAGGGACCGCTTACGCTGCGCGTCTATCCACCCACCGTCGTAGGCGGGGATTGCAGCGGCAGCGTCTACCTCGACGATGGCCTTACCTACAACTTCCAGAAAGGCCAGTTCCTGCGCATGGCCGTCACCTGCAGGCAGACCAGCCAGGGCCTGGCGGTCACCGTGGCACCGCATCAGGGCAGCTTCGTGCCCTGGTGGAGTCAGATCTCCGTGGAGGTCTACGGAGCCACTCAACCGGCCTCGAGTGCAAACTATTCGGCGCTCGACGGCTCCCTAGCGCGCAACCTTGCACCCGCCCACGATGCCGCGCATCACAGCATCACGGCCGTGGTCCCCGACGACGGCAAGGGACTGGAGATCCATTTCTCCTATTGAAGCCAAAACCTCTCCAAAGATGGAAGGCCGCAGACCGCCGAAAAGGTAGTCTGCGGCCTTCTCATTCCAATCCTCACGAGGTCACCGTCCTTGTTCTCCCGCTGCGGTTACACCTCAAGACTGCCCGGCAAACTGATACCCTAGATTCATGAAGTTTGGGGTTATTGTCTTTCCGGGTTCCAACTGCGACCAAGACACCTACAACGTGATCGCTGAGATTGCCCGTCAACCTGTCAGTTTTCTCTGGCATGACTCGGAGGACCTGGCAGGCGTCGATGCTGTCCTCGTTCCGGGTGGCTTTGCCTACGGCGATTATCTGCGCACGGGCGCCATCGCACGCTTTTCGCCTGTCATGCAGGCCGTCAAGAAGTTTGCGGATGGTGGCGGGCTTGTCCTCGGCATCTGCAACGGCTTTCAGATTCTGACTGAGTCGGGCCTGTTGCCCGGCGCGCTGATGCGCAATGCCGGCCTCAAATACATCTGCAAGCAGGTCCACATCCGCGTCGAGACCGCGAACAGCCCGTTTACCAATCAGCTCAGCAAAGGCGATGTCCTGCAGATTCCCATCGGCCACATGGAAGGCAACTACTTTTGTACCCCCGAAGAGCTCGATCTCCTGCAGGCGGAAGACCGAATTGCCTTTCGATATTCCACGGCTGCCGGAGAAATCACATCTGAAGCTAACCCCAACGGATCGCTCAGCAATATCGCAGGCATCCTTGGTGCCAAGCGCAACGTGCTGGGTATGATGCCGCATCCCGACAGGTCCAGTGAAAAGCTGCTTGGATCGGCGGATGGGTGGAAGATTTTCAGCTCGATGATCGAGGCCATGGCCGCTCGTTGACCTTTTTGAGGTGCTGGAGAGCAGACACCCATGATCGATATTCATACGCATCTTCTGTATGGCGTAGACGACGGGGCAGAAGATCTGGAAACGGCCGTAGCCATGGCGCGGGATGCGGCAGACGAAGGTGTCACCCATATCGTCTGCACACCGCATGCAAGTGAGGCATTTCCCTACCAGTTCGAAGTGA
Source organism: Acidobacteriota bacterium (assembly GCA_021836865.1). Lineage (GTDB taxonomy): Bacteria > Acidobacteriota > Terriglobia > Terriglobales > Acidobacteriaceae > Telmatobacter. Next base: position 6,453 of record JAKBHH010000080.1, read on the forward strand.
ACATTCAACGTCTCGCTGAAATGCGGGAATGTCTGAGCGATGTAGTCGAACTCAGCCTGGGATGTGACTTTCACATGAGCGCCGCGAACATTCTCGACGCCCTGGAACACCCCCCGCGCTACTCCATCAACGGCAAGGGGTATCTGCTGATCGAGTTTCCTGACCTCGCCATTCCACCGCAACTGACTGACGCGATGCACAACCTGCAGCTTGCCGGGTACACGCTCATCATCACCCACCCGGAGCGCAATCCGGTGCTGCAGCACAAGCCAGAATTGCTGGCTGGCTGGATCAAGCAAGGCCATCTGGTCCAGGTCACATCGGCGGCCCTGTACGGCCGGTTTGGCGCCGTCGCAAAGGACTTTGCCAATACGCTGCTAGACCGCAACTGGATTCACTTTCTGGCCAGTGACGCGCACCACCCTGGCTGGCGTCCGCTTCACCTGCGCAAAGGGTTTGACTATGTGGCGAACCGGGCCGGCGCAGAGACGGCACAGCGCCTCTACATCACCAACCCGAGGGCCGCAATTCAAGGTGCGGATTGGCCGGCCCAGCCAGAACCGTCTGGCTTGCGGGAGGATATACCCTTGGCATTCGACGCGGGAAACGCCAAGAAACGCAGCCTATGGAGCCGCATTTTCTCCCGGTAGACCGTGCTGTGCGCGTTTCAATCTAGAGACCCAACCCGCCATCCACAACCAGGACTTGCCCTGTTACAAAGCTGGTTCCTGCGGCGAACCAGAGCACCGCATTGGCCACGTCTTCCGCGCTCCCATTGCGACCCGCCGGCGTCTTCGCAGCAAAGTGTGCCGCATCGCTCGCGGCCCCGTTGCCCGCCTCAATCCACCCAGGGGCCACGCAGTTCACCGTCACTTCGGGGGCAAAGGCCTTTGCCATCGCCTGCGTAAGCATGTGCAGCGCGGCCTTTGACGCACAATAGTGCCCGTGCCCTGCCCACGCATGCAGGCCGCCCAGCGATCCAATGTTCACGATGCGACCCCGCGCGGCGCGAAGATGCGGTAGAGCTTCACGCGCCACGAGAAACGGCCCGCGCGCATTGGTCTCGAAAACTGCATCCCACTGCTCCAGCGTTAACTGGTCCAGGGGCGCAGTTTCAAAGATTGCCGCATTGTTCACCAGAATGTCGATGCGACCATGCAACGCAACGGCTGCTTCCACCGCAGCACGCACTGAGGACTCTACGCGCACATCGCACGGAACCGCCTGGGCTGCGCGTCCCAATTTCTCAATATCCTGAATGGTTCTGGCTGCATCCGCCTCAGAGTTGCGAAAGGTGATCGTCACGTCTGCGCCGGCATCTGCGAGTGCACGTGCGATCTGCCCGCCGATCCGCCGCGCGCCGCCCGTCACCAGCGCCGCTCTCCCGCTCAGTGTCTGCGTCGTTTGCTGAAAGCCGCGCAACGATCTGCTCAATTGAGGGCCGTCTCTCTCCGCAGGCAGCGCTATTTTGGCTGAGACTTGCTTGCTTCCGGCTTCGACGTATCCGACTTCGCGGATCCGGAGCCGTCCTTCGCTGTCCCGGCAGCGCTGGTGTCATGCAACTCGTAGATCGAATACTGCTGGCCGGGGCGCTTTAGTTTCACCTCAATCGCCATCGTCGCCTTGTCTACGTTGTACTGCTCGCCATAGGTTTGGAAGCCTTTGGCGATCACCTGCAGCAGCACCTTGGAGCCCGTCGGCAAAACATCAATCATCGTCTTGCCATCTTCATTGGTCTTCAGCTCCATGTTGCCCTTGTCGCCGATCAATTGAAAGATGACGGCCGCGTTTTCAATCGGCTTGCCATCCTCATTGCGTAGAATTGTCACATCCAGCCGGGAAGTCGGCGGCGGCGCTTTGTACTTCCTTCCGCGATGATCTGTTGTCTGGGCGGTCAACGAACCCACGCTCAAAACGCAGAGCGTGGCGAAGACGAGAAATACGAATCTGGAAACGGAGCGCCGTTGCATACCTCTATTTTACCCCTCTGCCGGATAGAAAACGAGAGGTACGCCCGCCATGAAAGCAGCAGTCCTGTCCGTAAATGGTCCCCGGCATGGGTTTTCGGCGTCGTCCGTTCCTCGCCATACCGGAAACAGGTAAACTAGCGAAGAGGTCGTTATGCCGGATATTCAGCGCAGAAAGACGGGTACCGTCAAAATTGGGCAGGTTCGTGTAGGCTGGGAGGTCCCGGTCGTCGTGCAGTCGATGACCAACACCGACACCGCGGACGTCACCGGCACCATTGAACAGGTTGCGGCCCTGGCGCTGGCCGGGTCAGAGATTGTCCGCGTCACGGTGAACAATGAAGAGGCTGCAGCCGCTGTTCCTTATATTGTCGAGGGACTTGAGAAGCGCGGCCTGCGTGTGCCCATCGTCGGTGACTTCCACTACAACGGGCATCTTTTGCTGAAGAAGTATCCCGCCACGGCGCGGGCACTGGCCAAGTACCGCATCAACCCCGGCAACGCATCCATCGGCAAGAAGGATAACGATAATTTTCAGGTCATGGTGGAGTGTGCGGCGGAAAACCAGAAGCCGGTCCGCATCGGTGTCAACTGGGGTTCGCTGGACCAGGCCCTGCTCACCCGCATGATGGACGAGAACAGTAAGAAGTCCGAACCCCTGCCTGCCCGCGAAGTGATGATGGAAGCCATGGTCGTCAGCGCCATCGAATCGGCCAAAGCCGCCGAGCACTTTGGCCTGGGCCACGACATGATCATCCTCTCCGCCAAGGTCTCCGGTGTCCGAGACCTCATCGACGTCTATACCAACCTGGCAGCTCGCTGCGACTACCCGCTGCACCTGGGACTGACCGAGGCCGGCATGGGCTCCAAGGGTCTCATCGCCTCCACCGCGGGCCTTGCGCCCCTGCTGCTCGCGGGTATCGGAGACACCATCCGCGTCAGCCTGACCCCCAAGCCCGGCGGCGACCGTACGGAAGAAGTGCAGGCCGCGCAGCAGATTCTTCAGTCGCTCTCAATCCGCAGCTTTATGCCACAGGTGACAAGTTGCCCCGGCTGCGGCCGCACTACGAGCACTTACTTCCAGGAACTGGCCGAGCAGATTCAAGGCTATCTGCGCACTTCCATGCCCGAGTGGCGCAGGAAATACCCCGGCGTGGAAGAGTTGAAACTTGCGGTGATGGGCTGCGTCGTCAACGGCCCCGGCGAATCCAAGCACGCCAACCTCGGTATCAGCCTGCCCGGCACCTTTGAGGAGCCCAAGGCCCCCGTCTACGTGGACGGAAAGCTCTACACCACCCTGCGCGGAGACACCATTGTGGCTGAATTCAAGCAGATTCTGGACCGGTACGTAGAAAGCCACTATGGCCAGAGCGCAAAGAGCAAAGAACTGGTCGGAGCACGGTGACAGATCGGCGGGCCTTTCAGAGAGACAGCAGTCTTAAGTAACCTTCGGTGCTGAAGTTTTCGGCATAGACTTGTTACAACTCTCCAGAGAAGGCAACCCTTGCGGCAATTCGCGCTCTTACTCTGCATGTGTCCCGCGATGGGTTTTGCAGGCCACGGCAAATCCTGCGTCCCGCCTGACCAGGCGGGCAGATTCCTCCATAAAGATGTGTGCATTACCGCGCACATCTACAACGTGGTGGAGTTACCCGACGGCACTCGTTACCTCGACGTCTGCTCGCCCGACACGCCCGACGAGAAGTGTGTCTTTACCATCCTCAATCCATGGCAGGACCGTGAAGAGGTTGGCGAGCTGCGCCAATATCGCGATCTGGACGTGAACATCCGCGGCATCGTCGAGCCGATGCACGGGCGCGCAGGCATGATCCTGAACCACGTGCGACAGTTCAACGGAGGCCCGCCCAGGTTCAGGCCAAATCCCTTGCTGCTGCATGGATTTACGGGCGACCAGGCCCGGCCTCCCATGCACGATCCCAATCTGCACTCGTCCGGAAGTCATCGCTCGTTCATGAGCACACAGAATCGTGAACCCACAAGCGCGAATCCTCAGCCGACGAAGTAATCGCCTCACCATCCACGACCCGCGTGACGCCGCAATTCGCCAAGCGGGTAGCGCGTGCCACGCCACTCCACGCCGCCCCGGGTCAGAGCCAGAAACATCGACCGCAGAAACGCAAAAGCCACAAGCACCGCGGCTGGCGCAAAGAAGACTGCATGCCAGGGCGCAACTTGGGTCGCACGGCGGTTGGCCTGGTAGACCAGCCCCATCGCAGCGTAAGTCACAAGGCCGGCCGGCAGGGTCCACCCCCCCGCCGCAATTGCCGCCAACGGCAGAACCGCCTGCAACACGATGCCGAGGCACGCCAGCAGCGTGAGTCCCACGCGGTAGCGGTAAACGGCAAAGCCATTCTTCTCCACCAGCCGCACCACCGCCAGTGCACCTTCAATCCAGCGGATGCGCACCAGATCAGGCCCCAGCACAACCTGCTGCGCAAAGCCTGCGCGCTTCACCTTCCACCCCAGCCGCAGATCATCCAGCACCTCCATGCGCAGCGAATCAAAGCCGCCCACCTGCGTGTATACCTCGCGCCGGATGAGGTTGAATCCGCCCACGCCGATAAAATCCTTCGCCTTCGGGTCCGCCACACGCCACAGCCGAATCGTCCACTGCGAAAGCACCTGCATAGCTGCGAGCATGGCCCGCTCGCCCGTGGATTTCAAAATTAATGTGGGCACTAGAATCAGGTGATCCGCCGCGCTCGACAGCGCCTGACGCAAGGCCAGTGCCAACGTCCGCGGCTCAAACTGCACATCCCCATCGGTAAACAAGAGCCACGGTGCTTTGGCCTGCTGCGCGGCAAGGGACATGGCGTGGGGCTTGCCCAGCCAGCTCGCGGGCAATTCGCGGATGTGCATCACCTCCAGCGTATGGCTGCCGCCGGATGCAGCGTTGACCGCCGCAAGGTTGTCCATAAGTTGACCGGTGCGGTCTGTGGATCGATCGTCCACCGCAATCACCTGCACCCGCAGACCCGTCGATGCCAGCAGAGAGCGCAGCGTCGCCTCAATGGTTGCCTCTTCGTTGCATGCCGGAACGATGACGGTGATCTGCGGGATTGCAGAGGCAGGCATCGGCGGCAGCGACGCATCGGTTTCGGTCAGGACGGGCAGGCGCGCCATCCCACGCAAAGCAGAGACGGCCTGCCGGCACCATGCAAAGGCTAACGCCCAGGTCACAAGGTCAAACACATCTGCCGCTGTGCCCACTGGAGTCATAGCGCCAGTATCGCCGATGACAGAGCTGTCAGGGACTTGCTGCCCGTCTTCACTTTGTCGCGATCAAGCGGGTGCATCCGGGAGCGGTTGCAACCGCGGCGCAAACCGCGCACCCGACCACAAAATGACGCAGGAAACGACCAGCGAAATCAGCGTCACGCCCAGTCCCAGCCTCAACGAAGAGTGGTCCGAAACCGCCCCGATAATCTGCGGCGAAAAGGTGTCGCCGAAGAAGTGAATGCAAAACAGATTGATCGACACTGCTGTCGCGCGCACGGGCGCCGAAACCGAATTCAGAATTGCTGCGTTGAGCGGACCCGTATTGAGAAAGAGAAAGAACTCCGCCACAAAGAGCGCGGGCACGGTCCAGTGGGGCGGCCCAAAGAAGACCATGATTCCGCAGGGCAGCGTGAGCGCGACGCTCCAGAAGGAAAGCAGGTAAAGTGCGCGATCGTTGGTGCGCAGCCATATTTGCGCCAGCCAGCCGCCGATGAGCGTACCGGCAATGCCGTCCACCACGGTTATCGCTCCGACCATCGTGCCGGCCGAGGCAACTGAGAGGCCCGCATTGCGGTGGAGAAATGTCGGTACCCACGCCGAGATTCCGCCCATGGCAAAGGTCAGCGTGGCCAGGCCAAAAGTCGCCGTCAAGAACGCCGGGTTGCGCAGGACTCCCAGCACGGTCGCGCGATTCATCGTAGGCGCCAGGCGGTCACTGGAACCCCGCTCAGGCTCCCGGCCCAGCCAGCCGTAAAGCGCGGCCGCAACGAGCCCGGGAATTGCACACAGAAAGAACGGCGCGCGCCAGCCGAAGACCGAGCCCAACTGTCCCCCGGCCACATAACCGAGCGCCGCGCCCACGGGAATCGCCAGATAAAACACCGAAAGCACCCGGCTGCGGTCGCGCTCCGGATAGAAATCTGCCAGCACGGCAGGAGCGAAGATGCCGAAAGTCGCCTCGCCCACGCCCACCAATGCGTGGCGAAAATAAAGGGTCCAATAGCTGTGGACCCACGCGGTCGCCAGCGTGGCAAGGCTCCAGAGCACCACGCCGCCAATAATCATCGGCTTGCGCGGGAACCTGTCCCCAAGCCAGCCGGTCAACGGCGCCACCAGCATGTAGGTCACAAAGAGCGCAGTCGTCAGCGCTCCCATCTGATGATCGGTCGCATGAAATTCACGCTGGATCAGCGGCTGCGCGCCCGGCAGGATGTAGCGGTCAACGTAATTCAGAAGGTTGAGCCCCAGCAGCAGGGCCAGGGTGCCCAGAGCGGGCGTCGCAAGTTCACGCGTAGCTGGAGCCGGCTTGATCAATACGGTCTGATCCTGATGAATGGAATGCAACGATTCAGGGATATCACACCCTGCCGCCATCTTCTGCCGCGCCGCGCTGCGTCAGGACGTGGGCCGGGGCCAGCGCGCTTCCACAGTCGTGGCGATGCCGCCGCGCGGACGGAACTCGCCGCGCACCACAGCCCAGACCGGATCACACGCCTTCACGAGGTCTTCCAGTACCTGGTTCACAATATTCTCCTGAAATATCCCCAGATTGCGGTAACTGAATAGGTACTCCTTCAACGATTTCAGTTCTAAGCACCGTTCGCGCGGCATGTAGCGAATCGTCAAAATCCCAAAGTCAGGAAGCCCGGTCTTGGGGCAAACCGAAGTCAGTTCGGGATCTTCAATCACGATCTCGTAGCCCGGAAACTGATTTTGCCAGGTTTCAATGGCGGGAAAGGCAAAGTCCAGGCCGGCCTTTGCGTGGTCGTCGGTATACCGGGGTTGTTGTGCCATGGCCACATTGTACGAGCCTGACGAATCTCTCATCCACACAACATGCGTGTCGGATTTTCCTGATACCTCGGACGATGTTTTGAGTCCTATATACTGACTCAGGTTAATCGAATGGCTGAAGCAAGAAAGCAAATGGACAGGCGCTGGCTTTGGCTCGGTGCCGGAGTCGTGCTTGTGGGCGTGTTCTTGTCCGTCCGCAGCCTCACCAGGGAGCGCCTTGCGGTGCGTGTGGCCGAAGCCGACCGCCAATCTCTGGCCAGCACCGTCAGTACAAACGGGCGCGTCGAGCCGCGCATCAACTACGAGATCCATAGCCCTCTCGCGACCACGGTCAAAGCTGTGTATGTGCAGCCCGGTGACACAGTGCCGGCCGGCAAACTCCTCATGCAGCTCGACGACATTGACGCGAAGGCACGCGTGGCCACAGCGGAGAGCGCCGTGAAGACCGCCGAGGCCGAGTTTGAAGCCGCCAACAACAATGGCACATTGGAACAGCGTCAGGCTGCCGCGGCGGACCTCGCGCGCAGTACGATCGACCGCAACCAGGCACAGCACAACCTTGACGCGCTCATCAAGCTTGCGGCCAGCGGTGCAGCTTCTGAGAGCGAGGTGCAGTCCGCGCGTCAGCGCCTTTTGTCCGCCCAGACGAGCCTTGACGCGGCTCAACAGGCTGTCCGGAGCCGATACTCGACAACAGATATTGCGCGCGCAAAGGCCGCCGTCGAAGATGCCCAATCAAATCTCGCTGCTGCCCGTCAGGTACTTGGAGAAACAAATGTTGTCGCTCCCATTTCCGGAACAGTCTATACAGTCAACGTGGGACGCACGGAGTTTGTTGAGCAGGGCGCGTTACTGCTCCAGATCGCCGATCTGCACCAGGAGCGCGTGAGGGCATATTTCGACGAGCCGGAAATTGGCGCACTTGCCGTGGGACAGCCTATCGTCATTCGGTGGGATGCCAAACCGGACAAGGTCTGGCGCGGCCATATTGAGCGCACCCCTATCACCGTCATCACATACGGGACCCGCACCGTCGGGGAAGTTTTGATTGCTATTGACGGGCCGGACGGCGGCCTGCTGCCCGACACAAACGTGACAGTAACGGTCACGACATCCAGCCAGACAAACGTCCTGAGCATCCCTCGAGAAGCACTCTTTTCCCAGGGCGGCAAGCCTTATGTCTTCAAGGTTGAGCACAATGAACTGGTCAAGACGCCTGTCGTTACAGGAACCCCGAATCTGACGCAAGTAGCGATTATCTCGGGACTGAACGAAGGCGACGAGGTCGCCATGGGCAGCACCTCAGGTCAGCCTCTGCAGGAGGGCCTCCCAATCAAGGTTGTCCAATGAGGCAGGCATGCGCGCACATCGCCCTGGCGGTCCTCATACTGACCGCTGCTTCTGCACAGCCTGAACAGATCTCGCTTGCTCAGGCCAATGCCGCACTGCAGGCCGGCCAGGCAGATCGCGCGCTTGACATCCTCGCGTCCATGCCTTCTTCTGCTGAAAGTCATAACCTCCGCTGCCGAGTCTTCTTCACCCTGGAGCAGTGGGAAACCGCAGCGGAAGAGTGCGAGCAGGCCGTGCGGCTGGACCCCAACAGTTCGCTTGACCACATGTGGCTCGGACGGACTTTGGGAGAGAGGGCTGGTCGCGCATCGTTCCTCAGCGCCTATTCCCTTGCCAAGCGCGTGCGGGGGGAGTTTGAGATAGCCGTGCGCCTTAACCCGCGCAGTGCCGAGGCGCTTGCGGACCTGGGCGAGTTCTACTATGACGCTCCTGGAATTGTCGGCGGGGGCGAAGATAAGGCTTATAGAATCGCCGACCAACTGGACAAGGTCTCCCCTTCACGAGCGTATGAACTGCGCGGCCGCATCGCGGAAAAGCGCAAGGATTTCGATACCGCTGAGCGGGAGTTCAAGCAGGCTGTCGCGGTCGACCCGCATCCGGCCTTCCCGTGGACCACTCTGGCGAGCTTTTACCATCGCAGAAGCCGCTGGAGCGATATGGATGCCGCACTGAAGAACGTCATGAAAGCATCAGAACACGACCATCACGCCGGCGTCGCGCTCTATGACGGAGCCTCCGTGCTCATCGCCGCAAAACGGAACCCGGAACTTGCTGTCAGGATGCTGGAGGAATACATCGCAGAACCCTTCAAATCAGAAGAGGCTCCGGCTTTCGCCGCTTTCACGAGGCTGGCCCGGCTTAAGGCCCAGCTCGGTGATTTGCCTGAGGCGCGACGAGACCGCGCCGAAGCACTTAAGCTGGCTCATACGTATCAACCCGCACTGGACTTGAATCTTTGAACGCACCCACCTCAATGCGGATACACCGCCATGCGCGCAGGCTCGGGCCAGGTGCACTCCTGACCGCATTGCTTGCTGCGGCCGCGCCTCTGTACGGCCAGGTTTCGCTCATCACCGTAGTTGATCTTGCCCAGCGCAACAGCACTCCGGTCCGTATCGCGCAGGCCGACGTGGCTAAGGCAACGGCGATCCTGGCTGAGAACAAGAACGCGGTGATTCCCTCGCTCCTGTTCAGCACCGGGCTGCCGGCATTTCCGGAGACGGGCTTTACAGGCACGCCCCCTTCTATCTGGAGCGCTACGGTGCAGTCCCAGGTCTTCAGCATTCCACAAAAGCGCTATCTCGACGCAGCGCGCTTTGGACTGGAAGCCGCCGCGGCAAGCCTGAAAGATGCCCGTGAACAAGTTGCGCTTGATGCCTCTTCGGACTACATCGAACTCGACACCGTCAACCAGGACTTGCAGGCCGCGCATCAGCAGGAGGACTATGCAGCGCGGCTGGTGGCCATTGAGCAGGAACGCACAGAGGCGGGAGTCGACCCATACAGTGCGCTGCTTGAGGCGCAGTTGCAGGCCGCGCAGGTGAAGCTGAGGCGCCAGCAGTTGGAAGCCCGCGCCTCCACCCTGGCCGAGCAGCTCACAGTGCTCACCGGCCTTCCGACGGAGGCCATTACGACTGAACACGCCAGCATTCCTGAGGTTCCGCAGATCAAAGCCGACGCCTCGCAGCGCTACGCAGGAGGCGTAGATGCCGCGCAGATGCTGGCCCGCTCCAAGCAGTTGGTGGCCAAGGGCGACGAAGAGGCAAACTATATGCCCCAGCTCAGTTTCATCGCGCAGTACAACCGCAATACCACATTGCTCAATGACGTGAATTCATTCTTTGCCAAATCCCTCCCGGCAAACAACTTCAGTTCCGGAATACAGATTGCGGTTCCGCTCTTTGACCTGGTCCATCGGGCCAAGTCCCATGAAACTGCCGCAGACGCGCTGCGTGCCACGGTAGAGGCCGAACAGGCAAGAAAGCAGAATGACATTCAGATCGTCCAGCTGACCGGCAGCCTGCGCGAGTTGGATACGCTGGCAGAGATCGCCAGTCTCAAGCAGCAGATTGCAAAGGAGCAACTGCGGTCGGTTCTGGCCCAATTAGAGCTCGGCAACGGCCAGGGAAGTTCCGCTGAGGCTCCGCCGCAACTCAGCCCCAAGGCAGAGCAACTGTCCCGCATCGATGAACGCCAGAAGTACCAGGACTCCCTGGATGCCGGCCTCGATCTTGCCAAGGCGCGACTCAACCTGTTGAGGGCGCTCGGCCATATGCAGGACTGGCTCAATGAGTTACACGGCAAGTAAACCCTGGATTCGCGGTTTAGGCTCCCCAAAA
>JAKBHH010000081.1 GCA_021836865.1 Acidobacteriota bacterium
GTCCATCCGGGACTCTCCTTGAAGTGTGCTTGGCGGCTCACCTCTCGGAGTTTCTTGGATGGACTCCCGTAAATGTCAAACTGCTACTGCCACCCCGGCAGAGCCGGGGGAACTCCCATTTGATTAGTCTTAGTACATCCCGTCCATACCGCCGCCGTGGCCGCCAGCGGGTGCAGCAGACTTGGGCTCGGGCAGCTCGACCACGAGCGCTTCCGTGGTCAGAAGCAGACCGGCTATGGACGCCGCGTTCTGCAGGGCAGTGCGAGTGACCTTGGTGGGGTCGATGACGCCGGCCTTCACCAGGTTCTCGAACTTGCCTGTAGCGGCATTGTAGCCATAGTGCTGGTCCTTCGACTCGAGCACCTTGGCGACCACCACAGCACCCTCTTCGCCGGCGTTGGCGACGATCTGGCGCAGCGGCTCTTCGAGTGAGCGGAGCACAATCTGCGCACCGATCTTCTCGTCGCCCTCCAGGGTCTTGAGCAACTCGCTGACCGCGGGAATGGCACGCACCAGAGCCACGCCGCCTCCGGGGACAATGCCTTCCTCGACTGCTGCGCGGGTGGCGTGCAGGGCATCCTCAACTCGAGCCTTCTTCTCCTTCAGCTCGGTCTCAGTTGCCGCGCCCACCTTGATGATCGCCACACCACCGACCAGCTTGGCCAGACGCTCCTGGAGCTTTTCCTTGTCGTAGTCCGAGGTTGTCTTCTCGATCTGCGAGCGGATCTCCTTTACGCGGCCATCGATGTCCGAAGCCTTGCCGGCGCCGTCCACAATGGTGGTGTTGTCCTTGTCGATTGTGATGCGCTTGGCGCGGCCCAGATCCTCGAGCTTTACGCCTTCCAGCTTGATGCCCAGGTCCTCAGTGATGGCCTTGCCGCCGGTCAGGATGGCAATGTCGCCCAGGATCGCCTTACGGCGGTCGCCGAAGCCGGGAGCCTTGACGGCAGCCACGTTCAGCGTGCCGCGCAGCTTGTTCACCACCAGGGTTGCCAAGGCCTCGCCCTCAACGTCCTCAGCAATGATCAGGAGGGGCTTGCCGCCACGGGCAACCTGCTCGAGCAGAGGAAGAAGATCCTTCATCGCGCTGATCTTCTTTTCGTAGATCAGGATGTAGGGATCGTCCAGAATCACTTCCAGCCGCTCCGCATCGGTGACGAAGTAGGGGCTCAGGTAGCCGCGGTCGAACTGCATACCATCCACAGTCTCAAGTCCCGTGTGCATGGTCTTGGACTCTTCAATGGTGATGACACCATCCTTGCCCACCACCTTGACCGCGTGAGCAATGATGTCGCCAATCTCCTGGTCGCCATTGGCTGAGATCGCGCCCACCTGGGCCACGGAGCCCTCGTCCACGGGCTTTGACAGCTTGCCCAGGGCGCCGCCCTCGGTCCACTTGCCGTCCTTGTCGCGGGTGCCGATGATCACTGTCACGGCCTTGTCGATGCCGCGCTTAAGGGCCGTTGGATTGGCGCCGGCCGCTACCGTCTTCACGCCTTCGCGGAAGATGGCCTGGGCCAGAACGGTCGCCGTTGTGGTGCCGTCTCCGGCTACATCGGAGGTCTTGGAAGCAACTTCCTTCACGAGCTGCGCACCGACGTTCTCCATCGGATCCTTCAGCTCGATCTCCTTGGCCACGGTCACACCGTCTTTGGTGATCGTGGGCGAACCAAACTTCTTCTCGATGACGACGTTGCGGCCCTTGGGACCGAGCGTCGCCTTCACTGCATCCGCCAGCGTGTTCACGCCGCGCAGGATCGCCTGACGGGAATCTTCACCGTGCAGAATCTGCTTTGCCATACTTTTAACTCTCCTAATCAGATTTCAGTTCTTGGTTCGGGAGTCAGAAATCGGTGGATTGTGCCACTGACTGGCTGACCGCTCACACGCGCAGAGCGCGGCTAAGTTGCTACTTCTTGACGATGCCGAGGACTTCTTCCTCACGCATGATCAGGAACTCCTCACCGTCGATCTTGATCTCAGTGCCGGAGTACTTGCCGAACAGAACACGGTCGCCCGCCTTCACGTCAAGAGGGAAAACCTTGCCTTCGTCGTTCGACTTGCCCTTGCCGACGGCGATTACTTCGCCTTCCTGGGGCTTTTCCTTGGCGCTGTCTGGGATAATGATCCCCCCGCGAACGGTCTCGCCCTCTTCGACGCGGCGGACGAGGATGCGATCGTGGAGCGGCGTGAAGGTGGTGGTCACAGATGTTGTTGCCATTGCTTCGCTTCTCCTTCATATGTGGTCATGTCTCAGGACATGCCACAGCAGTTGAGTTGTTGTTGATAAAAGCTACTGAGAAATTCCTTGCGAGCTGCGAGAGCTGATCGAAACTGGCTCAAGCAGTTTTGCCGGCAGTCTGCTAGCAGTCTCGCCTTCCAATTGCTAACGATAGGCAACGCGATGGAAGTTTGTCAAGATCGTCCTCATCAAAATCTTAGTGCAAGACACTCATCATCTCGGATATTGTTTGAAAGATTGGGCTTAGTGGGTGTCAACCGACATCACCGACCGCTGGGCCGAATTCTGAGGCCGCGTTCGGTAAAAGGCTTCCCATTCCTCCGAGCGCTGCGTCTCTGGGCCGCTCGCCGCGTGGAACACGTTGCAATTGAAGAGTGGCCAGAAACGTCCCGATGCGGCTGGGCAGGCTGGCAGGCGACGGAGTACGGTGGCTCGGACGGATAGATTCCAGAGTCCTTGGTGCCGAACGCAGGATCGGCGTCTTGCGCACTGGCAAGCAGCAGGGGCAGCCGGGGCGTGGTGCCGACCGGCCAGCTTCGCACGGGTATCGCCCGCTGCCGCTGGATCGAATGAGCCGTCAAGTTTTATTACCGCATTCCTTTGAGCAGCCATACTCCGTTAAGCACCCGAAGGGCTGACAACGCGCGTGCGGAGCGGCTCTACGGCAAATCAGGATGGATTGCGGACGAATGTTGCCCGTCGCAATGCGCCTCGATGGCGAAGAAACAGCAAGAGTCCTGCAGCAGCAGCTCTGAGCTGGAGACGCCATCCTGCACACATGATTTCGCCCGCCCCTTGAGGATCGCGAGGCCAGGGAAGTGGTAGCTTTCGCCAGCACCGGAAGAGGTAGCGGATCAACTCAGCGCGGTGGCTTGGAAATTCCGCCAGTAGCAAGAGCCAATACGCAAAGGCGCAGGTGGCAAATTGCAGCACATTGAGAGCCTTCGCAGGGTGAAACACGACCGCGGCGGGAACATGCACGGCGCGGAAACCGCTAGCCAGCAGGAAGGCAAAGGCGTAATTCTCCTCGGCAATATTGAACGGAGCGCCGCTCCCAAGCCTCTCGTCGAAGACCTTCCGGCCTGCGCACGCCGCTCTTCGAAGAGCCATGTTCGATCCCAGGCCAAGACCTCCAAATGTTGCGATCTCGAACCATTGAGGATCCAGGTTGCTCAAAGTGCGTGGAGGACCTTCGACTGCCGCGTTTGTAGTGGCCGGATGAAACACCACTTCGCCTGTGACGATTGCGACCTCAGGGTCTTCAAACGGCTTCAGGATGTGCCTGAGCCAGTCTCTTTTGGGTGTCGCATCATCGTCCATATAAGCAACCACGGCGGACAGGCTCTGAGCCATGCCGCAGTTCCGGGCGCGGCTCAGCCCTGGAGCAGGTTCCGCAACATAACGTGCGCCGAACTCGGCAGCGATGGCCCGTATTGCAGCGGTGCCGGGCGTGTTGTCCACCACCATCACTTCATCGGCGGCAGGAACCATCTGGAAGACAGCGCCAAGGCAGCCCCGCAATAGATCAAGGCGGCCCACTGTGCAGATAACGACGCTGCACGTCAGCTCGGGATTGTCGTTGGACGATGAGGCCGGTGGTTTCAGATCTTGATCCGCTGCAGAGCTCACTCACGGACCTCGAGTTGAGGCCGGAGATAGAGAGAACTTCTGTCATGCAGGCAGGGCGTGGGCGTTCGAGACATTACCAGCATACTCTCTGCAAGGAGTCTATCAGATGCTTCAAACCGTTGCGGCTGTGCATGCTGCGCGGAACTTCCGACGCCATTGGCGACGAAGAGAGAACGGGAGACTGATCGGCTCTGGAGAGGTTAGTTTTCGGATTGTTCGTAGCACGAGCGCGAGGCCGTGCAGCGCGAGAGGTGAACAAAATGGTCGTCTGGTCCCGCAGGGCCCATGGTTCGCAGGCACCAGTAGCTTGAACTGGTATCGACACCCGGCAGCCACGACTCAGAATTTTGCGGGGTAGTGCCGTAGGGGTTTTTGGTGCGCAGGCACTTGCAGGGTTTGGTCGGACTTTCCACAGGGATGCTCATCAGGCGTCCTTTCAGCGCGTGCCGGTCAAGGCAGGCGCGGGCGTTACAGTTAACCAGCGGCGCTGGGATCGCGCTCCATCTGTCCGGCGGCCAGCAGGATGGTCCGGTAAATGGCGGTGGGGAAGAGCTGCACCTTGTAGCCATTCATCGACAACGGCATGGCTCCTGTCATGGAAGCCTGTCCGGCGGCGCGCGCTGTATCTCGCGTGATGGGCTTGCCGGTCAGCACGGCCTCCGCTTCGGTCGAGCGGCGCACCACGGGCGACGCAGCGCCCATGGTGACTACGGCACGGCGGCAGACCTCGCCATCCATCTCCAGCAGGATCCCTGCGTCAGCAATAGCCCAGTCGTGACTCTCCTTTTCGCCGTACTTCTGATAGGCGGAGCGCGTGCCGGGAGCTGTCTTTGGGATGTGGATCGCCGTCAGCAGTTCATCATCGGCCTTCACGTTGAAGCGGTGCGGATTGGCGTCAGGCTGCACGTAGAAATCCTTGATGGCCACCGTGCGCTTGCCCTTGGCGGCCGAGGTGAGCTCGATGGTCGCATTGAGCGCCAGCAGAGCGACCGCGCCGGATGAGGGTGCGACCGACGGGCAGCCGCCGTAGTCCATTATGGCGTGGAACTGGTTGAGTCCGGAAAAAGCAAAGCACTGGTCCTTGCCCTTGCGGATGCATTGGAACTCCGCCGAGCGGAAGTACCAGCATTGCAACTCCTGCAGCACGTTGCCGCCGATGGTGGCCACATTGCGAATATGCGGCGTCGCGGCGCGTCCGCAGGCGTCCGACAGGATGGTGTATTGCGCGCGGATCGTCGGGTGATCTGCAATCTCGGCCAGCGTGGTGAGTGCGCCGAGCGTCAAGCCATCGGGCGTGGCCTGCACGCCGCGCAGCTCGCGGATGTTGCGGATATTCACCAAGCGGTCGGGAGTATCCGTGCCGTTCTTCATCCGGTCCAGCAGGTCCACGCCGCCCGCTTTCACCACAGCGCCGTTTTTCAACTGCGAGAGCGCTGCCTCTACGGTGGAGCAATCGGCAAGTGAGAACGAATTCATAGCGCCTCCATCTGTGGTTGGGGCTGGTTGAGGGCTGCAAGCACCACGGCGGGCGTCATGGGCAACTGGCGAATACGCACTCCGGTGGCGTTGTAGAAGGCGTTGGCAATTGCGGCTCCGGCGGAGATGATGCCTGCGGCTTCGCCAATGCCCGAGGCATCCGTCGAGCTTTGCCCGATGTAGGACTCGGTGAGTTGCACCTCAATCGTTGGAACTTCATACGATCCGGCAATCTTGTACTTGTCGAGGTTGGAGTTGACCATGATCCCGTAGTTGGGGTCGATCAGCCGGTGCTCGAACAGCGTGTAGGAAATGCCCTGGATTACGCCGCCGTTGATCTGGCTGATGACTCCAGCAGGATTCATAGGCCGGCCGCAATCGTGCACGGCAAGGACATGCTTGACGTGAATGCGCCCGGTCTCCGTATCCACGGCCACTTCGGCCACATCGACGCCACCGTAAGTGTCGTACTTCTTGGGGTCGTAGTCGGGAATGCGCTTTGACTGCGCGGAAACCTGATTGGTATCCATCTTGGCCGCCGCGCTGCGGAAGGAGATGGGCTGGAACTTGCCGGAGGTGCTGCGTACCATCCCGTCCGTCAGCGTAAGGTCGCTGGCCTTGGCCCCGAGCGCGGGAGCCACGCTGGTGAGGAACTTCTGCGCAGCCTGCCAAGCCGCGTCGCGCACCGCGGGAGTTAAGGATGCAGTCGTTACGCTGCCGCCCGAGTTGGGGCCGACTGGGTAATTTGTGTCGCCGATCTTGACTTCTACCTGGGCCGGCGGTACGCCGAACTGCTCGGCCAGAATCTGCGCAAGCACGGTCTTGATGCCGCTGCCGATGTCCTGCACGGCAGAGAGGACTTCGACCGAGCCGTCCTTATGCACGCGCACCTCAGCGGCTGAATCCATGGTGAGATGCCTGTACCAGATGGACTGCGAGAGTCCAATGCCGCGTTTGATCGGGCCGGCATCTGCATTCGCGCGCGGGTTGCGCGACTTCCAGATCGCACTGTCACGAATGATCTGGCGCTGCACGCGGCGCACAGGATTTTCATCGATGCGGTCACGTAGGTCCAGCGAGTCCATGTTGAGACGGGCGGCCAACTCGTCGATGGACTGCTCCAGTGCAAAGGCGCCCTGCGGATGGCCGGGAGCGCGGAAGGCCGCTGCGGGGCCGGCGTTGATGAAGACGTCGTTTTCCTCCACGTGCAGCGTTGCCCACTTGTAAAGATTCGAGGCAGGGCCGGCGCAACCCGCCCCGGTTCCGCATCCGGCGGTGCCAAAGCTGATGAGCTGAATGGCGGTAATGGTGCCATCTTTCTTCGCGCCGATGCGTAGTCGCTGATCTGAACTGGGACGGTTGCCGACTGAGAGATGTTCCTCCTGGCGGTCCAGCATCAGCCTGACTGGTGCGCCGGCCTTCCGTGAAAGCGTGGCCGCCACAACGCCGGGATTGCCGGCGCCGAACTTGGCGCCAAAGCCGCCGCCCATGAACTCCGTGATAACTCGAACCTTGGACATGGGCAACTGAAAGTAAGCGGCCAGTTCCTCGCGCACGCTTGCCGTGCCCTGCGTGGAAGCGTAGACAGTGAGCAGGTCTGGCTTCCAGTCGGCGACTACGCCATGCGTTTCCAGCGCAGAGTGCGTCTGCACCTGCGTGGTGTAGTGTGCATCCACAATCACATCGGCTTCCTTGAAGCCCTGCTCAGCATCGCCCTGTTTGCGCACGGCGGGGCCGTGCACGTTTCCTGTCTGCGGAATGCCGCTGGCGCTGCCTCCGCCGCCCGCGGTGCCCGCCTGGTCAGCAGCCCCAGGAAAAACCAGCGGCGCATTCTGCTCGCGCGCCAGATTCATGTCCACCACAAACGGCAGCGTCTCGTAAGTGACCTTGATCTTGGCAGCGGCGTCTTCGGCGGCCTGGGGGGAGGTGGCCGCTACGGCAGCTATGGGCTGGCCTACGTAGCGCACCAGTGGATAGCGGTTCTGCTCGAGCGCGGGGTCGCGCAGCACGGCGCCGCCCAGCAGTTTCTCGATCACATGCACGCTCTTTACACCGGGAAAACTCTCTGCGGCCGAGGTGTCGATGGAAAGAACCTTGGCGTGGGGCACGGTCGAATTGACAAAACGCGCATAGAGCATGCCCGGCAGTTGCACGTCCGCCGTGTAACGGGCGCGGCCGGCCGCCTTGGCAGCGCCGTCCCAGCGCTCCTGCGGTTTGCCTACGTAGGAGAGATCCTTGTTGATCGGCCAAACCGGCGGCTCCGAAGCAGGCATGGTGCGCTGTTCCTCACGCAGCGTGAAGCCGGGAATGCCGATGGGCATCGTGGCCGTTCTCATCGACGCATCGGTCGTATCAGCGGCAGCACTCAGAAGGGCATCTGGAATGGAGTGCGAAGTATGGGTCGCCATGGAATTGTCCTCCTACGCCTTGCTCGCGTGCTGGCCAGCCGCGTCCAGAGTGGCCGCGAAGACTTTGGGATAGGTGCCGCAGCGGCAGAGATTGCCGCTGATTGCCACGCGCACATCTACCTCAGTGGGATGAGGATTCCGCTCGATCAGGGCCGCGCAGCTCATCACCATACCCGGCGTGCAGAAGCCGCATTGCATCGCGTCATGCCGCACAAAGGCGGCCTGTACCGGATGCACTTCGCTGTCGTTCGAGAGTCCTTCAATGGTCGTTACGTGGTGCCCGATTGCGTCGACGGCGAGAGTCATGCAACTGTTCACGGGCATCTTGTCCAGCCAGACAGTGCAACTGGAGCAAACGCCGCGATCGCAGCTGATCTTGGTGCCCGTCATGCCCAGCCCGATGCGCAAAGCCTCCGCCAGCGTCGTGCGCGGTTCAACGTGGAGCGCGCGTTCCGTACCGTTGATGTTCAAAGTCACGGGAAACGCCTCGGGACCGTACTCCTTGACGTCTCTCGTCGTGGCGCCGTGGGCTTCCTGCTGCAGACCGTGCACACCATCCAGCAGCGCGGTTCCTGCTGCGGTGATGCCGGCGCCTTTCAAGAAGCCGCGACGCGTAATGCCCTTGTTCACAGGGGTGGATGAAGCTTCGGGTAGTTCCTTGTGCGGTGGCTGGTGGCCGGGCATGCCTTCCTCCTTAGCCGTGCAATGGTTGGACTTGCGGAATGGCCGCCAGCCTGAATGCCAGGCGATGCCGGCTCCGTCAGGATGCAGCATACACAACTGCAAGCCAGAATACGCTGGTCATCCGGAAAGCAGCCAAAGTGCCATCTGCGTCTTCTGCAGAATTACAGCCTGCGGATCGGGGAACCATTCAAACGCAATGCGAGTATAGTCCCATCCGATGGGAAGAGAAAAGATCCGCAATTCGACGCCATGAAAAAGCACGCGCACGTCGGCAAAGCGGGCAAATCCAAATGTGCACCGCGCCAGGCCAGGTTGCCGGCCCGTGGCGCCGGGCGTCGCCCTTGCCTGGGCGGTTAAAAGATATCGGCGAGCTTTGCAAACGAGTCGAGTTCCAGCAGTTGCTGGGACGGCGGAGCCTGTGCGATCTCTGCGTGCTCCAGTACCCAGGTGTCCTTATGAAAGAGAAAGATCGCGTGTAACCCGGCCGCGAGTGCAGGATTGATGTCGCTCTTCGGGCTATTCCCGATCATCCAGCTTGTGTGCTGCTTGAGTTCATGGCGCGCGATCACTGAACGATAAGTTGCCGGGTCTTTTTCCGCCACGATCTCCGAAGCGGTGAAATACTGCGCCAGCCCTGAGCGTGCCAGCTTGTCTGCCTGCTCCGCATGGTTGCCCTTGGTCATAAGTATCAGGCGATGGCGTGCGGCAAGCTTTTCAAGCGTTTCTGCCACGCCTGGCAGCAGCTCAATTTCCTGGTCGGCGATGGCCTCTGCAAAGCCCACAACCCGCCGACGCTTGTCCTCTGTCACGGGTTCAGTGCTGAGCCGCTCAAAGCACTGGACCAGGGAACGCGTAAAGCTGCTGAGCCCGTAACCGTGAGCCAGGATCGTCTCCCGCTCCACTTCATTCAGAGCTTTCCGCACCTCGGCGCCCGTGTATCTGTGGTGATTCAAATAGCCGATGAACGCAGCAATTGCGCGCTCGAAATAGATGTTGTTCTCCCACAGCGTGTCGTCGGCATCAATGAGCAGGTTTTGACCGGCAGGGAATCGCGGCATCTCTTCATGGTATCGAATCCGGGCGCATCAACTGAGAACCCGCAGTTGTGGATATCGAGACGACTTTCTTGATTGCAGATCAGACAAGGCACTCAACGGGACACGTGAAGATGTGGCGGGCATCTCAGCGTCTTAGATGAATTGGATTTTGCACATTGCGATGAAAAAACCGTCGAAAGTCTTATTGTAAATTCATGAAAATAAATGAAATAAAATATTTAGTTGACAATTGAATCGATAATTAGCTAAATTGGTGATGGTCACTCTTGACCTATTGGAGAGTAAATCATGCGCAAGTCTCTTGTTAGCATTCTTGTTTTCTCCACCGTGCTGCTCCACGCGCAGACACGCACGAACGGCCAGGGTGTCACGATGGAGGCGACCAACGCGAGTTCAACCGCGCTGCCGTCTCCTGCGGCAGCCCCAACCGCAACCGATGTCAATGGTAGTTACCCTGCCCGCCGCATCAGCACGGGCGTGATTGCACCCAAATTGATTTCAAACCCCAAGATCGTCGTTGCCACTACGGATTTCGCCGATGAGGATCTGAGCCTGCAAAAAGCAGTCGTCAGCCTCAAGGTGAATCAAGAAGGTTCAACCCAGAACGTGAAGATGCTCCAGTCAGTGAATCCAACGGTGGATGCTCGCGTGCTGGCAGCAGTGCGCGATTTCCACTTTGCTCCTGCCACCCTCGATGGCGAGGCTGTTCCGATGGATGTGCAGCTTGTCATCCAGTTTCAGGCTTCCCGGGAGTAGCCGGAGCGACCTGAAGAACGTCGCACAACGAAAAGGCTCCCTCACCACGCGAACCGTGGCGAGGGAGTTTTTCGTTGCGCCGGCTTGCGACCATCGCGCGAGAAATTCATCCGGCCTGCAACGGGTCTGCGATCAGTTACCCGCCTGCGCAGCGAGCCAGGTTTTCAAGTTCGTCTCCTGGGTGGAACGCAGTTCGATGCAGCCTTTGATTCTTTCAACTGCATGCTTGACGCCCTGATCTGCGGAAGCGACCGGATGCGCTGCGAAGAATGCCTGCACCTGGTTGCTGGACTCTTCCGTGCAGAAGGTCCCTGTCGATTCGACAAGGACGTTTCCGAGTTCTGGCGTCAGCAGCGCATGAATCTTCTCCCAGTTTTGCTGTGTGAACTGCCAGGCCATGTCACGGCGTGATCCTCCCTCGAACATTGGAATTGCAATCTCGATGGCAGCATCCTGATTGCGAACCTTGCCTGAAACTGCGTATTCGAGCGAGCGCTTTTCGAGCGCAGGATCTTCAAACAGCGCCAGAAGACGCAGCGCGCCGATCTGAATTTCCGGGTTGGTGGAGGTCTCGTAGGTCTTCTGCAGTTTGTCGAAGAGCGCCGCGTCGCCGTTCCGTGCGGCGATGACGAGAGCGGTCTGCGCCAGAGTGGCATCGACGGACGAGGGATCGGCGATGTATTTGTCGCTGATTTCGCGCGCCTGTGCTACTACGGAGGGTTCCTTGCCCAGTTCACCGAGGATGGCGAACAGGTGAGCCCGCAATTCGCGCGTGTTTGCGGAATCGTCGGCTGCTGGAGGAGCAAGCCTGGCGTATTCGGGTGCAAAGGTCTTGCGAATCCAGGCCGCCAATTTATCCTTCTGCTCCTGCGTGGCGGCGATGCGCGTGTAGACTGCGTCGAGGGAGTGGAAGCTCTCGTTGATGACCGCAGCGTTTTGATCGGACCTGGCTGCCGCGGTGAGGTTCAGGTAGTCGCCGACAGAGGCAGTGTTCGCGCGTATCTGCGCCCACTCATCGCCGAGAAGGCTGATGCGTTCGGACGGCGTGAGATCGGATTCAACCCGCGACACAATCTTTGCGTACACATCGGCCGGGTATTTGCTGCGGTAGTAGCCCTTTCCTCCGGCGTTGGCAAAGAACAGCTCACTGGACGGCGATTGCAGCGATGAGGTCTCCGGAGTGACAAGCCTGCACTCGGGTTCAGCGGTGCTGGCCTTGAAGCAGACTGGAATGGTCCATTTCTGGTTGGAATCGGCGTGAGAGTTCGGATCGATGAAGAAGCGCCTTTGCGCCACGGTCACCTTGCCGTTAGCAGGCTCACCGAATGTGAGCAGCGGAACCCCCGGCTGCGAAACCAGCGAGTCCATGATCTTGTCCACCGGCTTTTGGCTGGTTGCAGTCTGTGCGTTCCAGAAGTCCTCCGCGGTGGCGTTGCCATAGAGGTGCGCGGAAAGATAGGCGTGCACGCCTTTCCGGAATGTCTCTTCCCCAAGGTAGTTCTCGACCATCAGCAGCACGTCGCTGGCTTTGCCGTAGGAGATCCCGTCGAACATTTGCTCGATCTCTTCGCGGGTGTCAGCTTTGGCGCGAATGGTGCGCGTAGTGGGCTGCGCATCGAGGTTGAGCGTGCCGTCCAGTTGCTCGGCGACATCCTGATCGATATTCCACTCGGGATGCATGGCGGCAACGGGCTTGTTTTCCATCCATGTGGCGAAGCCCTCATTGAGCCACACGTTGTTCCACCACTGCATGGTCACCAGGTCTCCAAACCACTGGTGCGCCATTTCATGCGCTATGACCTCGGCCACTTCTTTTTTTGCGCCAATGGAGGCTGTCTTTGGATCGATCAGCAGAGCCGTCTCACGATAGGTGATGGCCCCGAAGTTCTCCATGGCGCCGGCTTCAAAGTCGGGCAGCCCAATGAGGTCGAGCTTCTTGAGCGGGTAAGGGATGCCGAAGTAGGTGTTGTAGTAATGGAGTACGAATTTGGCGACATCGAGCCCATACGGCGTGAGCGCGACCTTGTCTGGCGTTGAGCAGACACGGATGGCAACTGCATCCTGCTCACCCGCGGTGCATTGAAAATCACCGACCAGAAAGGCTACTAGATAGGTCGACATCCTGGGCGTGGTCAGAAACTTGAGCGTGTGCTGGTCTGCGCCGGGGCCGGGCGTGTCGCTGACAATGGGACCGTTCGAGATGGCCGTATCGTCCCTGTCGATGACTAGTGCGACGTCAAAGGTTGCCTTGAAGGCAGGCTCGTCAAACGATGGAAAAGCGCGGCGTGCATCGGTCGACTCGAACTGCGTGACGGCATAGTTGCGGCGGGCTGTTTTAGATAGGTAAAAGCCGCGAAGCTTATTGTTCAGAATGCCGGTGTAGCGGATGCTCAGCGTGGCCTTGCCTGCTGCGATCTGCTGCGGAAGGGTCAACGTGACCTGCTCCTTTTCCTTGTCGAATGAGACAGTGGCAGTCTGTTCCTTCTGGCCGGAAGTGACGGTGGCCGATTGGATCGCGATCTCCGCCGAGTTCAACGTAATCGCCTGGACAGGCACTTTTGCGACGACGTCAATCGTTTCCACGCCGGTAAACGTCGCGGTCTTCAGATCGGGAGCCAGCGAAAGTGAGTAGTGTGTCGGGACGACATCGGCAGGCAAGCGCTCCGCGTTTGCGGAAAGGTTCAAAGCGCATAGACACGCGACAGCGGTAACGGCCGCGCGCACGGGTAGAGGCAGACACGCAATTTTCATGCAATCCTCGGTAGGCTGCAGTGCATGGGCGAACTTATGCACCAGCATGCGGTTGATCGCCTGCCCAAGTGTTGGGCGGTCAGGCAAGCGCAATACTTGTTGTGCCATTGTAGGACAACAGACTTCTGTTGTGTGGGTACGAAGGAGAGGACCTTGCGGTTCCTTAATCCGGATGTCCCGTTGTGGGGCTCACTGAGTCGCCTAAAGTGGCCGAGAGCTTCAGGGCGTGCGCTTCAGACGGTCTCGTCCGTTTCGTCTTCATTCCCCTGCAGCATCGATCCAAGAACCAGCAGGCAGGCGCCAACCACGATGCAACTATCGGCCACATTGAAGTCGGGCCAGATGTAATGCACGATCCGCACCTCAATGAAGTCGACGACAGAGCCGTAGACGATCCGGTCGTGGAGATTGCCGAGCGCCCCGCCGAAGATGAGCGCCAGTGCGACGGTTGTGAACGTGAAGCGGCTACCCAGGCGAACCATCCCAATGAGAACCGCCAGCGAGGCAAGCAGCGTAAACGTGATTAAACCCCAGCGGACCGCCTGCGGGGAAGTGGACTCCGCAAACAGAGAAAAGGCCGCGCCTTCATTGGTCCAGTGCGTGATGCGCAGAATCCCGGGAATCACCGGGATGGCGCCGCCGATGCGAATATGCGCAGCCACCCAGGCCTTGGTCACGTGGTCCGCCAGCAGGACCAGCGCAGCGATGAGCAGCAGCCAGGGAAGACGGCGCGGCGGCGCGTGCCTCATTGCGCGGCCTCCTGCTTCGGCGGCTCGATGCCCATCGTGTTCAGCGCTTCATGGCAGCGCCTGCATACGTTCTGCCAGATGCCGTAGGCGGAGACTTCGGGCATGAAGTTCCAGCAGCGGGCGCACTTGGTGCCGCTCGCGGGCAACGCAATCGCCGCGACCGACCCATCCTGCCTATCCCTTGCAGGAACCACCGATACCGCAGAGACGTTGATGATCTCCTTCAACCCGGCAGCGTGCCGCTGCAGCAGCTTAAGCAAGTCGCCCGAAGCGAAAATCTGAATCTCCGCCTCAAGCCCCTTGCCGATTCGCTTGCCCTGGCGCGCCTCTTCCAGCACGCGCAGAGCCTCGTCCCGCACGGCAAAAATCTGCTTCCATTCGTCAAGCAGACTTGCCGGACTCTCCGAGAAAACATCCTCAGGCCGGGGGAACAGCGCCAGATGCACGCTAGCTTCGCGGCCTTCGACCGCGGGCAGATATTCCCAGACTTCGTCCGCGGTGAAGCTGAGGATGGGAGCGACGAGACGAACGAGGGCTTCAGTAATCTGCCACAGCACAGTCTGTGCGGAGCGGCGGGCCTGGCTAGTTGGCGCAAAGGTGTACATGCGGTCTTTGAGCATGTCGAGGTAGAAAGCGCTCAGGTCCACAATGGCGAATTCGTTGACGGCCTGGTACACGCGATGGAACTCGAACGCCTCGTACCAGCCGAGAATCTTTTCGGTCAGGTCGCGCGTGCGGGCCAGCATGTAACGGTCCAGCGGCAACAAGTCCGCCTCCGCCACACGGTCGCGCGCGGGCTCAAAGCCGTGCAGGTTGCCCAGCAAAAAGCGGAAGGTATTGCGCAGTTTGCGGTAGAGATCGGCGCAACGGGCCATGAGGTTTTCGCTGGCGGCCATGTCTTCGCGGAAGTCGACCGAGGCGACCCAAAGTCGAACGATTTCACCGCCCATGCGGTTGGCGATGTCAACGGGGTCAACGCCGTTACCCAGCGACTTGGACATGGCGCGGCCCTGCTCATCGAGCGTCCAGCCTGCGGTGGCAACATGCGAGTAGGGCGCACGGCCGCGCAGGGCTACGGAGGTAAGCAGGGATGAGTGGAACCAGCCGCGATGCTGATCTCCACCTTCCAGATAGAGGACTTTCGTGCCGTTCTCGTTTTGAAAGGCGGTATATGCGGCCTTCAAATCTGGATCATTCTCGCAAACGGCAAACCAGCTCGTGCCGGAGTCGAACCATACATCGAGGATGTCTGTTTCTTTTCGGAAATCCGTGCCTCCGCAGTGCGCGCACCTTGCGCCGGCAGGCAGCAGGGTCGCAGTGTCGGTGGAGTGCCATGCTTCGGCGCCTTCGCGCTCAAACAGATCGATGACAGCGCGATTCAGCGCAGCGTCGATGATCGGATGGTTGCAGCTCTGACACAAAAACACTGCGATGGGCACGCCCCAGATGCGCTGCCGACTGATGCACCAGTCCGGCCGTGTCGCAATCATGTTGGTGATGCGCTCCTTGCCCCACGCCGGGTCCCAGACCACCTTGTCGATCTCTTCAATCGTGAGCTGGCGGAAGGTGGTCTCGCTGCCGTCAGCGCGCTTTACTGGAGTCTCCAGGCCGATGAACCACTGCTCCGTGGCCCGAAAGATGACAGGATGGTGGCAGCGCCAGCAGTGGGGATACGAGTGCTCAAGCTGCTCGGTTGCCAACAGCGCGCGACGCTCCTCCAGCATGGCAATGATGATCGGATTCGCGTCCCAGACCTTCTTGCCTTCAAACGCAGGCGGGGAAGCCAGCGGCCAGGCCGCCGGGTCAACATGCACCCGCCCGGCAGCATCGACGCGGCAAGTGGGATCCAGGTTGTAGCGCTGACCGGTGTAGAAGTCGTCTGCGCCGTGCGAGGGTGCCGTATGGACTGCACCCGTGCCGGTGTCGGCCGTGACGTAGCTCGCCAGCACGCCCAGAACGCTTCGCTCCAGAAACGGGTGCTGGAAGGTCGAGTGCTCCAGCTTGCTGCCCTTGATGCGAGCCAGCTCCCTGGTCGCGCCCAGCTTGCAGGCACGGGTCACCTGTTCGGCCAGCTCGGCTGCCACCACATACACCGGGCCCTCCTCCGTGGCAAGCGCAACATATTCGAAGTCGGGATGAAAGGCGACGGCCAGCGACGCGGGCAGCGTCCATGGTGTCGTGGTCCATATAATGGTGTAAACTTCGCGGCCCGCGAGGCCCTGATCCAGCGCCTCGGGCTTGGAAGTCAACCTGTAACGCACGTAGACCGATGGGCTGGTATGCATCTCATACTCCACCTCCGCCTCGGCAAGAGCCGTGCGGTCGTGAATGCACCAGTACACCGGCTTCAATCCCCGGTAAACAAAGCCTTTCTCCAGAAAGCCGTACAAGGCCTCCAGCGTCCGGGCCTCGTAGTCGCGCGACATGGTTTTGTAGGGCTGATCCCATCGCCCAAAACATCCAATCCGCTCAAATTGCGATGTTTGCAGGTCAACGTACTTCTGCGCATAGGTGCGGCAAGCTTCCAGGACAGCGGGAACCGGCATCTCGAGCTTCTTGCGGCCCAGGTGCTCATCCACTTTGATTTCAATGGGCAGGCCGTGGCAGTCATAGCCCGGAACGTAGGGCGCGTCATAGCCGGCCATGGTCTTTGACTTGACGACAAAGTCCTTCAGTCCCTTGTTGAGCGCGTGGCCCAGGTGGATGGGACCGTTCGCATACGGCGGGCCGTCATGGAGCAGATAGGCGGGACGCCACTGGCCGGCCTTGCGCAGCTCCCCATAAAGATGCAGCGACGCCCACCGGGCCAGGCGAAGTGGTTCATTTTGGGGCAGGTTCGCCTTCATTGGGAAGGCGGTATTAGGCAAGGTCAAAGTCGCCTTCAACTCCGGCGCTGGAGACATCGTCACTCCCTGGGTGGTGCAAAGTCGTTCATTCGCTAGTGTAAATGGCAAGCAAGTTTTTCGGTAACCACAACACAATTGGCACGTCTACTATTTACAGGAGCCTCTACCCCGGAAGAATATGAGACTCTGGAGAGCGTAGCCCTGCAAATCCAGTTCGGCGACCGGGAGACAAGGGCGGGCGCTGTCAAGCATAATGGAGAGATGGACCTGCCTGCTGACGATTCCCGCACAGGGAGATCAACCCCGGCAGGGCCTGCTGCAAATATGGCAAACGACCTTCTCATACAGTCCGATTCTCAGACT
>JAKBHH010000082.1 GCA_021836865.1 Acidobacteriota bacterium
AGTGTTTTCAGGGCATCGATACTGCCGGGGGAGCCATGTCCGATCCTGCAATTTCTGTGATTCGCGCGCCGCGCGGCAGCCAGCTTCGCTGCAAAGGCTGGCAGCAGGAGGCGGCGCTGCGGTGCCTGATGAACAATCTGGACCCTGAGGTTGCCGAGCGGCCCGCGGACCTGGTGGTGTATGGCGGTATCGGACGCGCGGCACGCAACTGGGAGTGCTTCCACGCGATTGTGCGCGAGTTGGAGCAGCTGGGTAATGAAGAGACGCTGCTGGTGCAGTCGGGCAAACCCGTGGCGGTTTTTCCCACCCATGAAATGGCGCCGCGTGTGCTCATTGCCAACTCGAACCTTGTGGGCAAGTGGGCCACGTGGGAGCACTTCAACGAGCTCGACCGCAAGGGTCTGATGATGTACGGCCAGATGACGGCAGGGAGTTGGATCTACATCGGCACCCAGGGCATTCTGCAGGGAACCTTCCAGACGTTTGCCGCGCTGGCCGACCAGCACTTTGGCGGATCGCTGAGGGGTCGGCTGGTGGTGACCGGGGGCATGGGCGGCATGGGCGGCGCACAGCCCCTGAGCGTGACGCTGAACGGCGGAGTGGTGCTGGCGGTCGATGTGGACCGCACGCGCATTCAGCGCCGCGTGGATACCCGCTATTGCGATCTGCTCAGCGAGAATCTCGATGAGGCTCTGGCGTTGTGTGATGCCGCGCGGCGCGAGGGCCGGGCTCTTTCCGTGGGGCTGGTTGGCAACTGTGCGGATGTGCATCCCGAGATCGTGCGTCGCGGCGTGCAGGTGGACGTGGTGACAGACCAGACCAGCGCGCATGATCCGCTGAATGGATATGTGCCCCACGGGATGACGCTGGACGATGCCGTCTCACTGCGGAAGCGCGATCCGGGGGAGTACGTCCGGCGCTCGACCGCTTCCATGGTGGTGCATGTGGACGCCATGCTTGCGCTGCAGCGCGCGGGCGCGATTGCGTTTGATTATGGCAATAACATCCGCCGGTTCGCCTTCGATGCCGGCTGTGCCGAGGCGTTTTCAATTCCGGGTTTTGTGCCGGAGTACATTCGTCCGCTTTTCTGCACCGGCCAAGGCCCATTTCGCTGGGTTGCGCTGTCGGGCGACCCGAGAGACATTGACCGCACCGATGAATTGGCGCTGGAACTCTTCCCCGACAACGAGATTCTGAACCGCTGGCTGAAACTCGCACGCGGGCGCTTCGCTTTTCAAGGATTGCCCGCCCGCATCTGCTGGTTGAGTTACGGCGAACGAGCGAGGATGGGCCTGGCGATCAATGAGCTGGTGCGCACCGGCGAACTCTCTGCGCCGATTGCCATGGGGCGGGACCATCTTGACACCGGCTCCGTGGCAAGTCCATATCGTGAGACGGAGAAGATGCTGGATGGCTCCGATGCTGTGGCGGACTGGCCGATTTTGAATGCGCTGCTTAATACCGCGTCCGGAGCCACGTGGGTCAGCTTCCACCACGGCGGCGGCGTAGGTATGGGCTATTCGCTGCATGCGGGCCAGGTAACAGTGGCCGACGGCACCGATGATGCTGCGCGGCGCATTGCGCTTGTGTTGAACAACGATCCCGGTCTTGGTGTCGTTCGCCATGCGGATGCAGGCTATGAGGTGGCGCGCCGGACTGCGCGCGATCGCGGCATCCATATCCCGATCGCGGAAAAGTGACCATGGCAACTACGACTGCAGTGGTGAATATCGGGCAACTGGTCACCCTGGCGGGCCCCGCGCGACCACGCGCCGGCAGGGAACTGGCCGACCTCGGCCTCATTAGGGATGCAGCAATGGTGGTGCAGGATGGGCGGATCACAGCGATTGGCGCCTATCACGACGTGTTGCCAGCGATTCCACGTTTTGCGCGCGTGATGGATGCGGCAGGGCGCGCGGTGACGCCGGGCTTTGTGGACGCGCACACACATGCGGTGTTTGCCGGCAATCGAGCCGCGGAGTTTGAGATGCGCATCGCGGGGACAACCTACCAGCAGATTGCCGCCTCAGGTGGCGGGATCCTTCGCACCGTGATGCAGACGCGGGCAGCAAGTGAGGATGAACTGCTTGCCGAGGCGCACAGGCACTGTTCCTGGATGATGCGGGCAGGCACGACGACGATTGAGGCAAAATCAGGCTACGGCCTCGATCATGACACGGAACTCCGCATGTTGCGCGTGATTGCCCGGTTGAATGAAGAGGGATTTGCCAACTTTGTGCCGACCCTGCTGGCAGCCCACACAGTTCCTCCGGAGTTCAAGGAGAATCGTGCGGAGTACGTACGCTGGATCGCGGAGGAGTTGATTCCTGCGGTTGCGCAGGCACGGCTCGCGCGCTTCTGCGATGCCTTCTGCGACGAACACGCCTTCACGGTGGAAGAAGCGCGGACGGTGCTGACAGCGGCCCGGAAGCATGGCATGGAACTGCGCATCCATTGTGAACAGTTTCGCGCCGGCACTGGAGCGGATCTTGCAGCGGCCTTGCATGCCAGAACTGCCGACCACCTGGAAGCCGCCACGCGCGAGTCGCTGGTGGCATTGCGGACCGCGGGTGTTCAGCCTGTGTTGCTGCCAGGGTCGGTGTTTGCGTTGGGCAGGAGCCAGTATCCTGCTGCGCGCCTGATGGTGGATCTCGGACTGGCGATCGTGCTTGCCACGGATTTCAATCCGGGGTCCTCGCCCATTGCATCCATACCGTTTGTGCTTTCTCTCGCGTGCCTGCACATGGGATTGTCACCCGCGGAGGCTCTGACGGCCGCGACAATCAATGCCGCCTGGAGCCTGGGTCTCGGTCCGCAGGTTGGGTCCCTGGAAATGGGGAAGCAGGCGGATTTTCTGGTTCATGAGTTCGATGACTACAGGGAACTGGCGTATTTCATTGCATCGCCGGCGCAGCCGCGTGTCTTTGCGGCTGGCGTGGAAGTGATGCACGGCACGTAGCAGGCGTTGCGTGGGCAGGTGGACCGGAAGAGAAGCCTGTGAGTTGAATCTGTGCCATTCGCCACCTTGAGTTCCGCGTCCGCCGGTCGGCCAGAAGACGATTTGCGAAGATCGAGCGCCTGTTGCCATGACCTGGGCTGTGCTGCTGTGTTGCAGGTCACGTAACGACACCCGTTCGGTCTTGCTATGATGGTGGGCGAAAAAATGTAGCCGTTTTTACCTGCGGCCAGCCAAGGAGAACGTAATGTCCCGAGAGAAAACATACAGTGCCATTCCCACCAAGATTCTGGTCCCAGTTGACTTCAGCTCTTCCTCGCATGCGGCACTGGATGCGGCGACCGAACTGGCCGAAAAGTTTCATGCAGAGATCGATCTGCTCCACGTAATTCCTGCATTTCCGAATGTTTCGATTCCGGACTCCATCACGGAAGCCGCTGTTGTGGAAGCGGCCAAGAAGGCTGCCGAGGAGCGGTTCGCCGTCTCGCAGAAGGCTCTCGCAGCCAAAGGCATCAAAGTTACCTCGAGCGTGGAGGTGGGCAACGATGTTGCCGGTGCAATTCTTGACGCGGCAGAGCGGGACGGCGCGGATCTGCTGGTCATTTCGACGCATGGCCTGTCCGGCTGGTATCCCATG
Source organism: Acidobacteriota bacterium (assembly GCA_021836865.1). Taxonomy (GTDB): domain Bacteria; phylum Acidobacteriota; class Terriglobia; order Terriglobales; family Acidobacteriaceae; genus Telmatobacter. The sequence goes on from JAKBHH010000082.1 coordinate 3,594, forward strand.
GTCTTCGGGTCGATCGCGGAGAAGATCGTCAAGCTGGTGGCGTGTCCGTTGCTGCTGCTGCGTACGCCCAAACCTGAATCCACAGCCAAGGTTCCTTTTGGGCGCTCGATGGAGTGGTGGTAAAAAGAACAGGCCGACCGCGTGCGCGCCGACTTTCTCAGTGTTCCGTGCGCACGCCATCTGCCCGCAAGTGCGTGAAAGGCCCGGCGCTTTTTCTCACCGCCGTAAAGCCCGCCGTACTGCAGCGCGTCTGAAGATAATAGAGACTCATCCTTTGTAAGGAATTTCGACGTGCCGCCCTGGAGAACAAAACACCGGCTCAGCGTTGCAACATTGGAGACTCCAGCCACATAGAGAAATACATTCCTGGGCAAAAACTGTTGCCACGCCTGCCACGATCTCATCTGGTCCCCAACCTTGTCGCTGGACGTTGACGACATCCGTTAGAAGAAAGACTGCACAGCCATCGCTGAACTGCGGCCTACGCCTGGCTCTGAATGCGGTCTCTGCAAATTGCTGCACAGGAATGCCCATCGGATCGGCAGCCGCTTGCGGAAAGTATCCATTGCCGGCAGAACCTTGCGAGTTCAGCTTAAAGTCCCGCACCTTGCCATGCCGCAGCAGGATGATCTTGATCTCCTGGTCACCTAAATCGATGATGGTGTCAACATCCGAGCCTGGCCGAAGAGAAGACCTTGCATGGGCAACGGTCTCCACCGGCGCAATATCGGCAGAGAGAACTTTTTGCAGGCGGTCTTTGGAATAGCCGGTCGTGCCTGGTCCGAACACTCTCGCGCGGCTACCAGATTTGCCTGGCTAGCGTCGCGGGTGGCCTAGGACTGCAACAGAATCGGCGATCGGATCTGCCTGCTAAAGACGATACGACGTTGACAGAACCTCACCTCCGCGAGAGCGCGCGATCACCTTGGTGGACGTAAAACCGCCATCGAGACCGACATAGACCCCGTCATACTTCTTCTGAGACACCAACGCAGGAATAGAAGAGACAGAATAGGCCCGGCGCACTTCGTCGGTTTCGGTTGTGCCTGCACAAAACCCCTTCTCGCCCGACGGCTCTTTTCGAAGCGCCTCGTGGTTCCGGATATAGGACTCCAGGGCCTGTGTTCCCTGGCATTGAATTCCACAGGAAGGATCTGCGGCGCCAAAGAGAATGGCTCCAAGCACAGCGAAATACACCGCCACCGAGGGCGTGATGATCAGATCTTTGGCGCTCCGAACGCATTCTTTGGAGATTCCAGAAAAGAGGTTCCAGCGCCATCGCGCAGGTACTGCAAAGTAGTGCCTGAATCTACCTTGGCAGAGCGTTGCTTATTTGGGGCTCTCAAAGCTCGCCAAGCGGCGCGGCGGGCTCTGCGGACTGTAGCAAGGTGCTCACCGACCGGTCAAAGTTAAGGTCGTTCTGCCTGCCCTGCATTCCACACCACCTTCGGTGACAGCTCGATTTGCAACAGATTTCGGCAACGGTTGCCGGCTCGGCTTCCAGTGGGTCCACAGCCTCTTTGCACGTTCTGCACAATATGAGCCAAGCCTTCTTGGAAGGAATGGTGGCCGGCGCCAAGCTGCGCCTGATTATGGGCGGCTCCTGTTCCATGACAATGTGATCCGCTTCCCGGGTCACGCCGTCTTGTAAACACTGGTAGCACTCCATGGGACCCTCCTTATATTGCCGGCTCCCGGCTCACAGCCGGATGCCCTTTGGGGAACCAATGGCGAGTGCGGTTGCACGCATTACAGACCGAGAGCATCACCGGAACCTCTACCAGAACACCAACGACAGTGGCCAAAGCAGCGCCTGAACCCGGCCCGAACAGGGCAATCGCTGTCGCGACGGCCAATTCAAAAAAGTTGCTGGCGCCGATGAGCGCGCCTGGCGCCGCGACAGAGTACTCGACCTTGAACAAGCGCATCAGGCTATAGGTAAGTGATGAATTGAAGTACACCTGAATCAGGATCGGAATTGCAATTAAAACTACATTAAAGTACTTTCCACGGATGTTCGCCGACTGAAAACCGAAGATCAGAACGAGGGTGGCAAGCAAGGCGACGATTGTCACGGGGTTGAATTTTGGGAGGAATACTTGATTGAACCATTGATTGCCGCGAGTACCCGTCAGCCACAGTCGCAGGGCAACACCGACCACAAGGGGAATGACAATAAAGACGATGACTGAGTAGAGCAGGACAATAAAGGGGACATGAAGGGATGAAGCGTCGCTTACCAGAAACCGGACGATCGGCGCGAACAGAATCAGCATGATTAAGTCATTCACTGACACCTGTACCAAGGTGTAGGCCGGATCTCCGTCTGCCAGATAACTCCAAACGAAGACCATGGCTGTGCATGGCGCGGCAGCCAGAATAATGCAACCCGCGATGTACTGATCCGCCTCGCCGGCGGTGATCCATCCAGCAAAGATGTGCCGGAAGAAAATCCACGCAATCAGAGCCATCGAGAATGGCTTTACCAGCCAATTTACAAACAGCGTGACAAGCAGTCCGCGAGGCTTCTGGCCAACATTGCGGATCGCCCCGAAATCAACCTTCATCATCATGGGAATGATCATCAGCCAGATCAGAATCGCGATCGGCACATTAATCTGGCTCCCTTTTCCAAACTCCATCGTGCGGAGTTGCCCAATGAGGGATGGGACAAATTTGCCAAGCGCCAGGCCAGCGATCATGCAGAGCGCGACCCAGACAGAAAGATATCGTTCAAACAGATTCAAGCGCTTCAAAGTAGCCGTCATAGCTTTCCCCGTTGTGCCTTTTGGACTTATTCAAGCCCGAGCCAACTCGGTTTGGTGCAACGCGATGAAAGAGGTAGATCTGCTCATCTCACTGAGGGTGCACGATCCTTCCCTGATTGCTTCTTTCAGCCTTTTGGTGTCCCCGCGAAATGGTTCTTCGCCTTGAAAAGCTATCTGAAGAAATGCGAAAAGATTCTTGCGCATACCGGTGAAAGGCTCAGCGAGTCGGTAATATACGCGATAGCCATCGCGCCGATCCAATACCAGGCCGGCGTTTTTAAGATACTGCAGATGCCGCGAGACATTGGGTTGAGGCGACTCAAGCACATATTGGATATCGCACCCGCACAACTCTCCGCGCACCAGCAGATTCAAAATGCGAAGCCGATTGATATCGGCGAGTCCCTTACAATACTTTTCGAGTTCAGTCATAGCTCACCCCTGCGTGCACTGGTTCAGTTGCCTCGCTGATTTCAGCCGTGGAATCAGCCTTCCAGGGAATCAAAACGACCCGATTGGCATGCTGGGTGCGTACCTCATCGATATAGGAACCTTCGAGAAGAGCGCGTTTCGCCAGAATCTTATCTCTTGTCCCCGCTGCCAGAAGGCTCTGATTGATCACCCAAGAATAGACGCGAATGCCCGCACGTTGGAGGTCCTGTTGAAGTTGAGCGGCTTCGTAAACGGGAGTCGCTTCCGGTAGGGTTACGACCAGGACTCTGGTGAATGTTTCATCGCGCAAACGCGGCAACAACTCGCGGACGGAATCCGGAATGTAACTGAGGCTTCTTTCTACCTCCCGGTGATAGGAACTCGCTGCATCAAGAAGCAGTAGGGTATGGCCGGTTGGCGCCGTATCGATCACCACGAACCCGTTGTTACCCTCGTTGACGGTTCGGGCAAATGCGCGAAAGACCGCAATCTCCGCAGTGCACGGCGAGCGCAAATCCTCTTCCAGCAATGCACGCCCGTTCGCATCCAGATCTTTTCCTGCTTCTGCCATCACTTCGACGCAGTACTGGTGGATCTCCGCGGCGGGATCAATCCTGGTCACCTTCAGGTTCTGCATTGGCGAGGAAACCGCATCGAGAATATGCGCCGCAGGATCGGTTGTGGTGAGATGGACTCGATGCCCCATGGATGCCAGGGCCATCGCGATTTGCGCCGCGACGGTGGTCTTTCCAACTCCGCCTTTCCCCATCGTCATGATGACGCCCTTCCCGGAGCGCGACAGCTCGGGCAGCAGCGAGGTCCAGTCGGGCGGCAACTCGATCTGCAAGACTGCGGGTTCACTGCTTGTTCCATTTCCACCCGTTGCGAACCGTCGCAGATTTGGAGCGCCAATTAGGGAGTGCTCTACAAGAGAAACGTCGGCGCGTGGCAATCCTCTGAGTCCTGGTGGCATCGCAGCCAATGCGATCTGGCCCCGCTTCTCCAGCGCCTGGGCAATCGGATCGCATGGATCTGTTGCCCGGAAGATTCCGTTCACGATGAGGCTCTGGCGGGTGATTCCGAGCGCCTCCAATTCTTCTCTTGTGCGATCAGCCTCTGCAAGAGACGCTTTGTCGGGGCGCGTCACAAGGAATACCGTCGTGGCTGTCTCATCTTTAAGCGCCGCAACTGTGTGTTCGTAAAGCTCGCGTTGGGCGTTAAGGCCAGCGAGCGGGCCAAGACAGGAAGTCCCGGAGTTATTCGTCGCGATGAACTCACTCCAGGCGGCAGGCAATTGAAGCAGGCGCAGTGTATGGCCGGTCGGAGCCGTGTCGAAGATCACGTGGTCGAATTCCGCTGTGGCTGTTGGGTCGCCGAGAAGTTTCGCAAACTCATCGAAAGCTGCGACCTCGACCGTGCATGCGCCGGAGAGTTGCTCTTCAATGCTCCTGATTGCGGACTCTGGCAGAAGATCGCGGTACGGCTCAACGACTCGTTCCTTATACTCCTGGGCTGCTTCGACCGGATCGATGTTGATCGCCATGAGGCCGGAGATGCCCGGTATTGGGGTTGGGGTCATTCCGATCTGTGCTTCAAGCACTTCATCCAGATTCGAGGCTGGATCAGTGCTCACAAGCAGAACGCGTCTTCCGGCATCGGCCAGGGACACGGCCGTTGCGCAGGCCGTTGACGTCTTGCCAACTCCGCCCTTGCCGGTAAAGAGCATATTCCTCGTAGCGTCTTTTACGGCGATCACCCCTGTCTCCCTTTGATCGAGATCCCGACCAGATCCTGAGTTGAGGCGATCGATACAGCCCCTGGCTCATACTCAACCCCAACAAACCGCGCCAGGTCGGCGCGATCCGGGTATGCGCCACTCGCCTTGACTTCCCCATCGACAAGGATCATCGGAAGACTCTCCGTACCCCTGTTGTTGAGGGCCTCTTTCACCTTGGGAGTCCCCGAAAATGCAGCTAACTGCTGTGCAAGATTAAACCGCTCGATCTCGATCCCTTTACTCTTCAGCCATTCCAAGTTGGCTGCGAACCGCGGCAAGGCGGGATCTACATTCGGTCCACACACCCCCGTTGAACAGCACATTGCCGGATCAAATACCTGCAATTTCGACATTCTTCATCCTCCTTTGAGGAAACCTCAAGCCAACCCGCGGCAGCAGTGCATCTTATTAAATTGCTCGGCGTGTGTCTATGCGGATAGACGCATAGACATATCTTAGCATATCCTGCAATTGCAGTTGTGAGCACCGTCACCAGCCGCAGCATTTCGGTCCTGACTCAAGGCGAGGAGTACGAATGAAGACGAGCTATAAAGTGCTGTTTCTCCGCACAGGCAACTCTGCCCGGCCGATCATGTCTGAGACCATCATGAACCGCAAGGGTGTATCAACGTGCCGGGCCTTCAGGGTCGGGAGCCATCCCTTTGGGAAAGTGCGTTCGGAGGCGTTACGGCAAATCGAAGCAGCGGGGCTGCATGCAGCAGGAGCGCGGAGCAAATCCTGCGATGAGATTTCTGTCCCCGGCGCGCCTCATCTCGATTTCGCTTTTACGGTCTGCAACAATGCTGCCAGGGAAGTCTGCCCAATCTGGCCCGGTCAACCCATGACGACTCATTTAGGGGGTGCCTGATCCTGCGACCGTCCATGGAACCCCGGAAGAGTTTGATCGAGCATTTCGCTTTGCGTTCTCGATCATTGAGCGGAGGTTCAGTCTGATTGTTTCACTCTCGCTCGCCTCCCTGAACCAGATGGCGCTCGATCGTAACCTTGGCGGCATCGGCCGTTGTTAGACGTAATTTCTGGAGTTCAGAACGTTCAAGACCATTGAGGAACACTCGGAATGCGGACTTTTATTTTCGCCTGTGTACACAACGCGGGGCGCTCGCAGATGTCGGCCGCCTTGTTCAACCGCCTTGCTGATTCAACGACGGCTCGAGCCATCTCTGCTGGCACTCAGCCTGCCGAATACGTTCATCCCGTTGTCGTGGATGCGATGAAAGAAATTGGGATCGACTTGAGTTCGGCAAAGCCGCAAAAGTTGACCTCCGAACTGGCCCAAGGAGCCGATATGCTCATCACGATGGGTTGTGGTGAGGAATGCCCATATGTCCCAGGGCTGCGCCGCGAAGATTGGCCTCTACCTGACCCCAAGGGACAGGGAATCGAAACCGTCCGCCAGACCCGCGACGAAATCAGGAAACGCGTCCTTGAGCTTTTGAAGCGGGAGAGGCTTCTGGCCGGAGAGTAGTCGATCTCCCCGGATTGGGGAGCATTTGGCTCTGCGCGGTCCGGCCAGGGAGCGTTGGGGAAATCGCGCCCGTCTGGTGCTAGATCTACCGTCAGGCTATGCAATCTCGCAATACCCAGTCCGCCGATTTGGTAGACCAACCGATATCCAATTGATGCGTAATTGCAATTTCAGTCCGCCGTGATTGTGCAGATTCGATGAAACGATGGCGAGGCAAGCGATATCGCCGCAGCATGACAGATCGACGTGAGTGCTCTGCGTCTGTGAATTCGCGGCAATGCTGGGCTGTTCGAAGCCTGAGATCTCCTGCCATCTCGCATGCCTTTGAAATACTTTGTCCACGTGCAGACATTTTTGTACGAAAACAACCCCGCGAGCGTAGCCGCAGGAGTTATTCCACGGTGACAGATTTCGCGAGATTCCTAGGCTGGTCCACATCGCAGCCGCGACGGACGGCAATGTAATACGCAAGCAGTTGCAGCGGCACGATCTCAATGAGCGGCGCAAGTAGCTCGATGCAATGCGGGATGTGCAGTACGTGCTCCACGAGGCCGCCGATGGAGGTGTCGCCTTCCGTGGCAATGGCAATCACGCGTCCGCTGCGCGCTGTCACCTCCTGGATGTTCGAGAGGGTCTTCTCATAGCGCAGCTTTGAGGCTGGGTCCGCTACATCGCGCGTAGCTAAAACGACGACAGGCAGCGTCTCGTCGATAAGCGCATTGGGTCCGTGCTTCATTTCGCCTGCTGGATAGCCCTCGGCATGAATGTAGGAGATCTCCTTCAGTTTGAGCGCGCCTTCCAGCGCAATCGGGAAGTGAATTCCGCGGCCGAGATACAGGAAGTCACGAGCATTTGCGAATTCCTTTGCCAACTGCTCACACTGCGGAGAGCAGACGCGCAATACCTCTTCGATCCGTCCGGGAATGCGGCCCAACTCCTCGATCAGCGCAACCGACTGTGCGGTGTCGAGCTTGCCCCGCAACTGGCCCATCTTGAGCGCCAGCAGAAACAGCGCTGTCAATTGCGAGGTGAATGCTTTCGTAGAGGCGACGCCAATCTCAGGGCCGGCGTGCGTGTAGATGGCGCCGTGTGCCTCGCGGGCAACCATGGCATCCACCACGTTGCAGATGGCAACAGTTTTGGACCCCAGATTTTTCATCTCCCGCTGCGCGGCAAGCGTGTCGGCGGTTTCTCCCGACTGGGTAATGAGCAGGCCCAGCGCTTCCGGCCCGGCAATCGGGTCGCGATAGCGATACTCACTGGCGTAGTCCACGTCCACAGGCAGCCGGGCGAGTCGCTCGATCATGTATTTGCCAGCCAGCGCTGCGTGCCAGCTGGTTCCGCAAGCCGCGATGTTGATGCTCTGCGCCGCGGCAAGCTCATGCTCGGCGATCTTCATCTCGCCGAGGAAGACCTTGCCGGAATCCAGCGACACACGGCCCATGGTGGTGTCGCGGATGGCGCGCGGCTGCTCCCAGATCTCCTTGAGCATGAAGTGTTTGTATCCGCCCTTTTCCGCTTGAATCGGATCCCACTGAATCCGCGTAATGGAGCGGTGGATAGGCTTACCGTCAAAGTCCGTCAATTCCACGCCGGCCTTTGTGAGGATGGCCATATCGCCATCGGCCAGGAAGTAGAGATTGCGGGTGTGGTGCAGGATGCCTGGGACATCCGAGGCCACAAAACACTCGCCCTCGCCCACGCCGATGACGACGGGCGGTCCGGAGCGAGCCACAACAATCTTGTCCGGTTCGGCGGCGGAAAGGATTCCCAGCGCAAAGGCGCCGGTAAGCCGCGTGACAGCGCGTCGCACGGCCACTTCCAGCGAAGCAGGGGCGCCGGCTGTCTCGGCATCCTCCTGCACCTGCTCGATCAGGTGCGCGATGATTTCCGTGTCCGTCTCCGTGACGAACTTATGGCCCTGCGCCGTCAGCTCGCGTTTCAAGTCCAGATAATTTTCCACAATCCCGTTGTGGACCACGACAATTCTGCCGGTGCAGTCGCGATGCGGATGCGCGTTCTCTTCCGTGGGTCGGCCGTGTGTGGCCCAGCGCGTGTGGCCAATGCCGAATGTGCCATCCAGCGGCCGTTCCTTGAGAACCTCTTCCAGGTTATGCAGCTTGCCGGGTGCGCGGCGCACATCCAGCGTGGGGCGGTCCGGGCTGCCCACGGCAATCCCCGCCGAGTCGTACCCGCGATATTCCAGGCGCCTGAGCCCCTCAATGATGACAGGGACTACCTTCTTGGGACCGACATAACCGACAATTCCGCACATGTGTTGATTCTATGCGAGTACTGAGCAGTTGCACGCTTGTCGCTCCGCGCCATTCGGGGAAAGGCTGATCGGCGCGGCGTAAAACCCGCGCTTATTCCTCAATGCGGTACGTAAATTCCTCGATCACCGGGTTGGTCAATACCTCCCGGGCGATGCGCTCAACTTCCGCGCCGGCTGTGTCGGAAGTCAGTTCATCGGCGAGCGAAAGAACAAAATACTTGCCTTGACGGACGGCGGCGACGCCGGTGAAACCGATCTTGCGCAAAGCGTTCTGAATGGTTTGGCCCTGTGGATCGAGGACCGATGACTTCAAAGTGACATAGACATGCGCTTTCATCACTGGCGATTATAGTGGTTCTGGCTGCAATTTCGTCACTGCTTCAGCGATAGGCTTATGTTGCCGCAAGGAAGATACGGCTTCTCGGCCCACTTCCCCGAACCATGGCTGCCATGAAACACTCTGGCAAGCACGTTTGCCGTCAGGCGCGATCTTAATTGTCCCCATGGACTCTGCGCGTCCAACCCCAGCACGCAAACGAGGAGGCGTTAGAACTCAATGGTTAATTATCTTGAATTGCCAATCGGAGATCGCTCCCCCGAGGTATTCCGGGCGGTGATAGAGATTCCCAAGGATGCGACGAACAAGTTTGAGTACGACAAGCAACTGCATGTCTTCAAACTTGACCGCAACCTTCACTCGCCTGTGCATTATCCCGGCGACTACGGATTTATTCCTTCGACGCTAAGCGATGACGGTGATCCGCTCGACGTTCTGGTGCTGGTTCCCGGACCCAGCTTTCCCGGTTGTGTGCAGGAGGTGCGTCCCGTGGGCCTGCTGGAGATGCTGGATCAGGGTGTTCTGGATGAGAAGGTGCTCGCGGTCGGCAAAAACAATCCGCGTTATGCGAATGTGTGGAACTACACGGACATCTACCCGCATCTGCTCAAAGAAATCACCCACTTTTTTTCGATCTATAAGGATCTTGAAGGCAAACGTGTCGAAGTAAAAGGCTGGCACGATGCGGCCTATGCGCGAGACCACGTGGTGCGCGCCGTCAAGCTTTTTGATGAAGGCAAGGCGAAGCAAGCAGCGCAGAAGTAATCGGCCGGACGGCAGGCATGGCAGGTGAGACGCCGTGCGGGGCCGCATCGCAATGTCAGGTGCGGTCCTTTCAGCCCGAATCATCACCTTCCGTCGGGCCGCTCGGCCGGCTGATGGGCGCGTGCCGCGGCAACGAACCAGTAGGCCAGAGGCCCCAGGCATGCGATTGCACCCGCAAAAGGCATGGCTGCAATCGATCCCATCAGCTTCTCTGATCTTGCCGCATAGAGCGCATAGCCGATGAGGGCAGTGGGCACAGCCGACAAGGCGCAGGCAAAGGCCAGATTACCCGCCTTGAAGGGGCGCTCCAGCTCGGGTTCGCGAACGCGAAGCACGATGAGTGCGACGAACTCGAGAATGAGGCTCGATCCATAGAGGATCAGGTCTATGGAAATCAGCCGTTCAAACGGCAGCTTGAGCGCCAGCGCCCAGGCCAGGCCGCATGCCAGCACACTCACCCATGGAACGCCATGCCGGTTGCGACGGGCGAAGATTCCGGGCAACATGCCATCCTGGGCCATCGCCATGGGCAACCGCGTATAGCTCATCATCAGCGCGTTGAACATACCAATGCCGCAGATGGCTCCCCCGGCCACAACGGCTGCCCCCAGCACGGGCCCGCCCAGTGCGGAAGCGGCCGTCATCCAGTCACCCGTTGAAAAGCTCTTCACCGAAAGCCCTGCGAATGCCATCGCCATCAGCGGAAGAATGTAGGTGACCGCAGCCAGCACAGCCGCCGCCACCATCGCTCGCGGATAGTTTCGCTGCGGATGCTCCACCTCCTGGGCTACGGTGGATGCATTATCCCAGCCCATATAGTTCCACATGGCCACAAGCACGGCGGTGGACAAAGATGCGTCTGTTTCGCTGCTACCCCACTGCACTGCCGGATGCAGCGCCATGCCGCGCCATAAGCCGAAAGCGACAAACACGGCAAAGGGAGACAGCAGCAGGACGAAAAAGACAATGGAGCCCTCGCCCACGGCGGGTGCGCCCCGCAGGTTCCAAAGGCAGGAAAGCGCAACCACCGCAAGCGACCACGCATAACCTCGCCAGCCGTCCGTGAGAGCGGCATTGAACCGGCCTAGATAGAGAACAAAGATGGCAGGATATATGGCCATATCAAAGATGCTGGCGGATAGGGATAGCCAAGCCTCCTGGAATCCCCAGAACGGCCCCATCGCTCTGCGCACCCAGACGTAGAAACCACCTTCAGCGGGCAGGGCACTGGCAAGCTCCCCAATCATCAGTGCTGTTGGCAGGCTCCAAACAATCGGCAGGAGCGCCAGGATCAGGATGGCGCGCGCAAATCCGGCGCCCCCCAGAATGTCTTCAATCCCGTAGGGTCCGCCGGACACCATGAAGTAGGTGGCGGCGATCAGCGGAAACAGGCGGAGCTTGCGCGGCAAAGTTGCACGCCCAGCAGAGATTGGCATGGATGTGAATTTAACAACATGGGGCCCACCGAAAAAGGAAAATGCGCGCCTACGGCAAAGTTATGGCACACTTCGCATCAAATTGACGACCTTGGCCCGTGTGCGACTGTTGCAACGAGCTGGTCTGGGAACCAAAACCGGGGGAAATGCAGGCCAGCCAGCAATGGAAAGCCCGGTCGCTCACGAATGGAACGCCCTGTCGAGCGCGCGGATGCTATGGGCTAGGTGTTCCAGACGGCTTCCAGGTCATGGCAATGCATCCGAGCCTTCCCTTCCGGTATAATCCGCTGTAGACGCGGAGAGATGGCCGAGTGGCTGAAGGCGGCGGTTTGCTAAACCGTTATAGGGTCAAAAGCTCTATCGGGGGTTCGAATCCCCCTCTCTCCGCCAGACCTTCCCGCATTTTCCCTATTCCAATCGCAAATCTGAGAAAATAGGCAGGTTGGTTGATCTTCGTCTCGTCCGAGTTGGCCGCATTTTCCGCCGACTTCGGCCCATGGGACGCATCTTGCATGACAACGGCGAACGCGGTCTCATCACAGCGCCGATCCTCGCGGGGAGCCCTTGCCCGCCCCCACCAGCATTCCCTCCGTGTACGCAATGCCCAGGTGCATCGGGAGATGCTCTGATTCACCTGCAGAGAGCCAGACCAGGCCACAAGACCCCCCGCTTTGAGGTCGTGGCTTGTCCTTCAAGGGGAAGGCTACTTCCTCATGTTTTGCGCTTGATTCCGGGTCCAGACGGCGGCGCCTCCTTCGGGTCGGTCCGGTCCACATAGACGGGAACCCCGCTGATGAGGCCCTGATAGTTTGTGAGACGGTTGCGGAGAATCACCACTCCCCTGGATGTGATTTCATACTCGCGAACATCCTTGGCATGATTCCCGCCTCGCATCTTGATGACCACCATGATCTTGCGAAGCTCGCCATCTATGGATACGTACCTGAGCCGGATGATGTCATCGGTGAGGAAAGAAATCGAGTAGGTGCTGAAAGGGAACTCAGTGAAGGACTCATCCACCTCAACCGTGCTCAGAATAGTCACTCCGATTCCCGTCAAAGCGAAGATCATCCGGTAGAGCGATTCACGAAAGTCGGCGCGGAAGCCTGGCGATAGAGCCATCTCAAAGCCCGCCAGCGAATCGATCACCAGGCGCTTGGCTCCGATCTTCTTGACGGCGTCAAGAATCGAGTGCATGGTTTCATCCACGGAAAGATCGAGGGGACGAAGATAGAGAATGGTAAGTTTGCCGTCTTTCTGCGGCGTTTCCAGATCCAGACCTAAATTGCTGGCACGCTCCGCATACGCTTCCGGGCGCTCCTCAAAAACCGCCACGATTCCCGGTTCCCCCTGGCGTATGCCTTCCGCAATAAACTGAGTTGCAAGAACCGATTTTCCTGTTCCAGAAGACCCTGCAACCAGGATGCTATCGCCTTCGCGGACGCCCCCACCCAGCATCGTATCCAACTCTGGAATACCGAAGGAAAGGCGCCTGTCACCGGGAACATTCTTCAGGTGGCTGACCAACCCGAAAGTGCGAGAGAAGGCTTGCAACCCGGCATTCGTTATGCGAAACGTGTGCAGCCCCGGCACTGAAGCCTGTCCACGCAATTTGATGATCTGCAACTTCCGCACAACTGAGTTTCGCTCCGTTGTTTGGCGCATCCAGAACAGACCGTCGGCTACAGTAAAGATGGGATTGTCGCGTAGTTCGTCTTCCGCATACTCGCCAATCAGGAAAGTGGTTGCTTGCCAACTGGCCAGAAAGAGGGCCAGCCGCTGGATAAAGGATTGCAGGTCCATATCGTCCAGGGGCTTCCGCACCATGGTGCGGAACGAGTCCACCACGACGACGGCTGGGCTTACCCTTTCAACTTCCTTCGTGATCTGCTCCAACACCGCGCCCAGATCGTTCTCTAACACAACCTGGCTCAGGTTGA
>JAKBHH010000083.1 GCA_021836865.1 Acidobacteriota bacterium
AGACCAAGCGTGGCCGCCAGAATGTAGAAGTTGCGCGACATAACGATTGCAGACGCGAGCTGAAGCGCCCTGTTGCGATTCTACGGCGTAGCGGCGGCGGCAAGCTCAGAGGTTTCGATGTGCTGCAGGCCGGCCTGGGTGAGCAGCGCGCGCATGGCCACGGCGGAGCCAGCGAGATCGATGGCGCGGCAGGCATCGCCGATCACCATGGCGGGCAGGCCCAGCCGCCGCGCGTCTAGAGCTGAATAGCCCACGCAATAGTCATACGCCAGCCCGGCCAGAAAGACGCGCGCAAGCCCCCGCTCCTTCAGATAGCCCAATAAGCCGGTTGGCGTCGCGCGGTCATTCTCAAAAAATGCCGAGTAGGAATCGATCTCCCCCCGAAATCCTTTGCGCAAAATCAGCTCCGCTTGAGGAAGGCGGAGCTTCGAATGAAACTCCGCACCGTGGCTTCCCTGCACACAATGGTCGGGCCATAGAGTCTGCGTGCCATAACTCAATTCAATTTGCTCATAGGGCTGCTTGCCGAGATGACGCGATGCAAAGGAAGAATGCCCCGCCGGGTGCCAGTCCTGCGTGAGGAGGACGTGCGCGAAGAGCGGAGCGATGCGGTGGATGAGGGGGATGACGTCGTCGCCCCCGGGCACGGCCAGCGCGCCGCCGGGGCAGAAGTCGTTTTGCATGTCGATGACGATCAATAAATCGTTCGCGTTGATGTGCATCCCAAACGCTCCATCGTTTACTCGAAGAACCCCTCATCCATTTTCTTGATTTCCAGAGTCTCTTCTACACGACATCCGAGGTTATGCTCGATTATCAGCCGTGTGAGCTTGCCGTCGTCGATAAGGATAATGCGCTTGCTCAACAGACTTGCTGCTCCACGTGCGGGCGGTGTGTAAGCTGACGCAGTGACGAACAACCCTTTTGTCGCTTTGAATCTCTCAAGACTCCCGAAGAAGTCGCGCTTGGAGGCCGGACCGATTGTGTTTGCCCTGGCATCTCTCTTCGCTTGAACGAAAATTCGATCCAGCCCCAGAATACCGTGGTCGATGACGCCGTCCACGCCTCCATCGCCGGAGCCACCTGTCGGCGCCTTGCTAATTTCCGCTACCAAAGCGCCATAACCCATTGCAAATAGCAGGCGGACAACCAGCGTTGCAAAAAATGCCGGAGCGAATTTTGACAAGCAATTCATCGGCGCAGTTCCTTCGCAAGACGCAAGCGAGCCCTCCAAATAATCTCATCGGGCGTCAAGGTTGATTCCCGTCGATTCCGTCAGGCGGCAAATCCCAGCCTTCCGCTTCAGATTGGCCTGCTTTTTTGGAATGCCACACCAGGACTCCGGAGCTCTCTTCTGCAACAGCACTTGAGTCAGTATGGAGTGACCTGCTCTCTGCGATGCGTGGGTTAGCCTGGGAAGCCTGAAGGCACACAGGTGCCGGCCAGAGGCCGAGCGGCGGGCTGGAGCGTCTGCGGAAAATGAGTATGCTCAAGCGCCTCAGCCCATGAAGCCCAGGTAGGGGTCTGATCCGAAGTTGCCGAAGTTGGGAAAGACCTGACGAATCTGACCATCGGAGAGGCCGAACCATCGTGCCAGAGTTCCGGCGTACTGATCCACCGCAGTGGTGGGAATGAGGTGTCCAACACCGACATCGTTTGCCTGATTGGCGCCGACGCCGGCGACGCCGGTCAGTACTTCTGTACCGAGGGATCAATCTCGTCGGCCCACGCCAGAATGCCGCCTGCAACGTTGGCCACGTTGGGATAGCCTGCCTGCTTCAGAAACTCCGCAATCTTCTGGCTGCGCGCGCCGGAGCGGCAATGCACCACTACCTCGCGCTCACGGTCGATCTCGTGCAGGCGCTGTGGTACGTCGTTCTGCGGAATCAGCTTTCCGCCGATCTGCGCAATCTGGTACTCGTAGGGCTCGCGCACGTCAATCAACTGCACATCTTCGCCCGCGTCGATCCGCTGCTTCAGCTCTTTCACCGTCATCTGCGGAATTCCGTTCTTCAACCTCTTCTCCTCCTTGGTCTCCGGCACAATGCCGCAGAACTGCTGATAATCAATTAACTCGGTCAGGGTTGGATTCGTCCCGCACACCGGACAATCCGGATTTCTGCGCAGCTTCAGCTCGCGAAACTTCATCTCCAGCGCATCCACCAGCAGCAGACGCCCGGCGAGCGAGTTGCCCTTGCCCAGAATCAACTTGATGACCTCTGTGGCCTGCATGATGCCCACCAGCCCAGGCAGGATGCCCAGAACGCCGCCCTCGGCGCAGCTCGGCACAAGGCCGGGCGGCGGCGGCTCAGGATACAGGCAGCGGTAGCACGGCCCGTCCGCTGTGGCAAAGACGCTGGCCTGGCCTTCAAAACGGAAGATCGACCCGTAGACGTTGGGCTTGCCCAGCAGCACGCAGGCGTCGTTCACCAGGTAGCGCGTGGGAAAGTTGTCTGTGCCGTCGGCCACAATGTCGTAGTCCCGCAGGATCTCAAGGGCATTGGCGCTGGTCAGCATGGTTTCGTGCTTCACCACATTAAGCGCGGGATTGAGGGCCTTCAGCTTCTCTTCTGCCGAGTCCAGCTTCCTGCGGCCAATGTCTTTGGTGGAGTGGATGATCTGGCGCTGCAGATTGCTTGCGTCCACCACGTCAAAGTCCACCAGGCCCAGCGTGCCAACGCCCGCCGCGGCCAGATAAAAGGCCAGCGGCGAACCGAGCCCGCCGGTGCCCACACAGAGCACGCGGGCTGCCTTCAACTTGCGCTGACCCTCCATGCCTACCTCGGGCAGGATGAGGTGGCGCGAGTAGCGCGAGAGGTCGTCGGTAGTCAGTTCCGGCAGCGGGATGGATTCAACGGGAGTTGCCATGGCAGTATGCACGATTGCATCCCTGCGCAGCATGAAGGCCGCGGGACGCACCTCTCTCAGCGGGCGGTCCCGCCTGCGATGGAAGGAATGATCGACAGCGTATCTGTGGCGCGTACCGCCGTGTCTTCTTTCGCCGGAAGATAGCGCACATCTTCGTCGTTCAGATACAGGTTAACAAAGGCGCGCACCTTGCCTTCGCCGGTGAACAGGTGCTGGCGCAGCTCGGGATTGGCCTCGGTGAGTTGTGCCAGCGCGGCGGCAATGGTGCCCGCCTCAATCTCCACGGCATTCTTGCCCCCCACGTAGGAACGCAAGGGGGTGGGGATGTAGATCGTCATGGGGAAGCCTCGTAGTCTCTCCTTCAATAGGATGACGCAGAACACCGTTTGGAAGCCAGAAATACCGGATAACTCCGTCTCCGGAGCAAAAACAAAGCGGCTCCGATGAGGCCGGAGCCGCTTTGTGGGATTGTTGCGCCAGGGAGGCGACCGTTTATTGCTTTGCTTTCCTGGCATCGACAGCCACTTTGGCTGCGGGCGCCTCTGCCTTGGGCTTCCAGAACTCCGGATCGGTCTTCACCCACTCATCCGCTGGATAACTCTGCTTGGGGTTGACGGCAAACAGCTCGCTGTCGCCACGATCCACAGCAGCGGCAACCAGTTCATCGAACTTCTTCAAACCGGCCGGGCCGCCCATCGCAGCCACCCACTTCCTGCTGTCGGTGATGCTGGTGTCAATGTCGGCCATCGATTTGTCGGCGGTAAGGATCAGGTAAGTGCCGTCCTCTGCGCCATAAGAGATGTCATACATACCCCAGTGGGTGCCGGTTCCGGCCTTGTCGTGGCCATCTTTGACCATCTTGATGAGCTCATGCCAGTCCGCGGTGTGGCCGGGTTTTACGTGGTAGATCGAGGCCTCCAGATAACGGATCTCACCGTTCGGAGGACGCGAGTGGTAGCTCAGATCCTTGTCGTAGGTGTAAACCACCTGATCCATACCGTCGAGCAGCTCGCCATCGGCCACTCCGGCATGTTCCAGCTCGGCAGAGAGCGTTGCGGTTTTGCTCACGGCCTTGCTATCGGCTTCCCACGCCGCAAAGCTGTCATACCAGGTCAAATAGATGCAACGGGCTTTGCCGGACATGGAGCAGAAGCCTGTGTAGTGGGTCGGCCATTTGGAGCGGGTCATGGCGGAGACAAACGCCGACTCGGTTTTGTCATGCATCGCGCCCTGCTTGCCGGGCTTTACAAATTCGCGCTGAATCTGCAGAACTCGAGTGTCGGATGCAGCCGAGGATGACTCTTGCTGCGCTGCGGCCCACACACCGCCAGCCACCGCAATGGACAGTCCAAACGTAAAGAAACGCATACCTCTCATAGAGGGCTCCCTCCTTGACTTGCTCGGAGATCACGCGCGAACGGGGGAGAACCGGGGAGGAAAACGCGGGTGTTCAACGGCGTGAGCGATAGTAGGCTTGTGTTTTCATGCTGTAAAGATGCATTTTGACAAATCTTAAAGATGCCGCGGTGGGTCACGCCGGACGTGATTCCGTCCTTGCCTCTTCCACCTGGATCGTCTGCGGCTCGAAGCGCTTGTCCTCTTCCGTTGCGCCTGCCAGTAGAAACGAGTTTGTGACGGCGGCCTTGCCCTGGGCTACTTCAGTGATGACATAGCAGCAGCCCAGCCAGTGCGCCTCGGCAAAGTCTGTGGCCGACCATAGCGCCGGATGATCGGGATGCGAGTGATAGAAGCCTGCAATCTCCAGTCCCTGCCGCCGCGCTTCGCGCTCAATCTTCACGAGCTCGACCGGCGCAATCTGATAGCGGTTATGCGCTGAGTCAGTGCGTGTGTTGCCGGCGCGCGCAGCTGTTGCCACGCGCCAGCCCTGCGCCGTCGGCTCACCCAGCAGCGCGCCGCAGCACTCATGCGGATAGGTCTCTTCGCCGTGAACGCGGAGGGCGTCGTAGACGGCGCGCGGCATACGCAGAACACTCATTGCTCCTCCCAGAATCGCTCGCTCAGGTAGCGGTCGCCGGAGTCGGGCAGCACGGTGACCAGCATGGCCGTGCGGCCTGCTGCAGCCTCCTCCCCGGCAATATGCAGACAGGCCACGAGTGCGGCTGCGCCGGAGATGCCCACCAGCAGGCCTTCCTCGCGCGCCAGGCGCTTGGCCATGGCGTAGGCCGCCTCGGTTTCAACCTCGACGATGCGGTCGGCGAGGTGCGGGTTATAAATCGCCGGCACCATCGAGGACTTCATGTGCTTCATCCCTTCCAGCCCGTGGAAGGGCGAGTCCGGCTGCACGGCGATGGACCGCAGCGCCGGGTTGTGCTCCTTGAGCCGCCGCGTCGTGCCCATCAAGGTGCCGCTGGTGCCCATGCCGGCCACAAAGTGGGTGAGCCGGCCGCCGGTCTGCGCCAGAATCTCCGGGCCCGTGCCGCGATAATGCGCCATCCAATTGGCGTCGTTGGAGTACTGGTCGGCATAGAAGTAGCGTGCGGGATCGTTGCCGGCCAACTCGCGCGCGCGCTGGATCGCCCCGTCCGGTCCCAGGGCAGGATCGGTCCACTCGATCTGAGCGCCATAGGCGGCAAGAATCCGCTTGCGCTCCGGCGAAACATTGCCGGGCATTGCCAGCGTGACCGGAAAGCCGAGCGCGGCGCCCAGCATGGCAAAGGCGATACCGGTGTTGCCGCTGGTTGCATCCAGCAGGGTTTTGCCCGGCCCCAGCAGGCCGCGAGCTTGTGCATCCTGCACCATGGAGGCCGCGGCGCGGTCTTTTACGCTGCCGCCGGGGTTGGTCCACTCCGCTTTGGCCAGCAGGTTAATGCCCGGCAGGCCGCGCACCATCTGCTCCAGACGCAGCAGCGGCGTATTTCCGATGCGCTCGGGCAGCGTCATGCCCGGCGTGCGATGCTGGCTCTCGATCACCATGAGTGAATTGCGGGCTCCGCTCCCGGTGTGCGAGATTGGAGGAGTGGGGATCGCACACCGTTCCCCACCATTATCTTCGCAGACAGGAAAGCAGCCATGGCCGCCAAGCCCCCCATTCCCGGTTTTGAGCAACTCAGCGCAGCGCTTCGCGCTCATTCGTTTGAGATCACCCCCTACGCAGGCGTGCCCTCTGGCGTGCTGGTTGCCAAGCACGGCGTGGCAGCCGTCCTGGCCCCCGCGCAGGCAAAGGGCGAACCGGCGACGGTCGCCATCCACCCTGGGGTGCTGGTACGGGGAGAGGTGGCGCGGCTGCTCGATCGCGGCTATCAGAAGTTTATTAAGACCGCCCAATATGAGCTGCCGGCGACGGCCAGCCAATTGCACGCCATTCATGCGTTCACTGAGGAGCTGAAGCAGTTGACCGGGGAAAACTGTCTCTATAATGAGTCGCTTGGCACCACCAGCGATCTCTACCGGTACGACCGCTTGAAGGGCCGGGAAGCAGAGCAACCTGCGCCTGCGCGTCCCTGGGAACTGGCCGGGGGACATTGAGTCCAGCCCCGCCATTGCAGGCGGGGAGAGCCATGGACGAAAGTCAGAGCGAAGCAGACCAGAAGCCGGATCGACGCGAACATCCGCGCTATGATGTGGACGGCAACGCCACTATTTATCTGCTGAAGATCGCCTCGATGCTCCGCGGGCGCATTCTGGATATCAGCCTAGGCGGTTGTCGCATCCAGACGCTTCAACGCTTCCCGGTCGGCATCTATTGCCGTGTTGAAATTGAGTTTAGCCTGGGCGGAATTCCATTCCGCCTGGTCGGGGTTACGCAGTCCATCCACAACCGCAACACCATCGGCATTCGCTTTTTGGATATGAGCGAGCGCAAACGCGAGCAGCTCGTGCAGTTTGTGAGGGAGATCGAGGGCCAGCGTGCAAAAGGCAGGCGGGCGGATGCGGTTGCCTCCAATCCTGATCTTGAAGCGGACGGAAAGGGCGGAGCGGGTCGCGGGGGCGACGGCTAGACAGGGTCTAGTGCAGTACGCCGTCAGACTCCGCCGCGGCAAAGCGGCACTCCGCGCACTGGCAGTTGCGGCGCAGAAACTCCCAGGAGTAAATGCCGCTCGAATGGCCGTCCAGCCAGTTGAACTGCAGGGCGTAGCGGCCCACGGCACTGGCGCTGGCGGGCTTGGCAGGTGGCTTGTACATGGGCAGCAGGTCGGCGGACTTCGCTTTGGGCTGGCCAATATCGCGCCCTTCATTTTTGCGCTCTTCCACGCAGGTGGCACAGGGGCAGGCATCGCGCAGCCAGGCAAAGCTCCAGGCACTCTGGTGTCCATCCTGCCACTCGATTTCGAGGCCTTTGCCCTCGGTGAGCAGCACGCGCACCTTTGCCGGCGTCATGGCGATGCGCGGAAGCGGCCGGTTCTCGTGCTCTTCCTGCGCCTGTTCCTCTTTGGAGATGTAGCGGATGCCCTCGTGGCTCATAGCCTTATTTTATCGAAGTGACCTTGCGTGGGTCTGCGCGCGGTTCGCTCCGCGGGCTCACGCGGTCATAGCGCAGCTTGAGGAGCAGAATCGCCAGCGCCAGGATCAGGGTGATGGCGTTGGCCACCGTGATGGGCCCCGAGCCAATGCCGATGCCGTAGATGAGCCAGCATGCTACGCCGAAGCTGAAGAGCAGGAACATCGTCAGCGAGATGTCGCGCGCGCTCTTGCGCCGCCAGACTCGGATGAGTTGAGGCAGAAACGAAATCGTCGTGCATGTGGCCGCGGTGGAGCCGATCCAGTTATAGACCGCGGGGGAGAATAGGTGCAGTGGATGCATGGGCTAGGGGTTTCTCCAGAAGAACCACGCGGCCATGGTGAGGCCGATCAAGACAACGAGCCCGCGCAACACCGGTTGCGGCACCTTGCGCGCAAGACTGGCCGAAGTGTAACCGCCGATGCCGGCCGCAATCATGGCCAGCAGGCAATAGCGCCAGACCACCTGCCCGTTGAAGACGAAGATGGCGAACGCGATGCCGTTGGCCATGGTGGTGGAGACCACCTTGAGCGCGTTAATCTCATGCAGGTCTTCCATGCCGAAGAGCGAGAGCAGCGTGATGAGGACAAAGCCCGCGCCCGCGCCGAAGTAGCCGATGTAAAAGCAAACCGCCGCCGTGGCCACAAACAGCGGAACCCTGCGTATGGTGTGTGCCGCGGCTGCGGTCTGGCTGGCCCGCGCGGCGCGCAGCTTTTCCAGCCGGCGCGAGACGGGACCGCTTACGGCAAAGATGAGCGCGGCAATGAGGAGGAGCCACGGCACCAGATGCAGAAAGGTCAACTGCGGCGTCATCAGTAACACAATGGCGCCGGCCGTTCCGCCGAGGAGACCGGCCATCGCCATGGGCCACGCCAGCGGGAGATTCTTGCGAATGTCTTCGCGATAGGCGGCAATCGACGTGAGCTGGCCGGGCCACAGGGCAACGGTGTTGGTGGCGTTGGCCTGGATGGGCAGCATCCTCATGCCGAGCATGGCCGGGAAGAGCAGGAATGAGCCTCCGCCGGCTACGGCGTTGAGCAGACCGCCCAGAAAAGCGGCCACGGTGAGCCAGAGCCAGTGCCAGTCGATGTATGCGGGAAGAGCAGCGAAGAGCATCTTGAGGCATTGTAGCGGACGGTCGACCACGGCGGTCTGCCACTCCGCATGAGCGAACACGTCGCAAGAAACTGCTACTGCTTCGCAAATAGCTCAGCGTATGCTCTTTCCATGCTTCCCCAGCGCCCGCCTCTCGCGGCGGAATTCCGCGCCGCATTTCTGGCCTTCCTGCTCGCGCTGCCCGGCGCGCTCGCCGCGCAGTCCATCATCGCGATCACGCCGCAACAATGCGTCTGGCGAGCGGGCGACGACCCTGCGTGGGCCGCGCTGAATCTGGATGAGACGGGCTGGGGGCCATTCTCGCAGTGGAAGACCCCCGTGGTGGAGCCGCACCTGTGGGCGCGCTGCCATGCGGATCTGGGCGCGCTACGCGGCACTGCGCATCCGGCAATGCAAGTTAGGATTGTGGGCGCTTATCAACTCTTCGTGAACGGGGCACGCATCGGCGGCGCGGGCAATGTGGAGACCGGCTTCTACAGTATGAACACGATCCGGGAGTATCCACTATCGGAGATAGCGCCTCAATCGCAACCGGAGACCATCGCCGTGAGAATCACCTTCCGGCAACCCATCGGAGACACAAGCCCTCTGAAGATCCTGGCGGGAGATTCAGAGGCGCTGACAGGGCATCGCGCCGGCGTGGTTCTGGCCGAGAGCGCGACGCCTCTGGCCATGGCGGCCTGGTTTGCCCTCACTGGAGTGGTCGGGCTCATGCTGCTTGGACTTTTCTACTATGATCGCAGCCGCGTTGAGCTGCTCTACCTGAGCCTCACATGCGTGGCCGTGGCCGTTATACGCGCTGAGGAATTCTTCACTGCGGCCCAGATGAATTACCCGTGGGCACTCGGCTCTGCATTGTTTTCTGTGGCAAACGTTGCGGCGACTGTCGCGTCCCTTTTGTTTTTCTTTTCGCTGGCGCGGCACCGCGTTCCGCTGCTCTATTGGCCGGCGCTGGCAATCCCAGTGGTGCGGTATGCGCTCATCGGATTCACTTTGTTGTTTCGGCCTGACCATGCACTTTGGCTCTGGGATTGGATTGGCACTGTAACCAGCAAGACGCCTGTGGTTTTCATTGCGCAGGTTGCGCTTTCGACATCGCCGTTTGTCGCGTTCTGGCCGTATGGGAAGATCACCGACCGTATGCGCCCACTCGCCATCTTATGCATGTCATGGAGCGCAGCCAACATCCTATGGTTTGCCGCGGACGCCACAGCTAATTTTGCGTGGGGGCTGCCCAATCTCCTGCCTGGCTGGCGGCCTGACTTGCTGGGGATCCGGGCTCTTGTGACGGTCTGTGTGCTGGTTGGGCTGCTGGGTTTGCTCTTCCGCGAGCAGCGGCAGGTCACTCAGGAGCGCGCCCTGCTCGCGGGCGAGATGCAGGCGGCGCAGGAAATCCAGCGGATGCTCGTGCAGTCGTCGGTCGATTCCATGCCTGGCACGCGCATCGAGGTCGCCTTCCACCCCATGCGCGAGGTAGGAGGCGACTTCTACAGTTGCCGCATACTCCCCGATAACCGCCAGCGCATCCTGCTGGGAGACGTGAGTGGCAAAGGCGCCGCTGCGGCCATGACCGCGGCTGTCCTGCTGGGCGCCGCACAGGAGCGCGACGACGATTCCCCGGCAGCTTTGCTCGGACACCTCAACCAGGTGCTCAGTAACATGCGACTGGGCGGATTTGCAACCTGCCTTTGCGCTGAGCTTTGCGCAGCAGGTCGACTCACCATCGCCAACGCCGGCCATCTATCGCCATACCTTGACGGAGCCGAGGTGCCGGTGAACGCCGGACTGCCGCTGGGCATCGACGCCTCTGTGGAGTACGAGGAGAGCCAATTTCTCCTGGATGCGGGCAGTCGCCTCACCTTTCTCTCCGACGGAGTCGTCGAAGCGCGCAACGCAGATGGCGACCTGTTCGGCTTTGAACGCACCGCAAAACTTTCCACGCAGCCCGCCGAAGAAGTTGACCGCGCCGCCCAGGACTTCGGCCAGGAGGACGACATCACCGTCCTCACCGTGGCGCGAACACCGAAACTGCAGGAGGTCATCGCATGAAAAGGCGCGATCTACTGGTTCTTTGGCTCATCCTGTTGGTCTGCGGCGGAGTGCACGCCCAGAGCACACCCGCAAACAACGTCTCCCTTACGCTGGGCCAATCCGTCGTCGCCCTCAATGGCCCCTGGAAGTTCCACACCGGCGATAACATGGCATGGGCCGATCCCGGGTTTGACGATTCTGCCTGGCAGGACTACAACCTTCTCTCCGGGAATTCAACACTCTCTCAGGAGGAGGTGCTGCAATCCGCCGAACTACCGGGCTGGCAGCAACATGGCCATCCGGGATACACCGGCTATGCGTGGTATCGCATTCGTCTGCGGCTTCCGGAAAATGTCCACTCACTGGCGCTGTTGATGCCGCAGTATATCGATGATGTGTATGAGGTCTATGTCAACGGCTCGAAGATTGGGACGTTTGGCGATCTGAACGGCTGGCACCTCACCTATGTCGGACAGCCGATGCTCTTCTCCATACCTGCTGCAACACTCGACAGCGGCCAGCCTGTCGCACTCGCGCTCCGCTTCTGGAACATCCGCTCGGAAGCATCGCCCAGCGCACATAACCTTGCTGGCGGCCTTCGTGGCCTCCCGGTCATCGGTCCACCCGCGCCGCTCCAGATTATTGAGCAGAGCGTGCGGGAACATATGTGGCAGACACTAGGACCGGCGCAGCTTATCAAGCCTTTGGCCGCCCTATACGCCGCGGTCGGATTCATTTCACTGTTCCTGTTCCTCTTCAGCCGCCAACAGAAGGAGTACCTCTGGGCCGGAATCAGCCTGACGGGCTTTGGCTCAATGCTCGCCGCGATTGGCTCGCTCGAAGATTCGGCAATTTCCGTTCAATTGAGTGTAGTGGGACAAGCTCTTTCGGATAGTGCGGCTATCTTCGCGATGCCGCTGGCGGCCATGTATCTGCTGGAGGTGCCCAGAGCCTTCTGGCGTCGCGCCAACTACGCGGTGTCCGCAGTCAATCTGGCATGGTCTCTGCAGTTGGCAGGCCTTAATCTGGGTCTGTTGCCGCCAACCGCTGTTTTTGATCGTCTCAGGAGCATCACGCTTGGGGTGGCCGTACTCTCGCTTGCCTGCTTGCTGCTGGCCATTGCAGTCGAAGGAGTGCGCAAGCTCGGAAGCAAGGCGTGGCTCCCGATGACGCCAGGGTTGCTCTTCGCTCTCTATTGCATTTTCTACACGCTGTCTTCCTTAGGGATTCTCAAGGGCAGCTATCTGCTTCCGGTTTTGATTTGCGTGTGTGTTCCACTTTCGGTCCTGATTATTTTCCTGATGCGTTTCACCGAGCAGCAACGGGAAAATGGCCGTTTGCTTGAAGACATGCGTCAGGCGCAGGAAGTGCAGCAGATGCTGATTCCCGCCGTGCCGCCGGCCACGCCAGGCTTCGAGATCGAACACGTCTACCTGCCCGCCAGCAAAGTCGGCGGTGATTTCTTTCACATACAGCACGACAGCGATGGGTCTCTGCTCGTTGTCGTCGGCGACGTCAGCGGCAAGGGCCTGAAAGCCGCCATGACCGTCAGCGCCATCATCGGCGCCTTGCGCGGCTGCTCCGAACGAACACCAGCGGATGTCCTCGCCTACCTCAACCACGTCCTGCACGGGCAAATCACCGGCTTCGCCACCTGTGCCGTCGCATCCATCGCAGCCGACGGCGCACTGACCATCGCCAACGCCGGCCACGTATCGCCCTATTGCAGCGGCAGAGAGTTGGCGGTTGCAAACGGCCTGCCGCTGGGCATCACCGCCGAACCCGCCTATGAGGAGACCCACTTCAAGCTCGCTCCCGGTGACCGCCTCACCTTCATTTCCGACGGCGTCGTCGAGGCCGCCAACAGCAGGCGCGAACTCTTCGGCTTCGACCGTGCAGAGCAAATCATCAACAAGCCCGCCGCCACCATCGCCGAGGCGGCCCAGCAATGGGGCCAGGAAGACGACATCACCGTCCTCACTGTCTCGCGAACGGCAAAGCTTGCGGCGGTGACGGCATGAGAACAATCCTCGCCTCCGCGCTGCTCGCCCTCGCATCCTCCGCGCTCCTTGCGCAGGCACCCTCTTCCGCCATCAGCGATCCCTCCGGGGATGCGGTCGTGCCTTTGATGCCGGGCCAATCCGTCGTTGCCCTCACCGGCCCGTGGAAGTTCCACATCGGGGACTCGCCGATTGATGCAAAGACGGGCCAGCCGCAGTGGGCAGAGCCTGATTTTGACGATTCCAATTGGGAGAAGGTTGACCTGACACCGAAGACGATGGCCATCGACCCGACATCGGGGTGGACAGGATATGTTCCAGGCTGGACAGCCAGGGGACATCACGGGTATTGGGGCTATGCGTGGTACCGCATACGAGTGCGGGAGCAAGAGTTCCCAGGAGAAGAACCAGAGAAGTTGGCACTATGGGACGTGGATGATGCCTATCAGTTCTTCGCGGATGGGAGACTGATGGGCGCATTTGGCAAATTCCGTCGCGGGAGGCCGCCTGTGACGTACTGGAACGAGCCGGAGATGTTCGACTTGCCGGAGTCGCGGGGGAGCGGCAGCCCCGGCATCGTTCCCGCCACGCACGTGCTTGCATTCCGGATCTGGTGCGAACCCAACACTTCGAATCAAAATCCTGATGGCGGCGGTTTTCACGTTGCGCCCATGATCGGGAATGCTTCCGCAGTTGGGGCGCACTATCAGAGAGCATGGCTTGAAATCTTCAAGAGCTACGTGACCACGGCAGCGCGGGCCCTGATTTTTCTTGTTCTGGCAATCGCCGCGGGCAGCCTGGTTTTCTTCGACACATCCGATCGGGTCTACATGTGGCTCGCCGGAGTCTTTCTTTTGACCGCGGCCAATGCAGCAAGCTTTTGCCTGTTTGGATGGACCCTGGTTGCGAATCAGATGGCCATCTACCTGACAACGGACGCTTTGCTTCGTCCACTCATACTGGGTGGATGGGTGATGACGTGGTGGTTCTGGTTCAGGCTTCGCCGCCCGCCGTGGGTGCCCAACGCGGTTGCCGTGCTGACCCTGCTGTACGGGCTTTCGAGCGCCCTTGGAGATGACCTGTTTTACACACTCGTCCCGCATGCGGTGAGTGCGGCATTCCGTCTGGCAGCAGTTGGGTTTGGACTTTCATTTCTGGGCCTGCTCATTCTCGCCGTTGTCCAGGGAATCCGGCAGCAGGGGCGCGAGGGCTGGTTGGCGCTGCCGGCCGTGGTGCTTGTGGGAATTGCGCAATTTCAAGTCGACCTCCTCGTGCTCCATATTCCTACAGTCTGGTATCCCTTTGGCGTAGGGGTAGACCTGGGCGATCTTGCGAACGCTGTCTTAGCTGCCGTCATCTTCGTCCTCCTGCTGCGACGCTTGCAGCGGTCTTTGCGTCGTCAACGCCTCATCGCTCTGGATCTGAAACAGGCGCAGGAGGTGCAGCGGGTCCTGCTGCCCGGGGAGCCGCCGCAGATTGCCGGGCTGAGCATCGAGAGCGAATATCGCCCGGCGCGCGAGGTGGGCGGCGACTTCTTCCAGATCCTTCCGCATCCCGCAGACGGGAGCGTACTGATTGTCGTCGGCGACGTAACAGGCAAGGGTCTGCAAGCTGGAATGCTGGTTGCATTGATTGTCGGCGCGCTCCGCACGGAGTCGGCTCACACCTCGGACCCCGTCGAGATTCTGCAATCGCTGAATTCCAGGCTATGCGGAAGAGAACATGCCCAGGCCACCTGCCTTGTGCTTGGCATCGAGTCCGGCGGGAACGCGACGCTCGCGAATGCAGGCCATTTGCCGCCCTATCTGAACGGCAACCCGCTCGATATGGCAGGCGCGCTACCTTTGGGGATGATCGAGGGAGCGGAGTTTTCCGTGATGCGCTTCAGGTTGTCGCCAGGCGACCGGCTCACCCTGGTGTCCGATGGCGTGGTAGAAGCCGTCAACAAAGACCGCGAGCTTTATGGTTTTGAGCGCACGGCGGCAATGGCCACCAGGCCGGCTGCCGAAATTGCTGAGGCCGCTCAGCGCTGGGGCCAGGACGACGATATTACCGTGCTCACGGTGATGCGACTGACGGGCGATCGGGAGTCCCCGGCCCGCGCAGCCGTTGCAGCAGCCGCGTCAGCCTGAGGGATTTCCGGCTGCCAGATCGAGATTTCAGCGCGTAACTTGTTGTAAACAAACAGCGAGTAGATTCGTATAAAGTATTAGTGTATTACGCTCACATTTTATGCATCACTTATGCTATAGTTGAATCGAACGAAGAGAGCGGCAGGGACCGCCCTGCAGCTCATACTTCGAATGAATTGCATCTGGAGGATGAAATCATGGCTATCACGCGTTGGGATCCGTTTCGTGAAGTGGTTGCATTGCAGAACCGCATGAACTCGCTCTTTGGTGGATTGAGGGAGGGCGAGGCGCCGATGACGACTGCTAGTTTTGTGCCGGCCGTCGATATCTATGAGGACCCGCAGAAGGTGGTCCTCAAGCTCGAGGTGCCGGGGATTGAGGAGAAGGACCTGGACATCCGCGTGGAGAACAACACGCTGACTGTAAAGGGCGAGCGCAAGTTCGAGAAGGAGGAGAAAGAGGAGAACTTCCATCGAATTGAGCGGAGCTATGGAAGCTTCTACCGTGCCTTCACCTTGCCCTCCAGCGTGGACACGGAAAATGTCGGCGCCAGCTACAACGCGGGCGTCCTCAAGCTTGAGCTGAAGAAGAAGCCCGAGGCGCAGCCCAAGCAGATCAAGGTCAACGTGGCTGCGTGAGCGGTCACGGGCCCAGGGCCGCGGGTTCGTGCCTTACCGGGCCTGCCTGCGGTCCAGGGCTGCGGGCGCCGGGCGGTGCGCAAGGTCTCCGCCCGGCGCTGATTTTTTGAAGCGCACCTGCACGGAGTTGTCGTCGACTGGCAACCGGGATCTGATTGCAGACAGGACAAGCTGAAGGCCAGAGGCTGGAAGCTGGGAGCTGATTCATTATGGCGATTCGCTGGGAAAAACTCACCGTTAAGTCGCAGCAGGCGATGCAGCAGGCGCAGACGCGCGCCGCCGAGCTGGGCAATCCCGAGATGCAGCCGGTGCATCTGCTGCTGGCGCTCATCGAGGACCGCGAGGGCGTGATTCCCGCGGTGCTTGAAAAGATTGGCGTGCCGACTGAACGGCTGGAGAGCGATCTGCACGGGATTGAGGACAAGCTGCCTCGGGTTTCCGGCGAGGCCGCGCAGCCCAACGTGAGCCAGTCGCTGAACAAAGTTGTGGATCAGGCCTTCAAAGAGGCCGCAAACTTCAAAGACGAATACGTTTCGACCGAACATCTGCTGCTGGGCGCATCGCACTTGAAGGGCGATGCGGCGCGCGAGGCGCTGGCGGCTGTAGGCGCGACGCACGACGCGATCTTGAAGGCGCTGACGGCAGTGCGCGGCTCGCAGCGCGTGACAGACCAGAACCCCGAAGGCAAGTTCCAGGCGCTGGAAAAGTATGCCAAGGACCTGACGGAGCTGGCGCGGCGCGGCAAGCTGGACCCGGTGATCGGCCGCGACGAAGAGATCCGCCGTGTGATTCAGGTCCTGAGCCGGCGCACCAAAAATAATCCTGTCCTGATTGGCGAGCCGGGCGTTGGAAAAACAGCCATCGTTGAGGGGCTGGCGCGGCGCATTGTCTCGGGCGACGTACCGGAGGCGCTGCGCGACAAGCGCGTGATCTCGCTGGACCTGGGCTCGATGCTGGCCGGCGCGAAGTACCGCGGCGAGTTTGAAGACCGGCTGAAGGCCGTGCTGAAGGAGATCGAAGAATCGAACGGGCAGGTTGTGCTCTTCATCGACGAGCTGCACACGCTGGTGGGTGCGGGCGCAGCGGAGGGAGCGATTGACGCAAGCAACATGCTTAA
Organism: Acidobacteriota bacterium; assembly: GCA_021836865.1. GTDB lineage: Bacteria > Acidobacteriota > Terriglobia > Terriglobales > Acidobacteriaceae > Telmatobacter. The sequence continues at coordinate 16,362 of JAKBHH010000083.1, forward strand.
GCCTGCGCTGGCGCGCGGCGAGCTGCGCGCGATTGGCGCGACGACGCTGAATGAATATCGCAAGTACATCGAAAAGGATGCGGCGCTGGAGCGGCGCTTCCAGATTGTGTACGTGGGCGAGCCGAACGTGGAAGACACGATTGCGATTCTGCGCGGTCTGAAGGAGCGCTACGAGGCGCACCACAACGTGCGCATCAAGGATGCGGCGAATGTGGCGGCGGCAACGCTCTCGCACCGCTACATCAGCGACCGCTTCTTGCCCGATAAGGCCATCGATCTGGTGGATGAGGCAGCCGCTTCTCTGGCGATTCAGATTGGCTCTGTGCCAACGGAGATTGACCAGTTGGAGCGCGAGGCTACGTCGCTTGAGATCGAGCGTGCGGCGCTGAAGCGCGAGACGGACCCCAACAGCCGCGAGCGGATGGAAGTGGTGGAGCGCGAGCTGG
>JAKBHH010000084.1 GCA_021836865.1 Acidobacteriota bacterium
GGCCGATCGATCCATCCAGGCGCTGGCCGGCCTTACCCCTGCAGCCTACGCCGCCAGTCTGGCGAAGTAGCCTATCCCGCCTGCACAGACCCGTCAACCATGGGTTTGCCCGAACGCGTACGGTTGATTATCATCCGCGATTCAACTGACGCCGACCGTCCAACGGCTGCTTTGGGCGATGGACAAGGTCGGAACGCCGGTCCGCTCAGAAGCACTCGATGTGGTCGCAGGGGTTCATGAGCGGGAGCTGCAGGCTGGACTGGTGGTCGGGGTCGGAGTAGAGGGTGATGGTCGCAGGTTTGTAGTCCTCGGGCTTGGCGGTCATGATGTTGGCGACGAAGGTCTGCGGGTTGCGATCGTAGAGCGGGAACCAGGTGGATTGGATTTCGACCAGGACGGTGTGGCCGGCCTTGAAGACGTGATCGATGTCGTGGAGGCTGTAGCGGTACTCGTGGATGGAGTTGGCGCGCAGGGGCGTGGGGTTGTCGAAGCCGGAGAGGTAGCGGCCACGGAAGATTTCGGCGTTGGTCATCAGCTGGTAGCCGCGCATCTTGGGGTCGGGGTCGTCGTCGGGGTACTGGTCGATGAGCTTGACGACCATGTCGTTGTCGGTGCCGGTGGTGGCGGCGTAGATGTCGGCGACGACTTCGCCGGTGACGACGAGGTCCTTTTTGAGCACGGGCATTTTGAAGAGGGCGACGTCCGGGCGGCTGGTGACAAAGCGCTGGTTCTCCGTGAGCCAGTTGAACCACTGCGAGCCCTGCGAATAGGTGGGCTGGATGGGTCGGTGGCGATAGGGCACGGGGTTGGCGGGGTCGCTCGCATAGGTGGTCTTGCCCTGCGTGGTGGGGCCGTTCCAGCTGAGCTGTCCGCCGTGGAGCAGGTAGAGGCTGTTGGTTTCAGCCTTCAGCGGCGGAAACTCTGAATAATGCTGCCAGGTGTTGGAGCCGGTCTGGAAGCTGGCGGTGTTCTGGAGGTCGAAGCCGGGCTCTTCTTTGAGATAGTGGCCGAAGAATTTCGCTTCGATGTTGGCGCGGAACTCTTTGCCGATGGGTTCGCCGTAGTTAAGGTCACCGAGATGGCGCGACGAGGAAGACCAGTAGCCGTGCCGCCAGGGGCCGAGGACGAGAAAATTGTCGTGGCCGGTATCATGCGGCTCGAGTTTGGCGTACTCCTCCTGCGGGCCGTACATGTCTTCCTGGTCGTAGGTGCCGCCGACGCTGAGGGTGGGAACGGCGACGGTGTCGAGGTGGTTCTCGACGCCGCGTGAGGACCACTCGGTGTCGTAGGCGGGGTGCTCGAGGAAGAGCTTCCACGTGGGCAGCATCTTCGAGCCGGAACGCTTCACGTCTTCCGCAAAGGAGCCGCGCTGGAGGAAGAAGTCATAGCCGTCGATGGGTTTGCCATCTTTATCCTTGCCGTAGCTGACCTCGGAGTTCTCCTTGCTTGATTCCATTCCGAATACATAGTCATAACCGTAGGACTGCCGGAAGGCTCCGTTGTGGAAGAAGTCGTCGCCCTTCCAGACGTCGATCATGGGAGCCTGGGGCGAGACGGCTTTTACGGCGGGGTTGGGGTCGATGCCGGCCATCATGGCGAGGAAGCCGGGATAGCTGGTGCCAACGACGCCGGCGCGGCCATTGTTGCCGGGGACGTTGTGGATGAGCCAGGCGACGGTGTCGGAGGTGTCGGTGCTTTCGTCGATGGCTTTGGGGTCGTGATGATCTGCGAGGGGGCGCATCATTACGAATTCGCCTTCGCTCTTGAAGCGGCCGCGGATGTCTTCGCAGACGTAGAGGTAGCCGTCGCGGGCGAGCTCAGGGCGCTGGGCGAAAAAAGATGCGCGGTTTGTTCCATCGCAGCCGTAGGGGGTGCGCTGCATGAGGATGGGCAGCGGCGTGGCGATGTCGGCGGGCTTGAGGATCACGGCGTGGAGCTTGACGCCATCGCGCATGGGGATCATGACTTCGGCGCGCTGGTAGTCGTGGAAGACGTGATGGACGGGCTCGCCGGTGCGGCGGTAGAGGGTGTCAGGTTCGACGGAGGCGGTGACGCTGGTTCCATGGCCGGAGGCGTCAATTGTGAAGCTGAGGCTGACCTTGGAGCCGGGGACAGCGAATTGGGTGGCAGAGACGGGATCGAGGGCGGTGGGCACGCGGCGCTCGGATTCGACGATGAGCTTGGCATCCTGCACGTAAAAGCTGAGGGGGGTGTCAGGTTCGGCGGCGCTGGTGTACTCGCCTGCGAGGGCTTCTAGCGCGGCAGCAGCGACAGCGGTAGGGGGCTGCGATTGTGCCTGGCTTGGCTGTGCGGGCAGTGTGTTGGGTACAACGAGGCAGAGGATGGCAAAGGCAGCGTGCGAGCGAAGCAAAGCTGAGACCTCCTGCAGGAAGAGCTAATGGGTGTGCCCGTGATGGCTGTGGACTGCGCTGCCGGCCATCTCCTCAAGGGGGACGACGCAGCCCTCGAGCTCCCCGCAACCGATGTGCTCGAACTGGATTGTGGTGTGGCTGATGTGGAAGTGATCGCGGAGGACGTGATTGAGCTTGATGAGGATGCAGGCGCTCTCAGACGGCGGGATGTCGGCGATGGTAACGTGGCAGGCGAGTGCGCGGGACTGGGAGCCGAGGCTCCAGACGTGGAGGTCGTGCACGTTGAGGACGCCTTCGACGGCCTCCATGGCGGCGCGGATTTCCGCCAGAGAGACGCCTCTGGGCGTGCCTTCGAGGAGGATGTTGAGGGTTTCGCGGACGATGCCGATGCTGGACCAGAGGATGAGCGCGGCGATGAGCAGCGAAAGCACGGGATCGATCCAGTTGTGGCCGGTGAGGAGGATACCCGCGCCGCCGGCGATGACGGCGGCGGTGGAGAGTGTGTCGCCGGCCATGTGGAGGAAGGCTGAACGCATGTTGACGTCGCGTGCGACGCCCCAGAGCAGGGCGGCGATGACGCCGTTCATCAGGACGCCTGCGGCTGCGGTGATCATCATGATGCGCGGATGGACGGCGACCGGCGCGCTGAGGCGGTGGATCGCTTCGAGGGCGATCCAGACGGAGATGACGATGAGCGTGGCGGCGTTGAGGAAGGCGGCGAGGACGCCGGCGCGTTGATAGCCGAAGGTGCGGGCGCTGTCGGCGGGGCGCGTCTGGAAGTAGACGGCGGCGAAGCTGAGCAGGAGGGCGAGGAAGTCCGAGGCATTGTGACCGGCCTCGGAGAGCAGGGCCAGGGAGTGCGCGCGCAGTCCCGCCACAAGGGTGACCACGACATAGGCGAGCGTGACCAGCAGGGAGACGCGCAGGACGGATTGCGTCCTGTTGGCGGCGGGACTGGCGGGCTCAGCATGGACATGCATAGGGGCAGTGTAAACGGGCGCGGAGTAGCGCGCCAACGGCCTTTTGATGAAGTGAAGGCGGGATGTACGCGGCTAAGGAATGCGGCGCCGTTGATTAGCGGACGCGGGGCCAGCGGCGGCGGGGCTCGGTGGGGTCGGCAGCGCCGGAGCGGTGCAGGTCGGGCAGGGAGCTGCGCAGACCGGACCACTCTTCTGCGACGAGGATGCTGTTGTGCGGGGTGCCGGGCAGGTAGCGGACGGTGCAGGGGAAGCCGGCCCTGAGGTGCGCCGGATCATCGACGACGCCGCGCATGGCGGTGACGTCCTGCGAGCACTGGTAATCGACGCCGCTGATGCGGTAGCTGTAAAGGAGCAGAGTGCGGGTGAGGCCGTCGTCGCCGGTCGTCTGGCAGACGTCGAGGAACATGCCGTCAACGAGGCGGCCGGTGCGGGCAAGGAGCTGGCGGCGGGCGAACTCGATTTCATCGGCGGTGGGGCGGCGGCGGGTGAAGAGCCAGATGGCAGTGCCGGACGCAGCGGCGAGCAGGGCTAGCCCTGCGGCAGTCTCCCATGTGCGTGCGTTACCCAAAATCATTGCATGGCGGAACCAAGCCCCCGGCGGCTCCTGCATTTGAGCATACCGCAGAGGGAAGGCGGCACCGCCGGCGCGGGTAGCTCCCTAATGGTCCGTAGGTGCGATTTGTGGGAGGTCCTGGCCTTTCGGGCTTTTGCAAGGTTCGCGGCGAGGTCTCAGCTCCAGCAACTCCTCCACTACATACCCGGCTATTGTGCCGTCGGAGAAAGTCACGATCAGCCCGTCCGTGCCGTCCATTTCTGCTGCGATTATTTGTATGGCCTCGTGCATAGAGAGGAGTGTAAGCCTCGCTTGAGCTGCCAACTGAGCAACACTGCTCAGTTGGATGGGTGCGAATGATCGCGATTGAACGCGGACTCGCTGGGCCGGAGCCGGAGACCCAATCCAGGCGCACTCGCCGCGGTAACGCAGGGATGGGGCGCAACCGGGGGCGGAGGCGATGAAGTTCAGCCGAGCAGGTGTTTTGCGATGGTCATGAGCTGCATATTGGAGGTGCCCTCGTAGATCTTGCCGACCTTGGCGTCGCGGTAGAACTTTTCGGCGGGGTAGTCGCGGACGAAGCCGTTGCCGCCGAAGACCTCGACGCACTGGCTGGCGACACTCTCGGCGACCTCTGAGGCGAAGAGCTTGGTCATGGCGGCTTCGCGGACGTAGGGCTGGCCTGCGTCCTTGAGGCGGGCGGCGTTGTAGACAAGAAGCCGGGCGGCCTCAATCTCCGTCGCCATGCGGGCGAGGGTGAACTGCACGGCCTGGAACTCGGCGATGGCTTTGCCGAACTGGCGGCGCTCTTTGGCGTAGCGTGCGGCGTGTCCCCAGGCACCCTCGGCCAGGCCGAGCATCTGCGCGCCGATGCCGATGCGGCCTTCATTCAGGGTTTCAATGGCGATTTTGTAGCCTTTGCCGGGTTCGCCGAGGAGGCTTTCGGCGGGGAGTTCGCAGTTGTCGAGGAGGAGCTCGCAGGTGCTGCTGGCGCGGATGCCGAGCTTGTCTTCCTTGCGGCCGACGGTAAAGCCGGGGGTGTCCTTTTCGATGAGGAAGGCGGTGATGCCGCGGTATCCGGCGGCGGGGTCAAGGGTGGCGAAGACGATGAAGAGGCCGGCCTCGCGGGCGTTCGAGATCCAGAGCTTGCGGCCGTTGAGGAGATAGCCGGCGCTGGTGGCCTCGGCGCGGGCTTGCAGGGCGAAGGCATCGGAGCCGGAGCCGGCCTCACTGAGTGCGTAGGCGCCGGTGATGTCAGTGGCGAGGCGGGGCAGCCAGCGGCGTTTCTGGTCAGCGGTGGCCCAGCGGCGCAACGCGTTGACGACGAGTGTGTTGTGGACATCGACGAGGACTGCGACGGCGGGGTCGACGGTGCTGATGGCCTGGATGGCGAGGGCAGCGTCAAAGAAGCTGCCGCCTGCGCCGCCGTGCTCCTCGGGAATCTCAATGCCCATGAGGCCGAGCTCGAAGAGGCCGCGGATGAGGGCGGGATCGAGCTGCTGAGCGTCGTCCATGGCGCGGACATGGGGTGCGATGGCCTGCTGCGCGAATTGCAGCACGGTGGAGTAAAAGAGCTGCTCTTCGTCCGAGAGCCGGGTGAGCGGGGATGGGGTGTGAATGGATGCGGTCAACGAGGTCCTCTCTCCGGCGTTGGAGTGTATCAGACGAGGCGACCGGCAGGCACGGGCGCGCAAAGCAAAGGGGCAGACGCCGCAAGGCGTCTGCCCCTGGTGCAGGGTTCGTGGAGCTAGTCGATCACGAAGGTGAAGGTGGTCGTATTGGTGATGGACTTGGTGGCTGTGTCCACGCCATTCACCGTCATGGTGTAGGTGCCCTTGGGTGGGTTGGAGACACCCGCTACGCCGCCACCGCAGGCGGAGATGGCAAAGCCGGCGGCGAGCAGGGCGAGCACGCCGACGATGTTGCGGAAGTGACGCCGTTTGCGGCCGAGGAAGCCGATGAGGAACAGACCGGCAAAGGCAACGCCGGCGGGGATGGGACTGAGTGGGTTGTTGCGCGAGGTGTTGACCCCGCCGATGCTGCCCATGCGATGCCACTTCCCGTGCTGGGAGTAGAAGCCGTACCCAGGGCCGTAGCCCCCGTAGCCGTAGCCCGAGTTGGCGCAGTCGGCGGCGTTGGTATCAAGGCTGAGGGAGACGCTCACGGGGCTGGTTCCGCTGATGACGGCCTGGCCGTCGCCGGTGGAGAGCGATGGGGTGAACTGATAGCAGAGGTTCGTGAGGGCGCTGTTGTTGGAGGAAGTGAAGCTGAGATCGATGGTGCCGGTGTAGCCGCCGGCCGGGGTCACGGTGATGGTCTCATTGCCCGAAGTGCCCTGCTTGACGGTGACGGTCGAAGGCGTTGCGGTCAGCTTGATTCCGGGAGTGGTGCCGCCGGCGCCCCCGACGGTGAGTTCCAGGACACCGACGGAGGAAGCGTGGGTCGTGTCGCCGGCATACTGGGCGAGGATCTGGTGAATGCCGGCGGTGGAGAAGTTGGCGCTGTAGGTCAACGTGCCGGAGGTAGAGATTGTCCCCGCGGCCACTGTGCTGGCGCAGGACACGGTGCCGCTGCCGCCGCTGGCAGGACCGCAATCAATCTGCAAAGTGACGTTGCCGGTGGGGACCGTGCTGCCGGTGGTGGAGGCGACCGTGATGGTGACCGCGTCCGCGGTGCTGACGTTCGGGGTGGGCGTAGCGGCAGTGACGGTGGTGGTGGTTGGGATGAGGTTGGTGGTGCTCATGGTCCACGCGCCGGCCAGATTGGCCAGGTCGAAGGAGCCGAGGCCGGTGACCTGGTCATAGCCGACGCCGGCGGTGTAGCCGATGGGGCCGTTGGGGCAGATGACGCTCCCTGCAAGGCAGTTGTTGTTGCCGGTGACGATGTCGTGGAAGGCAGAGGCGTAGGTGCCGCCGTTGGAAGCCAGCGAGTAGAGTGCCGTGTTCAGCAGGCCCTGCCCATTGGCATAGTTGGCCTTCTGGTTGAGGATGGCGACCATGCCGGCGAAGATGGGCGCGGCGAAGCTGGTGCCTCCGGCGACGGTGAGATAGCCGGTGGCGCTGTCGCGGAAGCCGCTGTTGCAACTGTTCTGCTGGGCGCCGGTGGAGCCGGAAGCGGGGGCCCAATCGCTGGTGTCGCTGGTGCAATAGAGATAACCGGGATAGTTGGGCGAGGAGTAGAGGGAGATGTCGGGCACATCGCGCTTGTTGTCATTGGGAATGCCGGGGACGCCCGTCTGCCAGGTTGGCTTGGTGGTGTAGAGGGTGCTGACCCCGCCGCCGCTGGCGCTGAGACAACCTATGGGCGTGCCGGTGCTGGTGGTGCAACCGGTGCTGGCGTCATCGTTCCAGGAGATCTCCGGAATGTATTTGGTGGCGGAGGTGATGAGGTCGGTGCCGCCGCTTGCAGCGGTCCAGTAGCCGGAACTGGTGGAATCATTGGCCTGCGTGATCTCCGAACCGCCCACGCCGGTGACGTACTGGCTGCTGGCAGGATAGTTGACGGACAGGACGTATTGATTCGAAGCGGGTGTCAGGCCTGTGACGCCGTAGCAGGACGTGGAGCCCTGGTCTCCGGAGGAAGAGACAAAGGTCTGGCCCTGGGATGTGGCTTGCTGGAATACGGCGTCTAGGGCAAGCAGCGCGCTGGTCGGGTTGCCGAGTTCACAGGCACCGTAGCTGAGGGTGATAATGTTGGCGATGCGTTCATCCACGGCGTAGGTGGCCGAGTCAAAGACGCTATAGGTCGTATTGTTGCCCACGTAGACCAGGAAGATTTCTGCGCCGGTGGCGGTGCCGCCGGACCACTCGAGGTCGAGGTCGGACTCGCCTTCATCGCCGGGGGAGAAAGCGGGCGTGCCGGAGTTGGGTACCAGGACCAGGGTCGGGTCCTTGACAGTAAGGCCTGCGGCGGACTGGAAGTGCTCGATGTCTGAGACGGTGATCTCCGACTGGCCGAGGACGGCGATGGACTGGCCGACGCCGGTGATGCCGCCGCCGGTAAGGGGCGTCATGTCATAGACGGTCTTGATGTCGCCGGGTGCGAAGAAGACACTACCAGTCTTCGCCGAGGTAAAGCCGGGGCGTAAGCCGATTTTATTGCCGGGCTGATATTGGGCTCTGGGCCGGAAGGTGTCGAGGTTGCCGACATTCAGGACGACGCCGGAGAGCGCGGCGGGGATAAAGAGTTGGGTGGATGGCGCGAAGTTCTTCTGGCCGTCGACGGTGTAGTAGTGCATCTCGGTGCGGAAGGCCTGCTCGACCTGACCGACGGTGCCGGAGAAGTGGATGGCATTGCGGCTGCGCGCGACCGAATCAATGGAGAAGCCCTGCTGCTGGAGCCAGGATTGGACCTTGTCGAGGTCGGCCTGGGCCATGCCGAAACGGGCGGCGAACTGGTCGGGCGTCAGCCACTGGTGATAGAGCGGCGAGGCAGGGTTCTGCTGGGCGGCGAGCAGGGCCGTGAGGTCAGCCTGCTGCGCGGCGGAACGCTGGAACGAGATCGTGATGCCATGCAACGGGAAATTGGCGGGCACGCGGCCAGAATCGAAAGCTGGCTGCGCCATGGGATGCAGGGAGCCCTTGAGCGGAGTCAGCTGGGCGCTGGAGATATCCGAGCCAATGCGCAGGGCTGGTGTCTGCGCGAGGGCCGATGCCACGGCGAGCGCGGTGGCGGCAAGCAAGCCGCAGGCCCGTACCCACCTTTGCGAGAAGATTGCCAACATTGTCTTCATAGTCATCCTTGTAAAGCGTTCCGTTGCAGGTCCCAACATCCTAGCACGGACAAATATCTGTCCGTGTCCGGCACGAGGCCGGCTCGCGCGGCAGGAGCGCCAGGAGCCGACGGGTTAAACATTGATCAGACGCGCTCGGAAACAGATTGCCGGGCGACCTCCTGAGGATACAAAACGGATGAACCCACCAGAATTAGACACAAGTTGCACGGGAGAGTTGTCCGCGCTCCGGAGCAATTTTCATGAGGCGATAGAAAGGGAGGGCAAAGTGCGATGGCAGCGACAGTGGCTGCTGGATAAGGCGGGGGCTCAGGCGGTGCGGCCGCCGTGGACGAGCAGAAGTTGGGCGGCGGGCTTAGTCTTTGGAAGATAACGGTTTGTCCTCCAGGCGATGGAGAGCTTTTCCCGCTCGAGGAGTTTGCGAATCTGTAGCCGTGCGTGTTCTGCCCAGGGACCGTTGCGGTCCAGACGGGCGTAGGCGTGCCAGTGTCGCAAGGCGGGGCGGCGGTCGCCTTTGCGCTCGTAGGCCAGGGCAAGGTTGTAGTGGGCGTCTGCGTAGCGCGGCGCCAGCACGATGGCGCGCTGGTAGGCGGCGATGGACTCTTCGAAGCGGCCAAGCTCATCGAGGACGTTGCCGAGATCGAAGAAGGCGAGGACGTACGTTGGATCGGCGAGAGTCGCCTGGCGGTAGAGCTCTTCCGCGCGGACATACTGGCGGAGGTGAAAGTGGAGAGTGCCTAGGTTGATGTAGGCCGGCGCGTAGGCGGGCTCCAGGGCGAGGATTTCCTCGTAAAGGGCAATGGCGCGGTGTTTTTCGCCGGCTTCTTCGGCCTGCACGGCGGCGAGGAAGGTCTCCTGCACGTCGCGGATGACGGCAGAGTCGCGCAGTCGCAGCAGGGAAGGTCCAGCTGCGGCCGTCGGTCGGTCGAGGCGCTCGAAGTCGAAGAGGAACTGGCGGCGGATGGGGTCCACCATGGCGCCCTCGCAGCGAAAGGCGAGCCGCGATCCGGTGCGAACGATTCCGGCCTCGACGAGCGGGTTGGCCATGCCGGCGACGGCTTTCATGGCAAGGATGGAATGACGGATGGAGGCGGCGGAGACATCCTCCTCGCGGAGCAGGCGCAGGGTGCGCAACTGGCGAAGGTCCTGAAAGCTGTAAGACTGCAGCGCGGCGATGAGGCCGGCACGTTCCCAACCCTGGAGCTGTCGGGAGCTGATTTGCAGAATACGCAAAACATCCTGGCGGCTGTAGCTGGTCACTCGTTGATGCTCCCCTGGTAGGTCCGGACCGTTGAGGGTCGTGGACGTGGCTCCTGGAACAGGTACGGAGGAACCGCGCTTGCTGCGATTATGCCAAGGATACGCGTGGATAAGCGGGTACGAATTCGCGGGCAAGTAAAAAGTCCGTGGATAACGGGTGCATGATTTGGTTCATTTTGGGACTGGAGTGAGAGGATGAATGCTGGGCGACCCAAACCGACGTAACGAATAGGGGTGCGCGATGACCGGAATATGGGATGTATGTGGTGAAATTTCATGGTATGAATTTTCTTTCGGCTCGCCGCTCCATCCATCGTGCATGCCGGAATCATGCATCACGCGAGGTCGTCTTGGTTCAGGCTGTCTTTCGTATCCGCTTGCAGGAGCGGCATCAGGTCTTGTGGGTGGACGCGGGTGTTGAGCCTCTACTGGGGTTCAACCCGAAGGCGTTTGTTGACGGGCTGGTGAGCCTCGCCGAGCGCATTCATCCGGACGATGCCGATGTAGCTGCAAAAATCTTTCAACGGAACGCCAGTGCGGACCACACGGGAGACGGAGCGTGGCTGAACCTGCGCGTGCGCCATGCCGATGGCCGGATCCGCTGCACGCGGGCGCGTATGGAGAGAGAACGCGATGCAGACGGGGTGGAGGTTCTGCGCCTGACTCTTGAGGACGTGCGGCGCACAGGCGCGGCGCTCAACGGCAGCGGGATGCCGGCGCATCTGCGCGCGCTGATGGAGTCCAGCGACGATTTTGTCTACTTCAAGGACATGCACCATGTGTTCACAGCGGCCTGTGAGTCGCCGCGGCAGGCCTTGCTTGAACTGCCGGGGCAGTATGAGGACTTGCTTGGCCGGACGGACTATGACATCTTCCCCGAGGAGGATGCGGACCGGCACTACAGGCTGGAGCAGGCGATTTTCTCGGGCAGTCCGCAGGTGCACGAGGTGCAGCGCACGACTCGCCGAGATGGGACGGAAGTCCGGATAGACCATGGCAAGTTTCCCGTGAAGGACGCCGGAGGCGCGGTGATTGGGCTGCTTGGTGTTGCGCGCCGAGTCTCCGACACGAAGAGGGAGAGGGATTTGCAACTGGAGAATGTCGAGCAGCTGCACGAGGCGCAACGGCTGGCGGGGGTGGGCAGCTATGTGCTGGAGGTTGAGACGGGGATGTGGACCGCCTCGGAGGTTCTGGAGGAGATCCTGGGGATTGACCGGGAGTATCCGCATACGGTGGAGGGATGGATCGCGCTGATTCATCCGGATGATCGGGCCAGGATGGTCACGTATCTGAAGGAGATGGTGGTCACCCAGTTGCAGCCGTTTCGCCGGGAGTACCGGATTGTGCGTCCGCGGGATGGGGCGGAGCGTTGGGTGCATGGGCGGGGCAGGCTGGAGTTGGACGCCGCGGGTCGGGCCGTGAGGCTGCGCGGAGCGATCCAGGACGTGACCGAACAGAAACTGGCTGACGTGGCGCTGCGGGAGAGCAGGGAGCTGCTGCGGCTGTTCATTGACCATGCGCCAGCGGCGCTGGCGATGTTTGACCGCGACATGCGCTACCTGGCGGTAAGCCGGCATTGGCTGGAGATGTTTGATATCGACCCCACGCGCGTGCTGGGCAGCTCCCACTATGACATTCTTCCGGGGATTCCTGAGGAGTGGAGGCAGGCGCACCGGCGCGCGCTGGCCGGTGAGGCGATGCTTCCGCGGATGGATCGCCTGCAGCGGAACGATGGACGGGTGCAGTTGATTCGCCGCGAGGTGCGCCCGTGGTTTACGGGAGCGGGCGAGGTAGGCGGTGTAATTCTCTTCTCAGAGGACATTACGCAGCAGCGGCTGGCCGAGGAGCGGCTGCACCTTGCGGCGAGCGTCTTTACCCATGCCGCGGAAGGCATTGTCATCACGGATGCGGAGGGAACGATTCTGGACGTGAACGATGCGTTCACGCGCATCACCGGCTACGGCCGCGAAGAGATGATTGGGAAGAATCCGCGGCTGTTGAAGTCGGACCGGCAGAGTCCGGAGTTCTACAGGAAGATGTGGGAGGATCTGCATCAAAACGGCAAATGGACAGGGGAGATATGGAACAAGGCCAAGAGCGGTCGTGTCTTCGCGGAGATGCTGACAATCAGCGCGGTGCCGGATGCGACGGGTAGGATCAAGCAGTATGTGGCGCTGTTCTCTGACCTGACCTCGATCAAGGAGCAGGAATGGAAGCTGGAGCGGATTGCGCACTATGACCTGCTGACCGGGCTGCCGAACCGCGAGCTACTGCAAGACCGGCAGCGGCAGGCGATGGCGCAGGCGAGAGGGCGCGGACGCGTGATGGCCATCCTCAGTCTTGATCTGGATGACTTCAAAGCGGTGAACGACCGTCACGGGCACAACGTAGGAGACCAGCTGCTGGTTGCCGCGGCGCACCGGCTCAAAGGAGTGCTGCGCGGCGGCGATACACTGGCGCGGGCGGGCGGCGACGAGTTTGTGGCCGTACTGCCGGATCTGATGAGCGCACAGGACGCGCTGCCCGTGCTTGCGCAGTTGCAGGCGGCGGCGCGCACGCCGTTTGAGGTGGGCCAGCATGTGGTGCGGCTCTCGGCCAGTGTGGGGGTGGCGTTCTATCCGCAGCCGGTGGACGTGGACGCCGATCAGTTAGTCCGTCAGGCGAGCCAGGCGATGTATCACGCCAAGCTCGAGGGCAAGGGGCGCTACCATTTTTACGATCCGCGCCACGACCTGAGCGTGCGCGGGCACCACGAAGATCTGGAGCGGATTCGCACGGCGCTGACCAGCGGCGAGCTGGAGCTCTACTACCAGCCGCGGGTGAACATGCGGACCGGCGAGGTGATCAGCGCCGAGGCCCTGATCCGCTGGCAGCACCCGGAGGCCGGACTTCTGCTGCCGGCGCAGTTTCTGCCCGTGCTGCAGGAAACACCACTGGCGATTGAGGTGGGGGAGTGGGTCATCGACAGCGCACTGCGGCAGATGGAGGCCTGGACCGCCGCGGGGCTGGATCTGGCGGTCAGCGTGAATGTGTCTGCGCAGCAGCTGCAGCACTCCGGCTTCGAAGCGCAACTGGGAAGATTGCTGGCCGCGCATCCTGGTATTCCGGCGCGGCGCCTTGAACTGGAGCTGCTGGAAAACGGCGCGCTGACGGAGCTCGCCGACGTGGCGGCGCTGATCGAAAGATGCGGCAAGCTGGGGGTGGCGTTTTCTCTGGATGATTTCGGGACCGGGTACTCGTCGCTCTCCTACCTGCGGCGGCTTCCGTTTGAGGTGCTGAAGATTGACCGAATGTTTGTGCGGGAGATGCTGGATGATCCGGAGGATCTGACGCTGCTGGAGGGGATGCTGGGCCTGGCGTCGGCGTTTCGGCGGCAGGCGGTGGCCGAAGGCGTGGAGAGCGTGGAGCACGGCTTGATGCTGCTTCGGCTGGGCTGCGAACAGGGACAGGGATACGGCATTGCGCGGCCCATGCCTGGCGGTGAGATGGCCGCGTGGGTGAGGGCGTGGCGACCGCACGCGGAGTGGGCGCGGGCCAAGACGCTGACGCAGGATGAATGGCCGCTGCTGCACGCAACCGTGGAACACCGCGCGTGGGTTGCGGCGATTGCCGAATATGTGGGCGGCTGCCGGAAGGCTCCGCCGGCGATGGAACCGACGGAGTGCCGGTTTGGCGCATGGCTGCACAGTGCGAGGCTCCCTGGGCAAAACGGCGCGCGCGATCTGACGGCGGTGGAGGGTTTGCACCGGCGGGTTCACGCGCTGGCCGCCGAGGTGCTGCAACAGAAGGCCAGCGGCAGGCAAGGGGAAGCGATGAGCGGGCTGGAGAATCTGCAGGCGCTGCGGGATCAGATGCTGGAAGCGCTGCACGGACTGGCGCAGTAGCGGCTCAAGCGGCGGGACGCGGCTCGGTCAGTGCCCCTATGCAGCGCAATGCGGACAGGCGGAATGCGTTATTGCTCCCAGCACGCTCCGCCGGCGCAGCCGCCGCCCATGCCACACACCTGATTCATGCCGCAACCCTGGAAGGACTCACCGCTGGAGCCTGCGCCCTTGGAAATGGCGCCCGCGCCGCCGCTGATGAGGCGGTGGACGGATCCGTTGCACTTGGGGCAACTTGCGATGGGCGCGTCGGACATCTTCTGGCGCTGGTCAAAGTGGTGACCGCAGTCACTGCAACGATATTCATAGGCTGGCATGGCGTTCTCCCTCCCACCGGATGCGTGGGCCGTGCGCGATGTTGCTGCTTCCTCCATTATAAGAAGTTTGTGGGGCGGTGTGCGCGGTGATGCGCGGCGCTGCAGAGTCGGGCGGGTGGAATGTAGAATCCATGCTGATGCGCGGGTGGCGTGTGCGCCTGCCGCCGCATGTGGGGTGCGCCTGTGGAGATGCGCTTGCGATGAAGGCATTGTTGTTGGCGGAGTACAAGAAGCTGGAAGTAGCGGAGCAGGACAAACCCCAGGCCGCGCCGGGCGAGGTGCTGATTCGCGTGGAGGCATGCGGCATTTGCGGCAGCGATGTGCATGGCTTTGACGGCTCGACGGGACGACGGATTCCACCCATCGTGATGGGCCACGAGGCGGCGGGCGTGGTGGCGGCGGTGGGCGCAGGCGCAACGCGGTTTGCGGTGGGCCAGCGCGTGACGTTTGACTCGACGGTCTATTGCGGGGAGTGCGCGTATTGCCGGCGCGGCGAGGTGAACCTGTGCGACCGGCGCGAGGTGGTGGGCGTTTCCTGCGGGGAGTTCCGGCGCGCAGGCGCGTTTGCCGAGTACATTGCCGTGCCTGAGAGGATTGTTTACCGGCTGCCGGATGCGATGGCGTTTCCTGAGGCGGCGATGCTGGAGGCCGTCTCTGTGGCACTGCACGGGGTCCATGTGAGCGGCGATCTCAAAGGCAGGACGGCGCTGGTGATTGGCGCAGGCATGATTGGCCTGCTGACGATGCAGGCGGCGCGTGCTGCAGGATGCGCGCGGGTGCTGATCAGCGATATTGACGAGACGCGGCTGAATCTGGCGCGCGATCTCGGTGCGGATGCAGCGTTGCTGCTGGCGGGCGCGGATCTTGTCGCCGAAATCCAGCGGCAGACGGGCGGCGCGGGCGTGGACCTGGTGCTGGAAGCGGTGGGACGCAATGAAACCGTGGCGGCGGCGATTGACTGCGTGCGCAAGGGCGGCACGGTGACGTTGATCGGCAACATTACGCCCACGGTAACCTTGCCGCTGCAGAAGGTGGTGTCGCGGCAGATCCGGCTGCAAGGGAGCGCGGCCTCGTCGGGCGAGTATCCGCAGGCGATGGAACTGGTGGCGAGCGGAAAGATTCAGGTGAAGCCGCTGATCAGCGCGGTAGCTCCGCTGGAGGATGGGCCGCGATGGTTTGAGCGGCTCTATGGCCACGAGCCGAACCTGATGAAGGTGGTGCTGACGCCGGTTGCGGCGAACCAGAGCGAGGCGCGCGCATGACGGAGAATCTTTTTGATCTGACGGGTCAGGTGGCGATGGTGACGGGCACGAGCCGGGGGCTGGGACAGTACTTTGCGCGCGCGCTGGCGCAGGCGGGCGCTGACCTGGTGCTGACGAGCCGCCACCGTGACACACTGCACGACTTTGAAAAAGAGATCACGGCGATGGGACGGCGCGCGGTGTGCCTTGAACTGGACGTGCGCGACTACGACAGCATTCAGACCATGGCGCGCGAGGCCGAGGCGGCCTTCGGGCAGATTCACATTCTGGTGAACAACGCGGGATGCAACGTACGCAAGCCCGCGCTCGACGTGACCTGGGACGACTGGAACCTGGTGGTGGAGACGAACCTGCGCGGCAGCTTCTTTGTGGCGCAGGCGGTGGCGCGCGGCATGATCGCGAAAGGTTACGGGCGGATTATCAATATCGGCTCGGTGACGAGCGTCTTCGGCTATGCGGGTCTCGCGCCGTATGGGGCCACGCGCGGCGGCATTCGCCAGATGACGATGAGCCTGGCGGACGACTGGGGCAAGCACGGCGTGACCGTGAACTGTCTTGCGCCGGGCTGGTTCCGCACGGAGCAGAACAAGGTAATGTATGAAGACGCGCAGTGGGTCGAGTATCTGGTCGAACGCATTCCGGTGAAGCGAGCCGGGCAGCCGCACGATCTGGACGGCGCGGTGGTCTTTCTCGCGTCGGAGGCAAGCCGCTACGTGACCGGACAGACGCTGCTGGTGGATGGCGGCATCTCGACCGGCGCGATGCGGGCTACGGTGGCGAAGAAGAAGTAGCTGCGCGGCGGCGCATTACGCGGGCTCTGCAGGCATGGGGATCGTTTTGATTTCGCCGAGCAGGAAGAGATACGCGCCGATGCCGATCACGAGGTATCCCGCGGCAACGAAGAAGGCCGCGGCGAAGGACTGGCGACCGTTCACAAGGTAGCCGGTGATGATGGGCGCGGCGATTCCGGAGATCTGATTTGACAGATTGAGGATGCCGCCGACCGAGCCGACGGTGTCTCCCGGTGCAATGAGCGACGGCACTGACCAGCCGACGGGCGATGCAGCGGAAAGCCCGCCAATGGAGACGCTGAGCCAGAAGAGCGCAACTGTGGGCGTGTGCGCATGTGCCGCGCCGAGGATGCCGAGGCCGAGAGCCGTTCCCCCGATGAGCACCGTTTTGCGGACGCGACTCGCGTTCCAGCCGCGATGAATCAGCGCATCGACGAGCAGGCCGCCGATGAGCAGGTCTGCAAAGGTGGCGACGAGCCACGGCACGCCGGTGTAGAGGAACGACGCGGCGAGATTGATGTGGAGCGCGCGGGAGAGATAGACCGGCATCCAGGTGAGCAGCAGGTAGAAGACGTAGTTATAGGAGCCGAAGCCGATTGCGAGACCAAGCACCTTGCGCCGTCGCACCAGAAAGCCGAG
>JAKBHH010000173.1 GCA_021836865.1 Acidobacteriota bacterium
CTTTCGTATTGCTTCGTGGGCACGGTTCTACTTGCCCGTCTCGCGGAAATTCCTCTCGGCAAGTATAGGAGACGTGTCTGTGCGAATCAGTAAAGGCCTGCTCATGAAAAATCATTTTGAAAATAGGAGATTCCTCGTGAAGTTTGTCAAAGTCCTGCCAGTTTTCCTCATGTTTGCCGCTGCGCTTCCCGCCCTGGCGGCAAGCCGTACCGTGACGCTCGCGGTTCCCGGCATGACCTGCCCCGTATGCCCGATCACAGTGAAAAAGGCGCTCAAGGCCGTTCCCGGCGTTTCCAAGGTCGATGTCAGCTTTGCTAAGAAAGACGCTGTCGTAACCTTCGATGATGCCAAAACATCGGTAGCCGCACTGACCAAAGCGACGGCGGACGCCGGGTATCCCTCGAAGCCGGAAGGAACGGCGAAGTGACGTCTGCCAGAAGCTTGTTCTCCAGAATCGGCTCTGCCCTGAAAGAGGATGACTGCTGCGCTGTGCCGAACTCGAAACCGCACAAGGTCGCCATCATCGGCAGCGGCGGCGCGGCCTTTGCAGCGGCCATCCGCCTGCAGGAAGGTGGCGCGGACGTGACGATGGTGGAGCGCGGCACGACTGGAGGCACCTGCGTCAACATTGGCTGCGTACCTTCAAAGATTCTCATCAGCGCCGCTCATGTCGCGCACGTGCGAGCCTCCAGTCCGTTCGATATTGGCATCTCCGTCGCTCCGCCGGTTGTGAATCGAGCCGCCTTGCAGGCTCAACAGCAGGCGCGCGTCGAGGAACTACGCAAGGCCAAATACGAATCCATCATCGAGAACAGTGCGAATATCCGCCTGATGCACGGTGAGGCTCGATTCAAAGACGATCACACGTTGCTGGTAAAGGGTAAAGGTGGACGGGATCAGCCTCTCGCGTTTGACCGGGCGTTGATCGCCACCGGCGCGTCTCCAGCGATTCCGCCGGTGCCCGGCCTCAACACCACGCCCTACTGGACTTCCACGGAAGCACTTGCCTCGCAGAAACTGCCGGAACACCTGATTATCTATGGCGGCTCCTACGTTGCACTGGAGCTGGCGCAGGCATTTCTGCGCCTAGGTAGCAAAGTCACGATGATCGTCCGCTCCAGGATTCTTTCGCGCAGCGATCACGCAATTGGCGACGCGATCCAACAGATTCTGATCGACGAAGGTATGCGCATTTTCACCGACAAGGAGATCGAGTGCGTAGAGCATCAAAGTGGCCGGTTCACAGTGGAAGTTGGCGGCGAACGTATCGTTGGCGATCGTCTGCTGATTGCGACTGGACGGCGGTCGAATACTGCGAGCCTCGGTCTGAAGAATGCGGGCGTGCTGACCAATGAAAACGGAGCGATTCCGGTGGACGAGTTCCTGCGCACGTCCAACCCGAATATCTACGCTGCGGGCGACTGCACACCCAACCCGGAATATGTGTACGTAGCCGCTGCTGCCGGAACCAGAGCTGCCGCGAACATGCTCGGCGGGAATGAGCGTTTGGATTTGTCCGTTGTACCCGGAGTGGTCTTTACCGATCCGCAGATTGCGACGGTGGATTTGGACGAGTTTACCGCGAGGCGCAATGGAGTAAAGGTAGACACGCGCATGCTCACACTGGACAATGTCCCCCGCGCACTTGCCAACTTTGATACACGGGGCTTCATCAAATTGGTCGCGGAGCCGGAAACCGGCAGGTTGCTGGGCGCGCAGGCCGTCGCTTCGCAGGCCGGGGAACTGATTCAGACTGCGGCACTGGCCATCCGCGCGCAGATGACCGTCCATGACCTTGCCAGTCAACTCTTTCCATATCTTACGATGGTGGAAGGACTCAAACTGGCGGCGCAGACCTTTACCAAAGACGTCAAGCAGCTTTCCTGCTGTGCCGGGTAAGGAGGGCGCACCGGCGGGAGAAGTAATCTGTTGCGGCTACATTTTCAATCACGCTGATCGGGACGAATCTGCGAATATTTGAACTGTTCGACACAATCTGGCATCATTGACCCCAAGTGAACGGGGCCTTATGCGAATTGCCTCCTCCCCTGCCGTTCGCGTCACTGCCGGTTTGCTCGTTGCCGCCGCCCTGGGCGGGGTTAGATATCGTATTGTCCGCCGCAGAAGCCAAGATTCTCCAGAGGCGCTCCTGGAGCGGGCCGACAAGATGTCGTGGCTGAATAGCTGGATCGCGGCGGCATCCATTTATCATCAAGCCGAATTGCAGTTCCTACACGAACACAATCTCTCGAAGGCTCTGTATGCGCGCGTCAGTCAGGTGCCGGCACAGAGCGAATCCTCCACGACGATTCCGAGCCAGATTGCGGTTTTGCGCCACGATCTGATTTTTCCGGAGGCGCGCGATCCAGAGACGCGGCTCCGCATTCTAACGATTCTCGGAATGCTTGAAGTGAACTACGACTCCGGCATGGCGCGCGAAACGTGGGGTGAGGTCGAGTCTCTCGCGATACAACAGCATCATTACCTGCTCGCGTCTCGCGCCATTGGAGAACAAGGGATTGCCGCATTCCTGCTGGGTGACATTGCAACTGCCAAGAAAGATGTCGTGAAGGCATGGACGATTGCAAAGATCGCTGACCCCGCCGCGCAGATTCGATACGCCAGCATGTACGGTGTTGGTTTGGTGGAATTGCATAAATACAAGGAGGCACTTGGACCGCTCAATGAGGCGATCAAGGTAGCTGCAAAGACTCACGGAGCAGCCTACCCAACTATCGCAACCACCGCCAAGATAGAAGCGTTGAGCGGCCTTGGCGAGAACAAAGTAGCGCTGGCACTGGCTGCGGAAGAAATGCAGAAAGTATCCTCATACCATCTCACGGGACATCTCTATGACCTTTACCAGACGCGGGCCGACGTTGAAGAGCGAATGGGCGACTGGAGTCAGGCCATCTCCGACCTCGAAAAGTCAGCCACCTATGCAAAGCAGCTCTCGTACTGGCGTGGATTGACACAGGTGGACGGCTTGTTGGCCCAAGCCTATCTTCATCAAGGAGCTTTGCGACCTGCGTTGGCGACGATCAACGAAGCCATCGATGCCAACCGGAACATCCCGGATGAGATGTACTTTGTGCCCAAGAATCTTGCCATCAAAGCGGAGATCATGAAGCGGCTTGGCAACGTGAAGGCATCGAACGATCTCTACGAGAAAAGTGCGGACCTGCTGGATGCGCTATTGAGTAAGGTCCCAACCCCAATGGTCGAGCGGCAGTTGCTCAGTGACCTAAGCATGGTATATGCGGGATATTTTGTATCGCTCACCGATCAAGGCCGGATGACTGATGCGTTCCGCGCCATCGAGCGTGCGCGCGGACGCGTGGAGGTGCAGGCTCTTGCCCACCGCGAGGTGGTCGCACCGGGCGAGTCGGACACCGGAGAGGTCCGCCTGACGAAGCTGAATGTCCAGCTACTCAACGCCGATGACTCAAAGGCAAGAAGCAATATCCTGGCAGCGATCTACGCCACGGAACAGCAACTCACTGGCGGAGCATCGGCGATGGACGAACCGCCCACGCCTGTCCCGCTCTTCGAATTGCAGCGCGACCTGCGACCGTCGGAACTTCTCGTCGAGTATGTGCTTGCTGATCCGCACTCCTATGCGCTCGCGGTTACGCAAAGCACGGTTCATCGCTACGCTATGCCGCCGAAGACAGAACTGGAGCAGGAGGCGACGCTGTATCGATCCGAACTCATCCAGCAGAAGACGGACCTGGCTCTGGCGCAGCACCTTTTTGACGGATTACTTGGCGGCATACCGGAGTTCAGAGAGAAGCAGTCTCTGATTGTGGTTCCTGACGGGAAACTGCATCTTCTGCCGTTCTCCGCGCTGGCAGATTCCGGACAGTACGTCCTCGCCTCTCATCTGGTTTCAGTGGAGCCTTCGGGAACCGTGCTCGATATGCTCAGACACCGCGCCGATCGGACGGCACAAGAGGACCTGCCGTATTTGGGAGTGGCTGCCTGGACATCCAAGCCGCCACCGACGACGTTGATTGCCGCCATCCGCAGAGCCGTCTCCGGGCCGGAGCGGCAGGAACTGGTCGCTCTGCCTGAAAGTCGGAATGAAGTGGAGACTATCGCCACCGATCTTCCCAGGCCCGGCACCATCCTGCTGGGCGATCACGCCACCGAGACGGACTTCAAGCGTCTGCCGCTCAACCAATACAACGTCATCCACCTTGCTCTGCACGGATACGCCGATTCCGAATTCCCGGATCGTTCGGCTCTCGTCTTTGCGCCGGAGAACCCACCCGTGGATGACGGGCTTCTCCAGGTACGCGAAATTCGGCGACTGCCTCTGGATGCCCGCCTGGTTACGCTGTCGGCCTGCAACACCGGCGTCGGGCCGGTGGGCGAAGAGGGCGTGGCGAACATCGTCAATGCCTTCATTGAAGCGGGGGCGCAGAGCGTCGTCTCCACGTTTTGGGAGGTGGAAGATCGGGCGACCGCGCAGCTCATGATTGACTTCTATCAGCACCTTGGCCGCAACGAAGGAAAAGCCGAGGCGCTGCGGCAAGCACAGCTCGATATGCTGCACACTGGCGAGCCGCCGTTTTATTGGGCCGGATTCGAGCTGGTAGGCGAGCCGAGCGGCAGCCTCTTCA
>JAKBHH010000174.1 GCA_021836865.1 Acidobacteriota bacterium
TCAGGGAAAACCCCAACTCCTGAGCGCGCTTGATGAAGTGAATCCGCCGCACAGATTCCGAAGAAAACATGCGATATCCAGCATCGGTGCGGTGCACCGGCGCGAGGATTCCTTGACGTTCGTAGTACCGGATCGTCTGAAGATTGATACCCGCCCGCTTCGCCACTTGTCCGATGGTCAAGCTGTCCATGAATCCACGGTAAACCCTGTACTTAGGTATAGAGTCAAGCGCGTAACGTAATGGGCCCAATTTTTCTCGGCAATCTCTGATTAAGCGAGCTACTCAAAGGTCACCCTCTGAATTTCTTCTTTCGTCACGTGCTCCCGCTTCCCGCAACGGTCTAGCAGAGGCGGGAAGAACCCGTCAAGGGTCTCCGCTGCGCTTCGATGAACGCGCACCGAACGCGCGCCCTTGACTGAACCTTCCCGCCTCCGCCCGTTGCAAAAGCCATGAAGCGGGAGCACTCAACAAAAGAAATTCATGTTTCAGGCAGTGCTCTTCCTCATGCACGCACATCGCCCCACAGCGGGCAGCACAGAAGGAGCAACGTCATGGCATCGACCGTTACAGCATACGCAGCAACGAACAACGCCGCGCCGCACAGCAAAAATGCGGCGCAGCAAAACCGCAGCAACTCACCCTACCAGCAGCGCACCAGCCAGCGCGACAACCCCACGCAGCAGCTCATTAAGCAGGCGGTGGACTACCTCATCCAGCAGCTTGAGGCGGGCAAGAGCGAGACCCTGACCGCCTACCTGAACGCGATGGCGCAGTTTCATTCGTACAGTTTCGGCAACATTTTGCAGATCGCGCGGCAGAAGCCCGACGCTACGCGCGTGGCGGGTATTCGCGCATGGAACGAGCTTGGCCGCTACGTGAAGAAGGGCGAGAAGGGCATCCAGATTCTCGCGCCCATGATCGGCTACCGCCGCAGGAAGAACGATGCGGAGCAGGAGTCAGGCACGCAGCCGGACGCAAAGCCCGCGCCCATGCTGATTGGCTTCCGCGCCGTCTACGTCTTTGATATTAGCCAGACCGAAGGCGCAGACCTGCCTGAACTGGAGCACGCCATCGCGGGCGAAGTCGGCGCATACCGCGAGCGGATGCTGGACTTCCTCACGCGGCAGAACATCGCACTTGAATTCAACGAGAAGATCGCTCCGGCACTTGGCGTCAGCTACGGCGGCAAGATCGCACTGCTGCCCGGCCAGTCGAAGGCCGAGGAGTTCACCACGCTGGTACACGAGACGGCGCATGAGCTTCTGCATAAGGCCGAGCGGCGCACTATCACCACGGCGACCGTCCGCGAGACCGAAGCCGAGGCCGTGGCCTTCATCGTGGGCCAGGCCGTTGGGCTGGAGTTGGGAACCAGCAGCGCCGACTACATCCAGCTTTACCACGGCAACGCAACGCTATTGGCCGAGAGCCTTGAGGTCATCCAGCGCACTTCTGCTGTGATTCTCGCCGCGCTTCGCGCCGAGGAACCGGAGAACGCAGCCGCATAACCCGCAATCCATGAGCGGGTGCAGCACACGCCCGCTCACGCATTCACGCTCGACAACCGAATAAGGAGAATCGCAATGACCACCGCAGTTCACTCGCAATCGGAATATCGCAACCTGCCGCTCGACGCGCTCACCGAGTCGCCGAACAATCCACGCAAGAGTTTTGACGAAGCCAGCTTGAACGAGTTGGCCGAGTCAATCAAGACGCAGGGCATTCTTGCGCCGCTTGTGGTCCGGCCCGTCGATCATCACTTCGAGATCGTGGCCGGTGCGCGCCGCTATCGCGCCGCGCAGCGGGCCGGACTTGAAATCGCGCCGGTGCGCATCGTCGAGTTGACCGATGCCCAAGCGCTCGAAACCAACATTGTCGAGAACCTCCAGCGCCGCGACGTTCACCCGCTGGACGAGGCGCAGGGCTTCGCCGCCCTGATGCGCCTCGAAGAACCGAAGTACACCATCGAAATGATCGGCGCAAAATGTGGCAAGAATCCTGCATACGTCGCCGCTCGACTTCGCTTGACGGTGCTTGCCGCGCCCGTAGCCGAAGCCTTCGCCAAGGACGAGATCGGCGTCGGCCATGCGCTCTTGCTGGCCAAGTTGCAACCGGCGCAGCAGGAGGAAGCTCTCGCCGCTTGCTATCAGGAGCAGTACACGAACGGCGCAGGCAAGCCGAAGCGCATCCTGCTCCCGGTACGCCACCTGCAACAGTGGATCGAGCACAACATCTTGCTGGAGCTTGCCGTCGCGCCCTTCTCGAAAGAGGACGCCGCGCTTGTGCCCGACGCTGGTTCCTGTGTCGATTGCCCCAAACGCACCGGACGGAACAAACTTCTCTTCGGTGATGACTTCGGCAAGCAGGGTGACCAATGCACAGACCCGAAATGCTGGGCGATGAAGGTTGATGCGTACGTCAGGCAGACCATCGCCGCCAAACCCAAACTCGTTCAGATCAGCACAGCCTACGGCCCGGCAAAGGCAGACAGCCCCGTTGTGCCGCGCAACAAATATGTCGAGATTCGGCCCCTGCCCAATTCGGACAAACCCACCAACCCGAAGCAGCGCGACTGGCCGGAGTACAAGACCTGCCAGTTCACCACCGAGGCCATCGTCACCGAAGGCAGCGAGAAAGGTGAGACCAAGCGCATCTGCGCAAATCCCGATTGCCCAATTCACCACGCCCGCAAACAGCGGCCCGCGAACGATGCGGCATTCAAGGCCGAGCAGGAGAAGCGCCGCCGCGAGGAAGCCATCGCGCAGACGACCGGCCTTCGCGTCCTCAAAGCCATCGGCGATGCAGTCCCCGTTCGCCTGATGAAGCGCGACCTGCTGTTTACCGTCGAACGGCTGACTGCCATGCTGGACGAGCGCAAACTCGCCATCCTCATCCGGCAGCATGAGATCGGCCAGCCGAAGGACACCGACTCGCCAGCAAAACTGCTGGCGGCGTTCCTGCCGAAGGCCGAAGAAAGCAAGCTGGCGCGCATTTTGGTGGAGACGGTCATCTTGTTCTCCATGCGGACAGATATGGATACCGTAAAGGTGCTGCGCGATGCGGCGCAGACATACAAAGTAGACATCGAGGCAATCGCAGCAAAGGTTAAGCAGGAGTTCGCCGCGAAAGAAAAGGCCAAGGCCGCAAAGAAAGCCGCGCCCAAGCCGCCAGCCAAAGCTGCGAAGAAAACCGCAGCCTAACCATCAACGCAACAGGAACACCCGCGGAGCCTACAAAATAGGCTCCGCTTTTTTTATGTTTATTGCCCGCCTTCCCGCCCTGAGCGATGCGCCTGCCTTGCAGTCGCGTCTTCTCTGGCCCACCCGGCGAGCAAGAGCGAAACACACAAGACTTACTTGATTTGCCACGGCGAACTCTCTGGCCAATGGCTCATCGCATTCTCCGCCCATGCCGTCGATTTGTCCGTGTGGCAGGATGTGCATGGATTGGGAATCTTGTATTTGTCCGTCATGGTCGGCGCGATAAACCGGAATGTATGGGCATGAACGTAGGCGCCGGGAACGCCTTCGCTCTCGATCTCCGGCATGTGGCAAGAGACACACTGGCTTCCGGGACTGCCGTCTTGATGATGCGTGTGCGCTTCCAGCGTGGCCTCATGCGGTCCGTTTGGAGAATTCGGTCCGTGACAGTCCAGGCATATCTGGTTCGCGGGCTTGATGAGCTGCGCGTAGTTTCCTGTTCCATGTACATCATGGCAATCGAAGCATGTGATGTTGTGCCGGTACATCACGCTCTGCACGAAATCGTTGCCCTGCATGCGGTTCTTGTGCGCCGTGCAGTCCGGGAAATAGTAGAAATCCGTCTGCCCGAGCGTGCAGTTTTCCAGTCTCCAGAAGTCTTGCAGTTTGAGGCCCACATGATAGCCAACCGGCCAGTCGTAATACTTTCCTTCCATGGGATTGGTCAGCGGCCGTCCCTGCGAGTGACACTGGATGCATGTGTCGTTCGCCGCTACGGAATCCATCTGCGCCGGATTCAGGATATTGCTCCGTGTGGGATGCGCCACATGCGCGCTGCCGGGACCGTGGCAACGCTCGCAGCCGACGTTCCATTCCGCGACCTGTTTGGTGTGGATGTTGTAATCGACGGAATGACAACCGTCGCAGGTTGGGCCAGTAGGCCGCTGCATGTTGTCCGGCGGATAGAGATGCGCCCACCAGTCGGCTCCATGCGCGGGGATCACGTATTTCAGCCATTTGTGGTTGCCGATGTCCCACTGCACCGGCAACGGGTAATAATCTTCTCCAACTTTGGTGAAGTAGCGCTGTTTCCAGATGCTGCCGTAGACGAAGGCGACCTGGTCTTTAGTAAACGGGGCCACATTGTTGGTTGCAAGGTCGGGAAGAATGGCATTGGGATGCGCCCGCGGATCGCGCACCACGTTGGCCATCGGCGTCTTTTCCCAGCGCTCGTAAATATCGGCATGGCACCTGGCGCAGGCTTTGGAGCCGACATAGTGGGCTGAAGTGACAACGGAGGTTTGTTGTTGCAACTCCGACTTTGAAAGAGGGCGGAGACTCCGCACAAAGAGCGCGAGTTTCCAACTCACCGGACCGGAGATTCTGTGCGGA
>JAKBHH010000085.1 GCA_021836865.1 Acidobacteriota bacterium
CAGTTCGACTCGCGCTGGGGATTATGGTTTTGGGACAACGCCATGCAATCCGGCGCAGACAATAACGCGGCGCTTTCCAACGATCCCAAAGACCCCAGCGCGATTCTCGCCGTCGACGCCTCGTTCTGGGCCATGCGCGAGTACCTGGCCATGGCCGAGCTGGCGCGCAGGCTTGGATACCCCGACGCCGCGCGCAACTACCAGCAGCAGGCCGCGGCCACGCGCAGCGCCATTCTTGCCAAGCTGTGGTCGCCGTCGGATTCGATGTTCTTCAATCGCCGTCGCGACTCCGGTGCGTGGGTGCGCGTGATTGCCTGGTCCAACTTCCTGCCGCTGGCAGGCGGCCTGCTGCCCGCCCCCGATGCGCGCCGCATGGTCCGCTGCCATTTGCTCAACCCTGACGAGATGCAATCGGCCTACGGCCTGCGCAGCCTGGCAAGGAGCGAGCCCGCTTACAACAACCAGGCCATCATTAATCCCTACTCGAACTGGCGCGGACCGATCTGGATCAACGCGAATTTTCTCGACTGGATTGCGCTGCGCCGCTACGGCTTTCACGCAGAGGCGCGGTGGCTGGCGGTCACTCTCGCTGCCACGCTGCATCGCGACATCGCACGCTGGGGATCGATGCACGAGGACTACAACGCCGAAACCGGCGAAGGCCTTGCCCCGACCGCCGCGCAATCGCCTGGCAGCCAATTCGCAGGCTTTGTAGGGTGGAACCTGCTGGCGCAGGACATGCTGCAATGCGAGGTAAGTCCAGCTCCCCGCAGTGCGGCAGGCAAGTGCGCGATTGTTGAAGCATTTGCCGGAGAAATGCAAAGCGCACCCTGATGCTACCCTTCAACCTGCCGGACCACAGCAGTTCTACCGCAGCCTTCGCGAGTCGATTCCCAGCTTTTTCATGCGAGTAATCAGGGTGGTTCGTTTGAGTCCCATGCGTGCGGCAGCGCCGTCGGTTCCGCCGACTTTGCCTCCGGTCTCGTTCAGAATGCGCACGATCCTCTCCTGCTCTTCTGACCTGTCGACACCTGCGGACGCGGCGTGCATGCCTCTATCCGCCAATTCTGGAACTGAAATCTCCAGCGTCTCGCCTCTTGAAAGGACGACCGCACGCTCAACAAGATTCTCCAGCTCTCGAACGTTTCCCGGCCAATGCCAGCGCGCCAGCTTGCGCAGGGCCGCAGCGGGAATGGTTTCAATCCTTTTTTGCAGGGGACGCGCATACTTCTGAGCGAAATACCGCACCAGCAAAGGAATGTCTTCAGGACGATCGCGCAAAGGCGGAATGCTGATGGGAATCACATTCAAGCGATAGTAGAGGTCACTTCGAAACTGCTTTTCTTCCACCATTTTCTGCAAATCGCGATTGGTTGCGGCCACCAGTCGCACATTGACCTTCTTCGTCAACGTACTGCCCAGGCGCTCGAATTCCCGCTCCTGCAAAGCGCGCATGAGTTTTGGCTGGAGTTCCAGGGGAATGTCCCCGACCTCATCCAGAAACAACGTACCTTGATCGGCCAGTTCAAGTCGACCGATCTTCTGGGCAATCGCCCCTGTGAAGGCGCCTCGCTCGTGGCCGAACAATTCGCTCTCCAGCAAGCCTGTGGGAATCGCCGCGCAGTTGAGCTTGATCAGGGTTCGATCCTTGCGCCGGCTGCGATCGTGGATGGCCCGCGCGATCAGTTCCTTTCCGGTGCCGGTCTCCCCGAGCAGCAGCACGGTTGAATCGCTTGCCGCAACGGTCTCGACCATCTGCAGAACATTGCGCAGCGCTGAACTCTGCCCGACGATTCCCTCAAAGTCAGCCTCGCTGCGAATCTCTTCTTCGAGATAGAGCTTTTCCTGTGCCAGCTTGTCTTTCAGCTCTGCGATTTCGCGATATGCCAGCGCATTCTCGATGGCGATTGCTACTTGTCCTGCCGCGCGCACCAGAAACTCGATATCCTCTGCGCTGGATGCGTTCTCGACTCGCCAGCCAAGTCCCAAAACTCCAAGTGTCCGGTTGTGGCTTATCAACGGTAGACAACAGCCGGAGGCAATGCCTTCCGCAACCGCGAGGAGATGCTCAGGCTCACTCATCTCAGCGGCCCTGGATGACACAACGGGCCTGCCGCTCCTGAACGCCCTGCCAACACCGGAGCCCTCGACCCTCTGCAGCAGATCCTCTCTCGCGAATCCCTTGCCCTCCGGGAAGTCCATCGTCACAGAGCGCAGTTGGCGCTGCTCCGCATCCGGCAGCCACACCGAAACGAGGTCGATGTGCATCGATTTGCGGATGCTTTCGGAGATCGCGCGAAGAAGATCGCGGGGTTCGAGATTGGAAACCAGCGCATTCGTCAACTCCAGGAGCAGCTTCAGTCGCTCGCTTTCACGCTGCAGATCGCTGGCAGCAGGGGCAAACTTCAGGGGTGCGTCACCGGATGGAAGCGTTGCGCTCATGTACCAGGCCCCTTGGAGACAAGTGTCGCACAACTCCGACAGTTGTCGGAGTTGACGCAAGGACTGCCGACACCCGAAGGCCCTCGCGACCTTCACCTTTAATTCTATGTATTTATTTGTCTTATACTTACCGCCAATTTGTCCGTGAAGACTCCTTCGGCATCGGGATTGCATTCATCCTTATTGGCCAGCTCATCCGGGTTCGTGTCGACGCGGAATAGCACAAGACCTGGAGGATGTGGTCAGTTTGCAGTCCACAACTGCGAAGTGGCGACAGGAACGGGGAGAAAAACATGTCGGACACTGCAGCCAGGACTGAGAACGAGGAGAAATGGAAGTGAGCTGCCTCGTGCAACGACCGCTTGAATCTGTCAGGGGTGCCTCGATCACGGCGCGTCTCAAGCAATCCCTCTGCACACTTATCCTCTGCGTGTCTGTCGCCAGTCCGGCACTTGCACAAGAGACTGCCGCTCCGGATCCTGGCCCAGCAAGTGTGAGCGGGAGTGAAGTCTCCGCTCCAGATCCACAGCCGGGAAATATCAGCGGCACGGTCACCGATGTGGACAACGACATTGTTCCGGGCGCGAATGTTATTCTCGAAGGCCCTGCCCCCGGAGAACACCGCGCAATCGTAGCGAAGGATGACGGATCGTTTCATTTCGACGATCTCAAGCCGGGCGTTCCATATCACATCACGATCAGCGCCCAAGGATTTATAGACTGGACCTCGCCGACCATCCTTCTTAGTCCAGGCCAGTATCTGTTTCTGAAGGACAGCAGGATCCGGATCGCCGGAGGGACGAGTTCGGTGACGGTGTATTCCTCCCCCGAGCAGATCGCCGTCGAGCAAGTCAAGATCGAAGAACAACAGCGCGTACTCGGCATCATCCCTAACTTCTATGTCGTCTACAATCACGATGCCGTGCCGCTCACCACCAAACTGAAGTTCTCGCTCGCCTACAGGGCCGCCACCGATCCAGTTACCATCTTAGGGATGGGTGTGCTCGCCGGCAGTGATCAGGCAGGGGACCGCCTCGACTACGGCCAGGGCGCGAAGGGCTACAGCCAGCGCCTGGGAGCTGTCTACGCGGATGGATTTACCGACATCATGTTCGGAGGCGCTATTCTTCCATCGCTTCTCCACCAGGACCCGCGGTACTTCTATCAGGGCACGGGCACAAAGAAGTCCCGCGTTCTTCACGCGCTATCGAGCCCCTTCATCTGCAAGGGGGACAACGGCCGGTGGCAGCCTAACTACTCGAGCGTAGGCGGCGATCTGGCATCGAGCGCCATCTCGAACACATACTATCCGGATACGAATCGCGGCCCAAGGCTGGCATTTGAGAATGCCCTTACCAATACCGGCGGCCGCATGGTCAACAGCCTGATCCAGGAGTTCGTCCTGCGGCGGTTCACGCCCAGCGCTCAGAATTGAAACTACCCTAGCCCGCGCGTGCATCAAGCAGTGGAACCGTACTGAAGGCGCCGGGCCCGGCCACGCTTCCACCCGTAATGTGCTGCATTTTCCCATCGTGCTGGCTCTATCTCGCTTACCCGTTGCGGTCCCTCGCAGTGAATCTCTGCCACCTCAAGAGTTCGGGGCAAGAGTTGATTTGGACAGAAGAGTAGCGGTTAATTAGAATCGCTGCACCTTTAATGTGCCCATGACACCCTCCAGGCCCAACATGCGACGTCTCTTCTTGAAGACAGCACCGGCGCTTCTTGCGGGGCCCGCGCTGTGGCTGATGAACAGCCTGGCAAAGCGTACAGCCACACTGCCCGAGAATGCGGACATTACAGAAACCGTGCCCCTTGCCGAGGGCAACGGAATCCGCTTCTACGACAAGGTGATTGTGATTGCCGACGCGGAAGGCCTTGCGGTTTTTTCGTCGACCTGTCCACATCTGGGCTGCCGTATCAACGGTGCCGAAGACGGCGAACTGGTTTGTCCCTGTCACGGTTCGCGGTTCAATGCGCGCGGCCAGCTCTTGCATGGTCCGGCCCTGCGCAACCTGCAACCGTTACCGTATGCACTGGACAAGGCGCGATCAGTTCTGCGCGTCAGCCTGAACACGGAACAGGCGCGAAGCCGGTGACGGACAGATTCTGGCGCCGCATTCCGCCACTGGGTATGGTCGCCCTGGCAGCCTTTGTGCTCTGCGCCGTGACCGGCATCATGCTGGTGCCCGCATACAAGCCGGATGCGCCACTGGATTCGCTCGCCCTGCTGCTCTTGAAGAATCCCGCGGGCCTATTTGTTCGCAGTC
Source organism: Acidobacteriota bacterium (assembly GCA_021836865.1). Taxonomy (GTDB): domain Bacteria; phylum Acidobacteriota; class Terriglobia; order Terriglobales; family Acidobacteriaceae; genus Telmatobacter. The sequence goes on from JAKBHH010000085.1 coordinate 4,710, forward strand.
TGCATTATTGGGCGGCACAGGCCTTTCTAGCCTTTACGCTTACCCACACCGTGGACTATTTGCTTCGCCGCGGAGAAGTCAGAGTGCGCTTTGGCGTCTGGCTGCGCCTGGGTCTCACTGTGCCCGTGATAATCGGCGTCATGCTCTCGGGGTTTCTGCTGCGGGGAGACGCGGCCGCTCTCCAGGCCTCGCAGATTCTGCGCACTTTGCTCGGCTTCGTTCCATTGATCGGGGCGGAGCTGCCCCGGCTATTGACCGGTGCCGGTTCAGACCTCTTCACTGTCTATCTGCAGCACGCCTGCACGGCAACACTGGTGATCTGGCTGGTGACAGTCGAACACTCGCGCATCATCCTGCCTCGGGCGCGCGCAGTGTGGTGGACCTTGCCGCCTCTGGTACTGCTCTCTTTGCTCTTTGTGCCGGGACTCGGATGGCGCGCCGCCGCCGTGGAAAAGGGTCCCTGGTATCTGGTCGGCCTGCAGGAACTGGTGCATTGGATGCCGCGGCCGCAGATGGCGGTCTGGCTCATGCTGGTCTTTCTGGCATTGCTGATTCTGCTGCCCAAGCTGCCTCTCCTGTGGCGGTCCCGGCTCAAGTGGACCCTGGCGGTTGCCTCGATCGCCTATGCCGCCTTGTCCCTCATTGGTCTGGGGTTTCGCGGCGATGGATGGCGGTGGAGTTCTCCGGCGGCGGTTTATCGAGGCGAAGCAAGCTTTCTTTCGTACCGTGCCTATCTTTCGCCGGAGAAATCGCTGTTGCAACAGAAGGTGCCCATCATTGCCGAGCAACCCGAGGGCTGCCTCGCCTGTCACCTCGGCATGACCGGACTTTCAAGTGCGCACGATCCAAAGACGATTGGGTGCGCGGCCTGCCACCTGGGCAATCCCTTCACGCTCGATAAGGTTCTTGCCCATGCCGGAATGACGCGCACGCCGGGAAACCTGGACGTCGCGGACAAAACCTGCGCCACCTCCAACTGTCATGGCAATCAGTTAGACCGCGTGCGCGGATCCTTGATGAACACCATGAGCGGCGTGGTCGCGGTGGACAAGTTTGCCTTTGGGGAGAGTCACGACCTGAACGCGCGCTTTGATATAAGCGCGTTGCGGCATTCTCCGGCAGATACGCATTTGCGAAACCTCTGCGCTTCCTGTCATTTTGGCCAGAGCAAGCTAAAACCCGGTCCCGTGGACGAGTCGAGCCGCGGTGGCGGCTGCTCGGCGTGCCATCTCCAATATGATCCCGCGGCGGCGGCAGAGTTGCGACGCGGCGTGGGCACGCTTGCGCCACTCCATCACCCTGGCATCTCCGTGAATGTCTACGAGCAGGCCTGCTTCGGGTGCCACAGCCGTTCCGGCCGCATCGCAACAAACTATGAAGGTTGGCACGAGACCCTGCTGGACGAGTCCGCGGCCAAGGCCAACCCCGGCTGGCCGGGAAATTTCCGCACACTTGCCGACGGCCGCATTTTTGAACGGCATCCCGCCGATGTCCATTTCGAAAAGGGCATGACCTGCATCGACTGTCATGTGGCTCCGGAGATCATGGGCGATGGGGCCGGGCACGCGCATGAGAGAGATGCGGTGAAGATAGCCTGCGTGGATTGCCACACTCCCGGCAAGACGCCAAGCAGGGAGTTTGCGCAACTGGATGCTGAGACTCAGATCATCGTCGCGCTGCGCAAATTGAATGTTCCAGGCCGAAGATTCGCGACCTCCCCGTCCGGTTCTGTCGTCTACCCGAATGTTTTCCTGGATGCCGGCGGGCATCCGTTGCTGGCGCTCAAGAACTCGGCAACGACGCTCGCGCCAATACCCCTGGCACCCGTATGCGTCGGGTCGATTCATCGGAGGCTGGACTGCGTCGCATGTCATAGCTCATGGGTGCCGCAGTGCCTCGATTGCCACACGTCGTTCGATCCCGCTTCACAGGGCTGGGATCACCTCGCGGGGAAATTCATTGCCGGCGAGTGGCAGGAGGTGGGAAATCAGTATCTGGGTGACGCCCCCGCATTGGGCGTCGAGCATCAAACATTGCTCGACGGCACAGTGGATGAACGCATCACCACCTTTATACCAGGCATGATTCTGAATCTGGAGCTTCCGCAGGGCACCGCGAAGGACCGGAATCGGTTCCACCGCCTGTTTGCCCCCGCATCCTCGCACACCACTGTGACCAAGGCCAGAGGCTGCCGCTCGTGCCACGCAAACCCTGCGGCCCTGGGATATGGTCGCGGCCAGTTGACCTATGCGGTCAAAGACGGTGTTGGTCATTGGCACTTCACCCCAACATTTCCGGCCCGCATGGAGGATGGACTGCCAACGGATGCGTGGATTGGATTCCTGCGTGAGCCGCCCTCAGGGACGACCACTCGAAAAGACGCCCGCCCATTTACGCTGCAGGAGCAGCGCAGGATCCTGCTTGTGGGCGTGTGTCTGCAATGCCACAACGAAAGGCAGCCTCGCATAGCCGCGGTTTTCGCCAACTTCACGAATTATCGGGCTGCCCTGCGCCCGCAATGCACTCTTCCCGACTGGATCCGCTTTGAATCACCTGCCAAGGAGACTCACGTTGAAGAATGAGCTGGGAGAAATCGGTCGGCAGTAGTGATCTGCGTCACAGTGCGGAACCGCCAGGGACGCCTTAAATAGAGGGAGAAGAGAGTCGCTACTGTGATGAATCTTTCCCGCCGCCGCTTCCTGCAGATATCTGCCGGCACCGTTGCCGGCCTGAGCGCAGTGGATCTCACGCACCGGGTTGTATCGGCTGCCGGAAAAGATGCCCAAAGCGGCCTGAAAAGAATTCCAACTTTCTGTAACGTCTGCTTCTGGCAATGCGGGGCCATCGCCAGCGTGCGAGACGGAAAGCTCTGGAAGATCGAAGGCCACCCTCGCGATCCCCTCTCCCGTGGACGACTCTGCCCTCGCGGCTCCGGCGGCATCGATGCACATACTGATCCGGATCGCCTGCGTACGCCGCTGATTCGCGTAAGCGAGCGCGGCGAAGAAAAGTGGAAGGCCGTCACCTGGGACGAGGCGCTGAACTTTGTCGCGGAAAAGATGCAGAAGATCAAGGCCGAATATGGGCCTGAGTCCGTTGCCGCGTTTATCCATGGCCTGGGTGGCAAGTTCTTCAAACACACGCTAAGGGCTTACGGGACAGAGAACATTGCCGCCCCGTCATTCGCGCAGTGTCGCGGGCCGCGCGATGTCGGCTTCACCCTTACGTATGGAGACGATGCTGGATCGCTGGAGCGGACCGACATTGAAAATGCCCAATGCCTGGTGCTGATCGGCACACATCTGGGTGAGAACATGCACAACTCCCAGGTGCAGGAGTTTGCCAACGCGGTCGGAAAGGGCGCCAGCATCATCGTGGCTGATCCGCGCTTCTCGGTTGCCGCCAGCAAGGCCAGGTTCTATCTGCCGATCAAGCCCGGCACGGATATCGCCCTTCTACTTGCCTGGATGAATGTGATCGTCGGCGAGAAGCTGTACGACAAGGAGTACATCGACAAATACGGCTTCGGCTTTGAACAGTTTGTCGCGGAAATCCAGTCCTGCACGCCTGAATGGGCCTATCCGGAGACGGGGATTGAGCCGGAGACGATTCGGGCCACTGCCCGCGAGATGGCACGCTATCGTCCAGCGACGCTGATTCATCCCGGCCGTCATGCCAGTTGGTATGGTGACGATGCCCAACGCAGCCGCGCAATCGCCTTGCTCAACGCACTGATGGGAAGCTGGGGACGCAAAGGCGGCCTGTATGTGCCTGCGTCGATGGAGTTGCCTGAATATCCCCATCCGTCCTATCCGCCTGCCGGCAAAGCAACTGCGGACAATCCCAATAACCGGTACCCCTTTGCCGATGAGGTCATCAGCACCGGCATCCGCGATGCCACGATCTCCGGCAAGCCCTATCCCGTCAAAGGCTGGTTGGTCTATTCCACCAACCTGATGTACTCGCTGCCCAATCGTGAGGAGACGATCCGCGCCATCCAGCAGCTCGATCTGCTGGTGGTGGTGGATGTGCTCCCCAGCGAAATCGCCGGATGGGCCGATGTGGTTTTGCCTGAATCCAACTATCTGGAACGCTACGACGATCTTCATATTGAAGCGTTCCGGGAGCCCTTCATCACCTTGCGCCAGCCGGTTGTGGAGCCGCCGGACGACCAGAAGCCTAACTGGTGGATCGCCAAGAAGCTCGCCGAAAAGCTGGGCCTGGGCGCGTACTACCCGTGGAACGACATCGAACAGTATCTTGATGCCCGGCTGAAAGGCGGTGGCTATAGCTTTGAAGACCTGAAGCGCGAAGGTGTGATCGTCGGTAAGCGGCCGCCGATTTATTTCGAAGATGGCGCGCCCGCCGTGTTCAATACACCGTCGAAGAAGATTGAATTCTATTCCACTCAGTTGAAGCAGGCCGGATTCGATCCTGTGCCCAGATACACGCGGCCGGAACCCGGGCCGGCGGGCTTCTACCGGCTTTTGTTCGGACGCGCCCCGATGCATTCATTCAGCCGCACGCAGACCAACCACCTGCTCATGGATCTGATGAGCGAGAACGCGGTGTGGGTCAACGCGACTGAGGCTGCGCGGCTGGGTCTGAAAAGCGGCGACTATGTGCGCCTACGTAACCAGGACGGCGCGGTGAGCGACCGCATCCGGGTCAAGGCAACCGAGCGCATCCGGCCGGAATGCGTTTACATGGTGCACGGCTTCGGCCACACATCCAGAGAGCTTCGCTTCGCTTTCGGCAAAGGCGCCAGCGACTCCCAACTGATCACGCGCTATAAAACTGATCCCCTCATGGGCGGTACGGGCGTGAATGTGAATTTCGTAACCATTGAGACGGAGGCCTGACGATGTCCCGCTTCGCCATGGTGATTGACACCCGCAGATGTGTCGGCTGCCATGATTGCGTAGTGGCCTGCAAAACGGAGAATGGTGTTCCGGAAGGCTATTGCCGCGATTGGATTACCGAAGAGGTGCATGGCGCATTTCCTACGGTCCGGCTCGAGATACGCTCCGAGCGTTGCAACCACTGCGACAATCCGCCCTGTGTAAGCTGCTGCCCGACCGGCGCCAGCCATGTGCATGAGCGCGGTGGAGTGGTGCTGGTGACGCACGACAAATGCATCGGCTGCAAGGCTTGCCTGGCCGCCTGCCCCTACGATGCACGCTTCATCCATCCGGATGGTTATGCGGATAAATGCACCTTCTGCATCCATCGCGTTGAAAAGGGCCTGGACCCGGCCTGCGTCTCCGTCTGTCCTACCCACTGCATGCATTTCGGCGACATCGACGATCCGCAATCCGAAGTCAGCCTCTTGCTCCAGTCGCGTCCGCATCACGTGCTGATGCCCGATGCGGGCACCAAACCATGCATCTTTTATCTCACGTGAGAGCCATGATCGCATTGACAGCACTGACCGAACTGACCCTCTCGCGCCATAACCCGCTGGTCGATCCGCACCTGCATATCTGGGAGTGGCAGATACCGGTTTACCTTTTCTTCGGCGGGCTTGTTGCCGGACTGATGATCATTGCGGGGGTGCGCCTGATCTCGCTCCGTCCGCAACAGCGTGAAGCTCTGGTCTGCTGCACGATTGGCCCGCTCATGGGACTCGTGTTCCTGAGCCTCGGCATGTTCACGCTCTTCCTTGATCTCTCGCACCGGCTCTACGTGTGGCGGCTTTACACCACCTTTCAAATTACCTCGCCGATGTCGTGGGGCTCGTGGATCCTTCTTCTGGTCTATCCGGCCCTTTCGGCCAATGCCCTTGCGCACCTGCCGGAAGCGGTTCCCTCGCTGGCCAAACGCTTCCCCATCCTGGTGACGGTGAGCGATGCCATCCTTGCGCGCGTGCAATGGGTGGTGGGTATCGGGGTCGCAAACGTCATGGTCGGCATTGCGCTGGGCATCTACACAGGCATCCTGCTGGGCACGCTCGGCGCTCGCCCACTGTGGAACAGCGCCATCCTTGGACCGCTCTTCCTCTTTTCCGGACTCTCGACGGCGACTGCACTGCTGCATGGCATTCTCGTGGTCACTACGCCGGACGAGGAGCGGCCGGCTTTTGCCGACTTCCTGCTCTCGGCCCTGGCGCAACTCACCCAGGCCCGCCCGCTCGATCGAAATATCGCGCCGGTGCTGGCGCGCGCCGACAACAGCTTTCTGACCATCGAACTGACCTTGATCGGCCTGTTCCTCCTCGGTCAGATGACCTCAACCGGCATTCACCAGCAGGCGGCCAGCCTGCTCCTGACGGGACCTTTCGCGGCCGTCTTCTGGGTTTTTGTCATTGGACTGGGAATTCTTCTTCCGCTCGTGCTCCAATCGCTGGAACTCAACAACCGCATTCGTCACACGATTGCGCCCGTGATTCTCGTGCTCTTCGGCGGCATCGCTTTGCGTTTCATCCTCGTATACGCCGGTCAGCAAAGTCATTGGTTTCAACCTCTGAATTGAAGAGATGAGTCCTCTATGAACAATGTTGAACACTCTGCGAAACCCTATTGGAATCCTTACCTGTCCGGGTTTGGCCTTGGACTGGTACTGCTGGCGTCGTTTGTCATCATGGGCCGCGGCCTTGGCGCGTCAGGCGCTATCAACGCATTCGTCGCAACTGCGATGCACCAACTTGCGCCAGAGCATGTTGAGAAGAGCGCTTACTATGCCGAGTATCTGGGCGACGGCGTACACAGCCCCCTCAAAGACTGGCTGGTCTTCGAAGTGCTTGGAGTATTCGTCGGCGGATTTCTCTCCGGAGTGCTGGCGAACCGCCTGAAATTCAGAGTGGAGAAGGGACCGCGCATGACCAATCCGCTCCGTCTGCTCTTTGCCTTTATCGGCGGGGCCCTGATGATCATCGGAGCCAGGATTGCCCTGGGCTGCACCAGCGGTCAGGCGCTCACCGGCGGCTCGCTGCTCAATGTCGGCAGTTGGATTTTCATGATGTGCGTCTTCGGTGGCGCATACGCTGTGGCGTACTTCTTCAGAAAGCAGTGGATCTGATATGAACGCTCCCTTCTACAAGTTTGGACTCTTCGGCGACGAAGCCAGCCTCATCATCGCCTTCGTCATCGGCATTGGATTCGGCTTTTTCCTTGAGCGCGCCGGGTTCGGAAGCGGGCGCAAGCTTGCCGCACAGTTTTACTTCAGAGACCTCAGTGTTCTAAAAGTCATGTTTACCGCCATCATCACGGCCATGACCGGGCTCTATCTGCTGTCGCGCCTGGGCTTCGTGGACCTGTCACTGGTCTATCTTGTGCCCACGTTTGTGGTGCCGCAGATAGTGGGCGGATTGCTGCTGGGCATTGGTTTTGTGATCGGAGGGTATTGTCCGGGGACTTCATGCGTTTCCTCGGTAACCGGCAGCATCGACGGAATGGTCTACGTTGCCGGCATGATCGTGGGTCTGGTGGGCTTTGCTGAAGTCTATCCCTCCATGCAAAGCTACGTCCAAATGACGCCGATGGGGCAGATCACCCTTGCCAGGCTTTTCAACCTCCCATACGGTTTGCTGGTCTTCGCTGTTGTGCTGATGGCGCTGGCCGCATTTGCAGCTGCGGAGTGGGCAGAAAAAAAGGTGACCGGCACTTCGCCGGATCCCAAGGGTTCAATCACCGGCGGACCGTGGCGCATGACTCCCGTTCGCATTCTGGCCACAGGTCTGGCGGCGGCGGGCTTTGTGGCCCTAATCGCAGGCGACCCTTACCGCGGCAGCCGTGCCTCCATCGACACCAGGGATTTGGCGATTCGCGTGGGCAAGGGTGTGGATAAGGTCCAGGCAACGCAGCTTGCCGATTGGATCATCCAGGGCCGCAACGACTTCAAGCTCGTTGACCTGCGGAGTGAGCACGACTTTGACGCGTACCATATTCCCACAGCCCAGGATCTGCCGCTGGCATCACTGGCGCCCGACTTTGCCGCGCACAACGACAGAATCATTCTGTACTCGGGCGATGGTACAGAGGCCGCGCAAGCGTGGTTCCTTCTCGAGGCCCAGGGATTCAAAAATGTCTATCTGCTTGACGGCGGATTGCGTGCATGGCAGAACATCGTCCTGTTCCCTCAAAAATCTGCCGGAACAGACCCAGCCGTATTTGCGAAGCAAGTTGAGGTAGCGAAATATTTTGGCGGCGCTCCGCGGGAAGAGGGGACTTCCCCTGCGGCAAGCGTTGCCGTGGCCCTGCCTAAACTGGCCGCCCCAGCGCAACCGCCCGTCCCTGCCGGGAACAGCTCCAATACGCAGCCAAAAAAGAAGAAGGAAGGATGTTGATTGCGAGCCGTTTGCTCCCACCGCCGGGAGTCTGAGGCAAGGGACCAGCGTGCGTTGAACGGGGTTCTCTCACGCCCTGAGATCAATGCGACAATCGGAAGAGATAGACTCTGGTATCACAGATTTTGTGTGGCCAAAGTACGTATGCCGCAAACTGGAGCAGATAAAAAGTCGCCTGTTGCTCAAAACAGCAGCGAATGGAAAGCCCTGAAGCATGCTCGATGCTATTCCGGGGCGAGTGGGTCCCGCCAAACCACTATGTCAAACTGAAAGAGCAATCGGTGCCAGAACCGGGCACCTGGTGGGGAAAGATGTTTCTGGTCAACATTGATGCAACCCCTAAGTATCTGATTTATAGTCAGATGAGAAACAAGCGGGCCTGTAGCTCAATGGTTAGAGCAGGGGACTCATAATCCCTTGGTTGGGGGTTCAAATCCCTCCGGGCCCACCAGAACGCCCTCTTCTATCGATTCGTCGGCTAACAGCGTGTAAATTGAGTGGGTTATCGGAGTTCCAAAGCCGGATTTTGTGAAGATCAACCCGGCTGGGAAAATCAACCTCGCAAGACGCTGCTTTCCGTCTAAGTCGCTTTTTTCCAAAAGGGTACGAGAGTTCCAAAACAGGTGCAGTGAGATTACTCCCGGCAGAGCCGGGGGCTTCGTTTTGTGAGCCGCTCGAAGCGGCTTGAGCGGGGTCGCTAACGCGGCCCCGGTTACGTTGGGCCACCTTAACGGTGGCTGGTCACTTCCACAGGTTGAGTTGGTCCAGCCGTTGGTCTTCCTTCTCTTGGTTGCGAACGTAGTCGCGGATCACGGCTTCGTCCCGGCCCACCGTGGAAACCATGTACCCCCGCGCCCAGAAGTGCTGCCCGACAAAGTGCTGCTTGCGCTCTCCGTACACTCGCGCAAGGTGAATCGCACTCTTACCCTTGATAAACCCAATCACTTCCGACACTGCGTGCTTGGGTGGAATCGAGATCATCATGTGCACGTGGTCCGGCATCAGATGGCCCTCTTCAATCCGGCTTTGCTTCTGCTCGGCGAGGCGCCGGAATACCTCGCCAAGGTGCTGGCGCAAGCCTGCGTAAAGCGCCTTGCGGCGGCATTTGGGAATGAAAATCACATGGTATTTGCACTCCCACTTGCTGTGGCTTAAACTCTCCTATTCGTCCATCCGGGATCTCCTCCTCGTGTGCTTGGCGGCTCACGATCTGGAGTTTCTTGGATGGACTCCCGCAAATGTCAAACTTCTACTGCCACCCCGGCAGTGGGGCACCAGACCAACGGTCTGGACAATCAGGGAAGGAACAAGGGTTGAGCATTGCGTTTAGTCTGGAGAAGTCCCGAGCGTTGGCAGTTAAGACCGATGGCTCACTGATGCCTTTCCAAGCTCGTCCGGCAGTGTGGTTCTGGACCCCGTGCTCAGTACAGTGATGACGTGCAACCTCAGAAGCTGGGGTTGACGATCTCGTTTGGGAGACTACCTTCTTGCACGGTTCGGGCCAGCGTGACGGGACAGAAAAGGAGCCCTCATGCCCAAGCAGCGCAATCGAGTTGCCACCCTCCCCGTCATCGAACCGAACGCCGCCGGAATCGACGTTGGGGCAACTGAGATTTTCGTTTCAGTCCCCGCCGATCGCGACCCGGAGCCAGTTCGGTGTTTTCCTACATTTACCGTCGATTTGGAAAGGCTGGCGGACTGGCTTCAACTGTGCCAGGTCCGAACCGTCGCCATGGAGTCGACCGGCGTGTACTGGATCCCGCTGTTCCAAATCCTGGAAAGGCGCAAGTTCGACGTACGGCTGGTCAACGCCCATCACGTAAAGAACGTGCCCGGCAGAAAGACCGACGTTTCCGACTGCCAGTGGATTCAACACCTTCATTCCGTAGGACTGCTGCGCGGATCCTTCAGGCCAGACGATGAAATCTGCGCTATGCGTTCGTTGTGGCGCCATCGCGACAACCTGATTCAAATGGCCACCCTTCATCTCCAACATATGCAAAAGGCGCTGGACCAAATGAACCTGCAGATTCACCACGTCATCAGCGATCTGGCCGGAACCTCCGGTCTGGCCATCATGGATGCGATCCTGGGGGGGAACGCGATCCACATAAGTTGGCCGGACTACGTAATCGTCATATTCAGGCCAGTGAAGAAACCATCATGAAGTCTCTGGTCGGCGACTACCGGGAGGAACACCTGTTCACGCTACGTCAGTCCCTGAAATCCTACCGCCATTACCAGGAGCTAATTCAGGAAGTCGATCTGCAGGTGAAACAGATGATGCAGAGGCTCCCCTCAAAAATCCCCGCGGAGCAGGGGCCACCGAAAGGAGGCAAAATCCGCAGAACCCCCTGGCGGAATGAACCTCCGCAGCTGCGGAGCGATCTCTATCGAGCCTTCGGAGTGGATCTGACGGAGGTGCCCGGGATCAACTCGCTGACGGCACAGATGCTGCTTACCGAAATCGGTCCCGATTGGTCCCGGTTCCCCACCGCTGCCGCATTTTGCTCCTGGCTTCGACTATGCCCAAATCCCAAGATCAGCGGTGGCCAAGTCTTATCCTCGCGGACGCAGCCCACCAAGAATCGTGCGGCTCTCGCCTTGCGTATGGCAACCCAGGGGCTACACCGCAGTGATAGTTTTCTGGGCGATTACTTCCGGCGCATGAAAGCCAGAATGGGAGCGCCCAAGGCCATCACCGCGACCGCTCACAAGCTCGCCAGGATCATCTACCACATGGTTACGACACAACAGGAATACGATGCCTCGGTCTTCCAACAGCAAGAGCAGCGTAGACGGCTGCAAAAGTCAGCAAGGCTCCTTGCCCAAGCGCGAGATCTCGGCTTCCAACTCGTCCCAATCAATGTTGTTCCTTAGGAGAGCCGGGGGGCCTCCCATGCTTAGCAAGAAGCAAGCGTATCCCGGAGCGCGAAGACAGCCAGCCTCCTGCCAGACTCCCAATCCCCAGGCCGAGCATGAACACAGTAACAATAATGGTTACCGATTCAATGTTGACTCCATACAGTGTGAATAAAGCACGCTGCCAGACAATCTGGTAAAGAAGCGCCGGAAAGCCGGACAAGAAGAAAAGTAAATAGTAGAACCTGGAACTTGTTTGGACTCTGCCCGGCAAACCCATCAGGACTCCTCAGTGGACCTAAACCCTATCATCTCGCATCCGACGGCGAATAGCCGTCAGGTTACTGCTTGGTAACGAGACGGACGCAAATATTCGTCACGCTTTGATCCCTGTTACTGTGGGCACGTGCGGCCCTGAATCTTCCCTTCAGCACCTAACCCTGCAGTGGAATAATAAAGGGCATGCGGACTCAACTAACTTTTGTGAACCTTGCCCAAGTCGAAGCCGAGCTGCTGGCGGTTCTGGCGGTCGACAGTCAAACCTCCACAGGCCCCGACGCCAAACCGGCACCGGTACTTTTGACCGACGATGAAGCTGTTCTCTCTGCAGCTGCACAGGTTCTCGGCAGCGGCGAATACAAGGCCGGCGTCAACGAGACTGTGCTGCTCCACGCACCCGCCGGGCTCAAAGCCAAGCGCCTGCTCATCGTGGGCCTGGGCAAGCAG
>JAKBHH010000175.1 GCA_021836865.1 Acidobacteriota bacterium
TAGCTCAGGCTGCACGCGCGAAAGCTGCGGATGATCGCAAACGACTTGAGGCCCTTCGTGTTCAGCGGCTTTCGCAGCAGGTCGAGCGCGTTTCTACTCCGTCCCATTGAACCAACCTACGCTCATCCTTGTTGCCGGAGCCAATGGTGCAGGAAAGAGTACCCTCACCAGTGGCAATGCTGAAATTTTTGGGACGATGTCCCTTCTCGATCCGGATGCAGTGGCCCGAACAATCAACTCAGAAATTACTGGCGCTTCTGCAATCGCGGCTGGTCGGATGGTGCTTCAAATTGCGGCAACGAAGCTCCAGGAAGGCCAGAGCTTTGCGGTTGAGACGACTCATTCAGGCAGAAACTATCTGCGAATGATGTTGAAAGCCCGCAACTGTGGCTTTGAAGTCGTGCTTGTTTATATTGGAACAAACAACGTTGAGATCAACCTTCTCCGTATTTCCAGCACTTCCTTCAATTGCATTCGCTCGTCAGCAATTGCAATGGGCGTCTCGCGCGTAAGCAGCGCGAGAACACCCATTGCCTCAAGAATGCGAAGCATTTCATCATCGGGGTCCAGTGTCTTCGTATGCGCAAGGACGCGATAGTATTCCGCCTGACGCTCCAAAGCCGAGCACTGCCGACATGGCGATATCCCGCACGACATCGTTTTCGCTGTTTGCAGTGAGGCGATAACCATCCGCAGCTAGTTTGACCGCCTTCATGTTTCGCAGTTCTTTTACGGTTCCAAGTTGGACCCGGCGCCGCTTACCGCTAGTCCGCTCTACCCAGCGATACGTCCAAATATCGGGACCATTCTTCCTGGCCATGCGCTCCAGAGTCCCATTCTGATAGCGCACACGTCGAACCTGCGTCGCCGTCATGCCTGCACCGTATGAGCCGCGTGGAGCGCGGCATCGATCATGCCGTTGATGTCCCGCAAACGTTCACTGCGGACTGGCATCACTCCGAGTCAACCATACAACGCTGGCTGATATTTATTTAGCATCGGCCATGTGGCCAGCTTGAAATCTGCCAAGACTTCGGGAGAATGTTTCAGGGCTTCCGAAAAAAACCAGCCAAGGGCATCGGCAATGCCGAGACGTGCTGCGGAGTCTTCCTGTCATAGATGTAGGAGAAATTAGACGGGAAGTGCAGCGTCATCATAAAAGTCCAGAACCAATCGAATGCGTCCTTGATCGGGTTGCCAGTAGTGGCGAATCGGCAAAAGTTTTCGTGCTATCCTCAACTTCTGAAGGGAACCGTTATGAGTCTGCAAATCACAATTGACGGACAGAGCGAAGCCATTGTGCGGGCACAATTGGCCCAGGGCAACGTGCGTTCGCCTGAAGAATTGGTTGAGCGGGCGCTTCAGGCATACTCCGGCAATCCTGCTCTGGCATGAAGTTCACCGGGACATCGGAGATGTAGCGAAAACGAACGTTTGATGGAAGAGGCAGATCTCCCACAACCAGCGTCTTCCCTCAAAATTGACTGTTCCCGGTTTAAGTCAAAAACACCCAGTGTCCTTTCGACTGTAGGAGCGCGCCGATTGGAGTGACTTTGGGCCGGGAATACGACCAAGCCATGGCCACCGCTTGCGGCCCGACCGTATCGAAGCACTACACTTGAGCAATATGTCAGGGAAGCCGGGAGAAGACGGTGGTCTCAATCGCCCCAAAGAGCGGAGTCGGCTTGTGCTCTGGGTGAGTGGGGCTTGGATCCTGCCATTCCTGGGAATCGTGTTTTGGCTTCACCTCGGCTCCACATTCGCCAAGGCCCTTCTTTTGATTCTTGCAGTCCTGGTTGCTCCCCTCCCCGCGCTGCTTTATGCGCATATGCAGCGCGGCCGCCTACTCGCCTGTGCGGCGAATGCCGAGGAAGAGGCAGCGCAACTGAAGCTCCAGTTGGAGACGGTGCGGTACCGCACATCCCGATTGCGGGAGGAGTTGCAGGCCGCCGACCGGCAGGCACGGCTGTCCCACCAACTTACGCTCCTGGGCCAGTTTACGGCCGGATTCATGCACGAGTTCAACAACCCGCTGGCGATTGTGGCGGGCCGCATTGAAGTGCTGCTCGACGAACGCAAAGAGGATGCCGCTCTCTGCGCCGATCTTGAGCAGATGCTCAAAGAGTCTCGCTACATGGGAAAGATTGCGAGTACGCTCTTGCAGGCGCTGCGACGCGAGCGCGGCGGAGAGATTTTCGATGCCTCGATCCCGCGGAAGGCCTTGGAGGAAGCGCTGCAGGCGTTCCGACCTTCCGCCGACAGCCAGGGAGTGAGACTGATGGTGGAGATCGCCGAAGCTCCTCGCGTGGATGTGCCCGAACATGTAATCGGCGAGGTTGTCCGCGGATTGTTGAACAACGCGCTGCGCGCATTGGAAGGTCGAGACGATGCAGCGATTTGGATTCGACTAGAACCCTATCGCACCGCAGGCGCGAAAGTGGTACTCAAAATTGAAGACAACGGTCCAGGCGTACCGGCGAGCATCCTGGAACATCTCTTCGAGCCGTTTATCTCGAGCGGCGCGGGGCGAGAACGACTGGGTTTGGGGCTTTTTCTGGCAGCCAGCCTGTTGGATATGTATGATGGCCGAATCCGTTATGAGCCGAGGAACGGCGGTGGCGCCAGCTTCGTGATCGAACTGCCCCCGGCGCGATTCACACGTGGTCAGCCATACCATTGGTTCGCCGGAGGAGCGACAGAGTGAGCCGCATTCTAGTCATCGACGATGAAACCGCGCTGGGTGAAAACATCCAGCGGATGCTACGCTTGCCCGGCACGACGGTCTCGACTTTTGCGGACCCCATCAATGGACTGGCCGAATGCATGGCCAACCCACCCGATCTGCTTCTGCTGGATCTGCGAATGCCGGCAATGTCGGGCGAGGAAGTCTTTGCCCGGGTGCATGAAGTTCATCCCGGACTTCCCATCGTCTTCCTCACCGCTTTCGGATCGGTGGAGGGTGCCGTGCTGGCGATGCGCAACGGCGCCTTCGACTATCTGCAGAAGCCTTTCAAACGCGAGGACCTGCTGCTGGTGGTGAAACGGGCCCTGTCCCATGCCACGCTGAAGCACGAAGTCGAAACGCTGAAAGACCGTCTCGAATCGCTGGGCGAGGCGGATGCAGCGCAGAGCCGCAGCGCCGCAATGCTGGACCAGATGGACAAGTGCCGCAGGGCCGCGGCTACAGACGCAACGGTCATGATCCTTGGGGAGAGCGGCACAGGCAAGGAAGTCATGGCGCGGTTCATTCACAACCAGAGTCGACGCAAGAACGGCCCATTTGTGCCGGTCGAATGTAGCGCCATGCCGGGATCTCTCATCGAGAGCGAACTATTTGGCTATGAGCGCGGTGCGTTTACTGGGGCGGAGCGCACCAAGAAGGGCCTGATCGAATCCGCGGATGGCGGCACGCTGTTTCTGGACGAAATCGGAGACCTGGGCGTCGAACTGCAAACGCGCCTGTTTCGCTTTGTTGAGGAGCGCGTCTTGCGACGGCTGGGTGGGCTGACGCCGGTGCACGTGGAATGCCGCATCCTGTGCGCCACCAATCAGGATTTGCCGGCCAAGATCAAGGTTGGAGCTTTTCGCGAGGAACTCTATTACCGTCTGAGCGTGGTCACGGTGAAGCTGCCGCCGTTGCGGGAACGGCCGGAAGATATTCAGCATCTGGCGCGTTTCTTTCTGGAACGGTTCTCCCGGCGCTATGGCAAGAGTCTCTCGGCATCGCCGCGATTCTATGAGGCTCTCCTTCGCGAGCGCTGGCCTGGCAACGTGCGTCAACTGAAGAATGTGATGGAACGGCTGACTGCCTTGCATCCAGGCGGGGTGCTGGCGCCGGAGGATATAGAAGAGGATTCTCCGAAGGAGGAGGCATTCAGCAGCCTTTCCACACTTCCCTGGAAAGATGCCCGAGAGCGGTATCTTTCCACCTTTGAGAGTTCTTACGCGCAAGCCGTGCTTACCCGTTGCGGCGGCAATGTGAGTGCAGCGGCACGAGAAGCCGGGGTGGATCGGAAGACCTTTTACGCGCTCCTCAAGCGGGAAAGAGACCAACAGGATGGGGAATCTGTTCCCCATATCGAGATGGAAACTGGGGAATAAAATCCCCACTTCATTCGGCGTATCCAGCGCAAGTTATTGTTAAGAAAGGATGTTGACTCTGGCTCCAGACGTGCCTAAGGGATTACAGGAGTCCCGCACATGAAACTCTGGATATCAGGTCTAAAGGCAATCCTATTGGTGTTCGGTTTTATCCTGGTGATGCCCCAGCCAGGCAACGCAATTCCAGCCTATGCCCGTCGTTATAAGCTTCGCTGCTTTGCCTGTCATACCATCCCGCCCGTCCTGAACGAAGAGGGCTACATGTTCAAGCGGCTGGGTTTCCATCTGCCGCCCGCGCTGCAAAAGGGGCAGGTCTCGCCGCATATCTCCGACCTCATCCAGCAGGAGCCGATGTGGACGCTGGGCAATAACGCGGCCTTTGCAGTGGCGGATTTCGACTTTGCGGTGCAGCGAAACACCCAGGATGGCACCACCCCGACCTCCACGTCATCC
>JAKBHH010000086.1 GCA_021836865.1 Acidobacteriota bacterium
TTTGAGCTGCTTCCGCATTTTTACCAGACGGTGTGGTTCTACCTTCTGCTTGCAGTGGGTCTTGCGGGGCTTTTGGTAGTGCTGCTTCGCCTGAGGCTGAAGCGGGCGGAGCGGGAGTTCAGCGCGGTGCTGGGCGAGCGCAGCCGCATTGCGCGGGAGATTCACGATACGCTGGCGCAGGGGTATGTAGGCATCAGCGTGCAACTGGAGGTGCTGGCAGAGCTGCTGCGTCACCACAAGGTGGAAGCGGCGGCGAAGCAACTGGATACGGCGCGCAGCCATGTGCGGGATGGACTGGCGGATGCGCGGCAGTCGATCTGGGCGCTGCGCTCGCAGGACTCAGGGGAGAAGACGCTGCCGGTGGAGCTGCGGCGCGTGACCGAGCAGGCTGGGACGCATGGAATGGAGGCGAGCTTCAGCATTTATGGGGCTTATCGGCCGCTGCCACCGGGAACGGAGAGGGAAATTCTGCGCATTGCCCAGGAGGCCATCCATAATGTGAAGAGGCACGCCGGCGCGCGGCACCTGTTTGTGCAGCTCGAATACATGCAGAGCGAGATTGCGCTGGAAGTTCGGGACGATGGGCGCGGGTTTGCGGCAGGCCATACGCCGGAGTCGCCGCCGGGCCATTATGGGCTGACGGGAATGCGAGAGCGGGCGGCGACGATCAAAGGCACGCTGGAAGTGACAAGCGAGGCGGGCAGCGGAACGATAGTCAGGCTGCGTGCGCCTGCGCGCAAGGAAGCGAAGGAGTAAACGTGGGACAGGAATCGATACGCGTGCTGGTGGTGGAAGACCATCATGTAGTGCGGCAGGGGCTGGTGGCGCTGCTGAACGTGGTGGATGGCATTGAAGTAATCGGTGAGGCGGCCGATGGGGTGGAGGCGATTACACAGTTCCGCAAGCACAGGCCGGACATCACGCTGATCGACCTGCGGCTGCCGCGCATGGCGGGGGTGGATGTGATTCAACGGGTGCGCATGGAGACGCCGCAGGCGCGGTTTATTGTGCTAACGACGTATGACGGCGATGAAGACATCTATCGCGCGCTGCAGGCCGGGGCGCGGGCGTATCTGCTGAAGGGCATGACGACCGCTGAACTGATCGCGACCATCCGCACCGTTCATGCGGGTAAGTCGCATATACCGCCGGCGATTGCCCAGCGCCTGGCCGAGCGCATGGGCACGGAGGAGCTGACACCGCGGGAGTTCGACGTGCTGGAGCAGATTGTGCGCGGCAAGAGCAACAAGGAGATTGCGACGGAGCTGGAGATTTCAGAAGCCACAGTGAAGACGCATATCAACAGCCTGCTGGGCAAGCTGGGGGTAACGGATCGCACGCAGGCGGCTACGGCGGCGATTCAGCGCGGCATTGTTCCGCTGGAGAGCCTGAGGAAACCTACACCATGAAGAAGGGCATTTTTACTGCATTTTTGTTGATAAGCGTGTGCCTGGCGGGTCGGGCCGAGAAGACGACATGGCGGCAGGCAACGGATACCGAGCTGGCCTCACTGCTGCCGGCGCGCGCGCCGGTGGAAAAGGAACACATCGAAACGGAGATGCGCACGGCGAGCGGGATTGTGAACAGCCACGGGCGCTACATTGCGGGCGTGGTGCTGATTACGGCCGGGTACTCCGCGGATGGCAAGTACTCGCACTATCTGGTGGTGCAGGCGCCGGTGCGGATTGGGGGCATTGCGCTGAAGCCGGGCGAGTATGTGTTCGGCTGGGAGCGGGACGGCGACGCGCTGAAGGTGCACTTCAACATGGCGGCGACGGGCGCGCTGGTGGGCAGTACAGACGCGCACCGGATTGTGGGCAAGACGCGTGTGGAGAGCCTGCGCATCTGGCCGCCGGGCGACAAGGCGTTGATCCAGATCGGGCGTTTCGCCATTCCGTATGAGATTGGCGAGGAGTAGAGGGATGCGGGAGTGAGCGCGTATTGACTCAATGGGCGCATGGACCTCAAGTCGGCCCTTGAGGTCCATCTGGAACGAACTGCAGAAGAGCTTATGCTTCCGGCTTAACCACAGGCGCTATGCCAGATATTGCTCCTCGCTCACCTGCTCCATCCAATCGACGGTCTTGCCATCGAGCCTCTCCTGAATCGCCATGTGCGTCATCGACGTGGTTGACGAAGCCCCATGCCAGTGCTTCTCGCCCGGAGCGAACCAGATCACATCGCCGGGCCGGATCTCCTCGACAGGGCCACCCCAGCGTTGCACACGACCGCAGCCGGAGGTGACGACAAGCGTTTGGCCGAGCGGATGCGTGTGCCATGCGGTACGGGCGCCGGGCTCGAAGGTGACACTGGCGCCGACAACGCGCGCGGGATCGGGCGCGTTGAACAACCCGTCAACGCGCACCGTGCCGGTGAAGTAATCCGCCGGTCCTTTGCTTGAAGGCTGGGAGCCGTTTCGCTTGATTTCCATGGTTTGTGTTCTCCTGTGGAAGTACGAGGCTGGTGCTGCCAATCAAAGCCCGGTCATCTTCTCGATGTGCTCCGGATAGCGATCACCCTCGACTTTGATTTTGGAGGCGGCTTCGTCAATCCGGCGCAGATCTTCGGCCGAGAGCACGATTGCCACCGCACCGATGTTCTCATCCAGGCGGGACAACTTGGTTGTGCCCGGGATGGGAACGATCCAGGGCTTCTGCGCCAGCAACCAGGCGAGAGCGACCTGGGCGGGAGTTGCGCCCTTCTGCTTGCCGATGTTGGTGAGCAGATCGACGACCGCCTGATTGGCCTTGCGGGCCTCAGGCGTAAAGCGAGGCAGAGTGCTGCGGAAGTCGCCCTTGCCGAGTTCGGTTGTATCGTCCATCTTTCCAGTGAGGAAGCCTTTGCCGAGTGGGCTATAGGGTACAAAGCCGATGCCCAGTTCCTCCAGCGTGGGAATGACTTCCGCCTCAGGCTTCCGCCACCAGAGCGAGTATTCGCTCTGCAGCGCGGTTACGGGCTGGACCGCGTGCGCGCGGCGGATTGTCCCTACGCCTGCTTCAGAGAGGCCGAAATGCCTGACCTTGCCTTCGTGGATCAGGTCTTTCACGGCTCCGGCTACATCTTCGATCGGCACTGCGGGGTCAACCCGGTGCTGATAGAAGAGATCGATCACCTGGGTCTTCAGGCGCTTGAGCGAGGCCTCGGCGACCTGTTTGATG
The DNA here is from genome assembly GCA_021836865.1 of Acidobacteriota bacterium. GTDB lineage: Bacteria > Acidobacteriota > Terriglobia > Terriglobales > Acidobacteriaceae > Telmatobacter. The sequence continues at coordinate 3,159 of JAKBHH010000086.1, forward strand.
CGCTCGGGGCGACTGTTCAAGCCCTGCCAGCCGGGGCTTCCGTCGAGATTGAGATTGAAGCCGAACTTGGTGGCGATGACCACTTTGTCGCGCACCGGCGCAAGCGCCTCACCGAGCAACTCCTCGTTGGTGAACGGGCCGTAGACCTCAGCCGTGTCAAAGAATGTGATGCCCCGATCCACCGCCGCTCGCAAAAGGGCGATCATCTCCTGCTTGTCCTTGGGCGGTCCGTAGCTGAAGCTCATGCCCATGCAGCCGAGGCCGAGAGCGGTGACTTCAAGATTGCTATTTCCCAATTTGCGCTTTTGCATTTGTTCCTCCCTGGTTGCTTCGACGCCGGTCTCATCCGGTCATCTTGTCGCAATCTGATGGTATGCGGCGGCGGGTGGAACGCGGTATCCCGATCCTTCCTCATTCTTGCCTATTTCTGTCTCCATCCGTATTTTTTGTGCATAACTCACCGATAAGACGATACTCTGAATCGGAAGGAGTGATGCGCAGTGACGGTGGCAAAAAGGAAGGAAGCAACGGGAGACTCGCAGGCGGAATTGGTTGCGTTGCGAGCCGAACTGGCGCGCAGGATTGCGGCTCACATCCACGTGGAGGGCCCGTTGGCCACGGCTGTTCCGGGCCTGAGGCTTGCCCGCAGATGTGCGCCTACAGACTGCTATTCTGCCGCCTACGAGCCCGAACTGGTGGTCTTTGCGCAGGGTGAAAAGCGCATCACGGCGGGCGGCACGACGCATGTGTGCGACGGCACAAACTTTCTGCTGACCTCGATCGATTTGCCGGTGGTGGGTCAGTTTACAAAAGCCTCAAGAGACGAGCCGTTTTTGGCGTTGGTGCTCAAGCTTGAGATGCCCGTGGTGCGCGAGATTCTCAGTCAGGACGAGTTTATGGCCCCGGCGGCCGCATCCGGTACGCGGGGCATGGCAGTCGGCAAGACCCCGCTGGACCTGCTGGACGCCTGCTGCCGGCTGCTGGCTCTTCTGGATAAGCCCGCGGACATTCCCTTTCTGGGCGGACTGCTGCAGCGAGAGATTCTCTATCGGCTGCTGCGCGGCCCGCTGGGCAGGCATTTGCGCGCCATTGCCACGCTGGGCGAGCAGAGCAACCGGACGGCGAAGGCGATAGCCTGGCTCAAGACGAATTACGCGAAGCCTCTGCGCGTGGAGGAATTGGCCACAGTGGCGCAGATGGGCGTGTCCACCTTTCACCATCGCTTTCGCTCACTGACCGCGATGAGTCCGCTGCAGTACCAGAAGCGGCTGCGCTTGCATGTAGCGCGCGTACGCATGTTGACGGAGGGCATCGATGCAGCGAGCGCTGCCTTCGAGGTTGGCTATGAAAGCGCGAGCCAGTTCAATCGGGAGTACCGCAGGTTCTTCGGCCAACCTCCGATGCGGGATATCAAGGCGTGCAGGAACGCAGGCTCTGCGACGGCCCGCGACTGACCGTAATCCAGGCCGCATGGCAAGTGTCTGCGAACTGCGCAGCCGGCGATGGGGATTGCGCGGGAAGCAACGGTGCGTGGCTGCAGTGCCGCTCTATAAAATGACCGACGATCAACATGCGCTCTTCCCTCCGCATTTCGCTGCTCGTTGTTGCGATTGGGCATGCCGTCGCTCCGAGCCAGGAGCAGGCCAATCCGGTCGTTGTCCATGTCTACGTTGCGCACCCCGGCGCGGCGATCTCTCCGCAGATGTTTGGAGCCTTCTTTGAGGACACCAATTTTGCGGCGGATGGAGGGCTGTAGCCGGAGCTGGTGAAGAACCGCTCGTTCGACTTCAGCGAGCCGCTGATGGGATGGCACGAGACGCTGGCGGTGAATGCGGAGGGTCTGGTGGGCCCGAAGGGCGAGATGGATGTGCGCGGGGAGAAGCCGCTGAACGCGACGAATCCGCACTATCTGCGCGTGCGGGCGTATGAGCCGGGTTACAGCTTCTACAACACGGGATTTCGCGGCATGGGGGTGCAGAGTGGAGCGGAGTATCGCTTCCCTGCATATGTACGCAGCATGGGACCGAAGTCGATTCGCGCGACGGTGACGGATGCGGCAGGTAAGGTGCTGGCGAGCGGCAAGCTGGAGGGATTCACCGGGCAGTGGCAGCGCTATGAGACGGTGCTGCGGGCCGAAGCGACAGACGACCATGCGCAACTGAATCTGATTCTGGATGACAAGGGCGAATTGGACCTGGATATGGTCTCACTGTTTCCGGTAGACACGTGGAAGGGCCCGCCAAACGGACTGCGCAAGGATCTTGTGCAGCTTCTCTACGACATGCATCCGGGATTCATTCGCTTCCCTGGCGGGTGCATTGTGGAGGGGCGACAACTGCTGACGCGCTACCGCTGGAAGACGACGGTGGGCGACATCGCGAAGCGGCAGACGATCATCAACCGCTGGAATGACGAGTTTGACCAGCGGCCCGCGCCGGACTACTTCCAGTCATTCGGGCTGGGCTTCTATGAGTATTTTCAGCTGGCGGAGGATATCGGCGCGCGCCCGCTGCCGATTTTGAACTGCGGCATGGCGTGCCAGTTCAACTCCAGCGAGACTGCGCACATGGAGGACCTGCACGAGTACATTCAGGATACGCGGAGGGGGCTCGATGAGGCTCTGTGGCGCCCATGGTCTCAGAGGCGAGATCCGGGGGAGCCGAAGTTCGCAGAAAGGAAGCATTCGGAGGCCGTGGGACGCACGCCGAAGAGCTTGCGCCACACAGGAAAGGCTAATGGACGAGAGGACTCTCCCAAACGCGGCAGAGGATTTCCTTGAGCTTTGCGAAGTCCTTTTGCCCAAGCTCGGCAGCCCACTCGCGTTCGATCTCGCGGAGCACGTCCAAGGCCTTTGCCCACGCGGCGTGTCCGCGTTTTGTGAAGCGGACAATGCGCGCGCGGCCCTCCTCCGGCGCATCCGACCGAACCAGGTACCCGCAATCCTCGAGGGTGCCGAGCAGCCGGTTCATCGCCTGCTTGCTCATCCCGGCGCGCTCCGCGAGAACCCCTGGGCGCTCCCCGTCCGGGCTGGGATACCGCAACAAGGCCATGTGCGGCAGGCTGAGCTCTTTGAAGCCCGCGGCATTCAGTTCGCGGAGGATGCGGCGTTGAATGGCCTCCGCCGGAACGCGCATCAGCGCGCCGATGAGCATATGCTTGGTTTTGGCTGCTGAATTTTGCTGCAACAAACCCATTGACACTCTCCGTAAACTGTGTTTACTATCATAGCACGGTAAACAGAGTTTACTAAATGAGGTGAAAGATGACGCAACAAACCATCGATCTGCAATCCGGTTCCGCGAGCGAGACCGTCAGCCTGAAGAGGGCCCGCGCAGGCAACCCGGAGGAGACCGCGACGGCATCGCTGCCAGGTGAGGTCAAGTACGTCCCGGCAGGATCGGGAGCAGACTATTGGGGGCCGGGCACGGTGATGACATTTCTCATCACAGGCAAAGACACGGGCGGAGCCTTTTTTATGGCTGAGATGTCTGTCCCTCCTGGTGGCGGCCCACCCCCACACATTCACCACCGCGAGGACGAATCGTTCTATCTGCTCGAGGGCACGCTGACCGTTCAAGTGGGTGGGAAGACACTTACCGCATCTGCAGGCGCTGCGGCTTTCCTTCCCCGCGGAATCGTTCATTCGTTCAAAAACACCGGCGACGCGAATGCACGGGCGCTGCTTGTGATTACACCGGCGGGGCTGGAACACTACTTTGCAGAAGTGTTCGATCCTGTCACGGATCGCACTGCCGCACCTCCGCTTCCGAGCAAGGAGTTCCTTGCGCGGGCGCTTGCGGCTTCGCCCCGGTACGGGCTGGAGCTTCTTCCCCCGGCATAACGGGCTCACGATCGGGAGTTTAGGCAAGGGAGATCTGTATCATGCAGCAAATGATTGATCTGTGCGTCAATCCAGCCGACGAAACGATCCACATTGGTCCGCTCAGGGTCCGCTTCCTGCTCACTGGCGAACACTCGGCCAACACCATTGCAGTCTTTGAGGTGGTGGTGCCGGGCAGCCAGCGCCTGAATGCACCGGCACACAGCCACGACCACTATGAAGAGACCATCTATGGAGTCGAGGGTGTGCTGACCTGGACTGTGGACGGAAAGCAGATCGACGTGGGGCCAGGCGAGGCGCTCTGCATTCCACGAGGCGCTGTTCACCGCTTCGACAACAACACCACGCAGGATGTGAAGGTCCTGTGCGCCGTCACGCCCGCTGCCATCGGCCCACAGTATTTCCGTGAAGCGGCCGAGGTGATCGATGCGGCGGCCGGCGGGCCCCCTGACCGGGCGAGGATGGCCGAGGTGATGCTGCGGCATGGCTTAACACCGGCGGCACCGAAGGCGTGATGCCTTAGCAGTCGCGAGCCGCGGTTTGGCGCCGGCGCGGGTCCATCCTCCGATGGATGCGGGGGATTGTGGCGAAGCCAGTATACTGGCAGGCATGTTCAGAGCTTTACGACCGTTCTTCCCCCTGGGGCTGCTTGTGTGCGCAGTTCCCGCGTTGGTTTCGGCACAGGTCACAGATTCGGCGGCGGGCGGGCAGCAGCCTGCGACGAGCGAAGCGCCGACGCCGGGCGGCGGGCAGGCGACGGGATCACCGCATGCGATTCAACTGGACGCGCAACACAGGCCGATCACCGCGGGCGGTTTTGTGAAGTCGGGGCCGGTGGTCTTTGAGGACGCCTCAGAGAAGGCCGGGCTGACGCACTGGACGCACACGATGGGCACGCCCGATAAACACTACCTGGTGGAGACGAAGGGCAGTGGGGTATGTCTGCTGGACTATGACCACGACGGGTGGCTGGACATCTACGTGGTGAATGGCTCGACCTTTGCGGCGCTGGACGGCAAGGCCGCGCCACCGCATGCCGCGCTCTTCCACAACAACCATGATGGGACATTTACCGAGGTAGCGCAGAAGGCCGGCGTGACGAATGACCGCTGGGGAACGGGCTGCTCGGTGGCGGACTATGACAACGATGGCTGGCCGGACCTGTATGTGTCGAACTGGGGACAGAACCGGCTCTACCACAACAATCACGACGGGACGTTCACGGACATGGCGGAGAAGGCCGGCGTGACGGTGGGCGGCTGGTCGACGGGGACGACGTGGGGTGACTATGACGGCGACGGGCGGCTTGACCTGTTCGTGGCCGGGTATGTGCATTTCGACCGGGAGCATCCGCCGCAGAGCAGCGAGGGCGGGACGGTGAATGCATACTGCACGTTTCGCGGCGAGGCGGTGGCGTGCGGGCCGCGCGGGCTGAAGGGCGAACCGGATCACCTGTTCCACAACAACGGCGACGGGACATTCACGGATGTGAGCGAGAAGGCTGGGGTAGCGGACAAGGCGGGCTACTACGGGCTGGGCGCGGTGTTTGCGGACATCAATAATGATGGCAAGCTGGATCTGCTGGTGGGCAACGACTCGACGCCGAATTATCTGTACATCAACAAGGGCGACGGCACGTTTGACGATGTGAGCTACGCCTCGGGGTTTGCGGTGAACGAGGCGGGGCAGGAGACGGCGTCGATGGGGATTGCCGTGGGCGACTATGAGAACAACGGGATGCTGGATGTGTTTGACACGGCGTTTTCGGATAGCTACAAGCCGCTCTACCACAACGAAGGCGACGCGAACATGACGGACATCAGCTATCACATCGGACTGGGTGAGATCACGGTGCCCTTCCTGAGCTGGGGCGATGCCTTTATGGACTATGACAACGACGGGTGGAAAGACCTGCTGATGGACAACGGCCACGTGTATCCCGAGGCGGACAAATATAACTGGGGCACGAGCTGGAAGGAACGGCCGATGCTCTTCCACAACGTGGACGGCAAGCGGTTTGAAAATGTGCCGGCGGTGGAGGGCACGGGCCTGGCGGTGGTGATGGCCGGACGCGGCATGGCGGTAGGCGACCTGTTCAACCGAGGCAAGCTGGACGCGGTGATCAACGTGATGGACGGGCATCCGGTGCTCTTGAAGAACGTGAATGCGGACACGAACCACTGGCTTGAGATGCAGCTGGTTGGCGGGCCGAAGAGTCCACGGGATGCGGTGGGCGCGACGGTGTATGTGACCGCGAACGGCATGAAGCAGCGCGAGGACGTGCTGAGCGGCGGGAGCTATCTTTCGTCGAACGACCAGCGGGTACACTTCGGGCTGGGCGCGGCGGCCAAGGTGGATGACATTGAGGTGCATTGGCCGAGCGGCGCGGTGGAGCACTTCACACTGCCGAACGTGGACAGCATTGTGACGCTGAAAGAGGGCGCGAGCAAGGCCGCGACAAAGTAGTTGCGGTGTGGATGGGACGCGCGCGCGCAGTGCGCGTCCTTGATTGCGCATCTTGCCATGTGATCAAGCGATTTGCAATCCGGTGCGGGGAGTGTTTCAATTTGATTATTGAAACAGGGGTGCTCCGCGGTGCGGGGCTGAGAAATACCCTCGAACCCGATCCGGATAATACCGGCGTGGGAAGTTTCCAGAGTAAGTGGCCTTCCTTCAATCGACGCGCGAGTTCTCCTGTTTCAGCAAGTTGAAATGAGGGGAAGATATGCAAGCGTCTACTGCCGCAGCGAAGAGCGGCACCTATCCAACTAGTCAGTCTCAGTCATTCAGTTTTGTGCGTGCATGCCGCGCCGCGGCGCTGCAGGTTGCGCTGGTCTCTGCTGCTGCGGCGCCGCCGGCGCTCACGGGGCAGAACCAGACCAGTGTGAAGCCCGTCCCCGCACAAACTCCGGCCAAGTCCGCGGGCGCGCGGATTCCGCAGCGTGTGACGACGACGGTGGAAGTGCATGAGGAGGTGAAGGATGACTACATCTCCGGCGCGACGACGGTGGGCAGTATGGATGGAACACTGCTGATCGATACGCCGCTGGCGGTGGCCTCTGTGACGCGCGCGGTGCTGAACGACCAGATGGCGCGCGTGCTCTCAGACGTGGTGAAGAACGATGCCTCGGTGGGCGAGGACTATGCGCCGGTGGGCTACTACGGTGATTTTGAGATTCGCGGGTTTCCGATTGATCTGGCGACGGGCCTGACGATCAACGGGATGACTATCTCCGGCGACCAGGATGTGCCGCTGGAGAACAAGCAGAGCGTGGAGATTCTGAAGGGCATCGCAGGCGTGGAGAGCGGAGTGGCATCGGCGGGCGGGCTGATCAACTACGTGACCAAAGGGCCGCGCGCGGGACTGCGGCCTGCGGTAGACATGGCGACGGATCATCGGGGGACGTCGTATGGAGCGCTGGATGCGGGGCTGCTGCTGAACAAGATGCGCTACGAGCCGGGGCTGCGACTGAATATAGCAGGCGAGAACATGCACACCTATGTGCAGCACGCGAACGGCTGGCGCGGGGTGGGCGCGTTGGACACGTCTTGGAAGCTCGACGAAAAGACCAAGGCCTATACAGACTTTGAATATCAGCATCGCGTGCAGCGCTCGGAAGCTGGGTATCAATTGCTGGGTGGAACGACTGTGCCATCGCCTGTGTATCCTTCGGTGATGCTGGGGTTTCAGCCGTGGGACAAGCCGAACACGTTCGATGCGTTCAATGCGGGAGCGCGGCTGGAGCATTCCTTCAATGCAAAGTGGTCGGCGCGGGTGGCGGGCGAATACAGCCACTCGCTGATTGACGATAATGTGATCTGGCCGTATGGCGCGGCACTGGATGCGAATGGGAATTCGCTATGCCCGAATGCGCCAGCGTACTTTTTTTGCCCGGATGGGAGCTATGAGATCTATGACTATCGCAGCCCCGGCGAGTTATGGCTTGACGCGGATGGAGAGGCGCTGGCGCAGGGGCACTTTACGACGGGCTGGCTGACGCACGATGTGGTGGGCGGCGGGGAGTTGTTCCATCGGCTTGTGGATCTGTCGCCGACGATTGTGTATACGGCGATTGGCGTGGAGAACGTGTACCAGCCGAATGTTGCGTATCCGATTGAGAGCCCGGTGCAGCACGCGGGTCCGTCGACGCTGTCGGATTTCAACCATCAGGTGTCTGGAATTATGCAGGACCGCATTCACCTGCCGGGCGGTGTGACTCTGCTGGCTGGAGGGCGCATTGCGCGGGTAACGGACATCAATTACACAGCCGCACGGACACTGTGGCTGCCGCAGTATGCGGTGACCTACTCGCCAATGAGCGATGTGACGCTGTATGGCAACTATGGCGTGCTGCTGTCGCTGGGTCCGCAGGCGCCGTGGTGGGTGGACAACCCGTATGTGTTTCTTGATCCCTACAACACGCGGCAGTCGGAGATTGGCGTGAAGTACGAGCATTCGATTCTGCTGACGGCGGACGTCTTCCGGATGCGGCAGCCGTTCTTTTATCCGCGGGTGATCCAGGGGCCGGATGCATTCTGCACGGGGACGGTGAATCCGGGGGATCTGTGTTTTGAGTCGCAGGGGCACGAGACGCATGACGGCGCGGAGTTCACGGCGCAGGGCAAGGCGGCGAACTGGGTGCAACTGACGGCGTCGCTGATGGCACTATCGGCGACAGCGACGAATACGGGGACGCTGGCGTATGACGGCAAGCAGGTGATCAATGTGCCGCGCGAGCACGCGACCCTGTTTGCGGATATGGTGTTGCCGCACGTGCGCGGGCTGCACCTGATGCCGGGCTGGAGCTATACGAGCCGCAAGGATGCAACGCGCGATGACCTGGTAAGCGTGGGCGGCTACAACCTGTTCAACTTGGGCGCGCGGTATATGCCGGGCGGCGAGGGCGGACATTTGACCCTGCGGCTCTATGCGGACAACGTGTTCAACCGGCGCTACTGGAAGGATACGGGCGCGAGCTACGGCGATACGTTCATTCACCTGGGCGCGCCGGCGACGGTGCGGCTTGCGGCCCATTACACTTTCTAAGTTGGCGTGAACAGAGTGTGATGGATGCAGGGAGCATGACCGAGACAGCCAAAGCGCATGGAATGGACGGGACGCTGGTGGAGCCGGACTGGCCTCCGCTGACCGAGGGCGAAGTGCGCGTGGTGCTTGGGCAGTTTGCGGAGTGCGAAGGACCGTATGCGATTGAGACGGTGAGCCCGCGGCCATTCTCTGCGGCGAGCGTGGTGCGCACGGCTGCAGGGCGGGTATTTGTGAAGCGGCATGCGCGGGCAGTGCGCGATGCGGAGGGACTGACGGAAGAGCATCGGTTCATGGAGCACCTGCGGGCTCACGGATGCAGCGTGCCGCGCGTGCTGCGAACGCGGACAAGCGCGAGCGCGGTGGAGAGCGGCGCGTGGTGCTATGAGGTGCATGAGACGCCGCGGGGCGTGGACCTCTATGAAGAGGCAATCTCATGGACGCCGTTCCGGTGTGAAGCGCATGCACGCGAGGCGGGACGGGCGCTGGCGCGATTGCATCGGGCAGCAGAGGGGTTTGATGCATCGGCGCGGAAGGTGCAGCCGCTGGTCGCGAGCTTCACGATCTTTGCGGCGCAGGATGCGCAGAAGTCGATGGCAGAGTATCTGCACGCGCGGGCTTCGTTGCGCGATAATGCCGAGACGCGCACGCACTGCGATGCGGCGCTGGAGGCGCTGGATCCGTTTCATCAAGAGCTGCGGCCGCTGCTGAAGGAGCTGAAACCGCTGTGGACGCACAACGATCTGCATGCGTCGAATCTGTTTTGGAGCGGGGCAGGCGAGGATGCGCGGGCGACGGCGGTGATTGATTTCGGGTTGGCGGATAAGACGACTGCGGTGCACGACCTGGCGCAGGCGCTGGAGCGGAATTGCGTGGAGTGGCTGGCGCTGATGACCCATCCAGATGCGCCCGACGCGGTGACTGTGCAGATGGATCACGCGACGGCGCTGCTGGAGGGCTACGATGAGACGCGACCGTTGACGGATGCAGAGGCAGCGGCTCTGGCGCCGATGATGGCGCTGTGTCATGCAGAATTTGCGCTGACGGAGGCGGACTATTTTCTGGGTGTGCTGCGCTCACGCGAGAAGGCGCGGCTGGCGAGCTGGGATTATCTGGTGGGACACGCACGGTGGTTTCGCAGCGCGGCCGGCGCGCGGATGCTGGACGGGCTGCGGCGCTGGGCCGAGCGACGCCGGATGAGCGCGCAGGGAGCGGGGCGCGCATGAGCGGGACGCTGCTGATGCAATACCTCACAACGCACGGGCTGGAGATTGCTGGGACGGTCACGACACTGGTGGGCATCTGGCTGACGACGCGGCGCATGCTGCTGTGCTGGCCGATTGTGCTGGCGGCGGACTTGATTTATCTGGTGGTCTTCTATCAGGCGAGGCTGCTCTCGGATGCGCTGCTGCAGGTGTTCTTTGTGGTGTTCACACTGTACGGATGGTGGCACTGGTGGCGCGGTGTGCGCGAGGATGGCGAAGTGCGCGTGGAGCCGTTAACGATGACGGCGCTGCTGGTGGCGCTGGCTGTGGGTGCGGTGGGCAGCGTGGTGCTGGGCGAGATTGCGAAGCGGCTGCATGCTGCGCTGCCGTTTGTGGACGCGGCGCTAACGAGCTACAGCCTGGTGGCGAGCTGGTGGCAGGCGCGCAAGCACACGGCCAACTGGTGGCTGTGGATTGTGGTGAACATCGTTTACATCGGCGAGTATCTCTACAAAGACCTGTGGGCCACGGCGTTGCTGTATCTGTGTCTCGTCGGACTGGCGGTGCTGGGGCTGCGCGACTGGCGGCGCGCGGAGCGGATGACTCAGACGGCGAGCTGAACGGCGTTGTGCAGCGGCTCGCCGGCCATGAAGCGACGCAGTTCGGCGGCGGCGATGCGCACGGAGCGCGCGGCGAATTGCGGACTGGAGCCGCCGATGTGCGGCGTGATGTAGAGATTGGGGCAGCTCCAGAGCGGATGACCTTCAGGGAGCGGCTCGGGATCGGTGACATCGAGAGCGGCGCGGATGCGGCCGGATTGAAGAGCGGCAACGAGCGCGTCGGTCTGAACGACGGGACCGCGGGCGGCGTTCACAAGCAATGCGCCGTGGCGCATGCGATTGAACTGCGCGGTGCCGATGAGGCCGCGGGACTCGTCGGTAAGAGGAAGAATCAGGATGACGATGTCGGCTTTGGGAAGCAGGCTGTCAAGTTCCGCGACGGAATGGACGAGAGGCTGCGTGCGGGGCGTGCGGGCGACGCGGACCAAGTCAACGTGGAATGGCGCGAGCATGCGCTCGATTTCTTTTCCGATGGAGCCGTGGCCGACGATGAGCACGGTCTTGCCGGTGAGTTCCTCCAGCATGACGGGCGGATAGAGCGGGCGCGCATCACCGGTGATGGTTGCGTAGTGTGCGGAGGCCTCGAAGCGGCGCTTCCAGATGCCGGAGCGCTGGATGTCGAGATAGAGCGGAACGTATTTGAGCAGGGTGAAGATGGCGGAGAGGGTCCACTCGGCGGTGGAGATGTTGTGTGCGCCGCGGGCGCTGCAGATGGTGACGTGGGAGCCGACGGTTGCGGGGATCCACTCAGTGCCGGCCATGAGCGAGAGGACAAGGCGCACGCCACGCAGGTGTGGCCAGACGCGCAGGGCGCGCGTGGAGTAGGGATCGGGGATCCAGACATCGATTTCGTGGACGATGTCGGATTTCTCAGAGAGTGGGATGAGCTCGACCTCCGAGGGGAAATCGGTGAAGAGATCGCGGGATAGAACTGCGGGATAGCCGACTCGAATCATGAGGGATGCGTGCCTCAGGCGCTTGTCCCATATGCTACACGCAGGACGGCGCGCACTCTCGCACAGCAGGCAAGCGTGAGAGATGTCACGCAATGTGTGTCCCGTTGCGCGATAGAGTGAATGCAGGGATGCAGCCGATGGAGAGGTGGCGATGCGCCTGACGGCACCGAAGACGTGGTCGCAGCAGCAGCTTGCGGTGAAGCTGGGCGTGGAGCCCGCGGGCGAGCCGCGCTGGATGAGCCGAGAGCATCAGAGATTGCTGATTCACGCCACGAAAACAGCGCTGGCGGCGGGATTGTGCTGGTGGCTGGCGATGCGGTTCGGCATGCACGACGGCTACTGGGGCGCGATCAGCGCGATCATCGTACTGCAGTCGAACTTTGGAGCGACGATTACGGCTTCGCGCGATCGGCTGCTGGGCACGCTGATCGGCGCGGTGCTGGGCTTTGGATTTTCGTTTGTGGGCGCGCTGCCGTGGAATTATCTGGCAGCGGTGATTCTGGCCATTACGATCTGCGGACTGCTCGGGTTCAGGAGCAGCTCGCGACTGGCCGGAGTGACGACGACGATCGTGATGCTGGTACAGCATGGCGGCTCGCACTGGACGGTTGCGCTGGACCGGGTGGGCCAGGTGGCGCTTGGAATTGTGGTGGCGCTGGGCGTTGCTACGCTTATTTTTCCGGACCGCGCGCGGCTGCGGCTACGCGACGGGCTGGCGCAGGAACTGCTAGTGCTGAGCGCGTATTTTGAAGCGATTCTGCAGGGATTCCGCGGAAAGACGCCGGAGCATCTGAACGAGATGCGCGAGGATGCGATGGCCATGCTCGCGGGCAACAACGAACTGCTGGAGGCGTCGCAGAGCGAACCCTCTGGCGGGCCGGGATGGCGCGAAGGGCTGAATATGCTGGCGCAGTTTGGGCGGTCGCTGATGGATGCGCTGACCGCGCTGGAGCTGGCGGTGAAAGACAGCAGCGAGGATGGATACGCGCTGCACCTTGAGCCGGAGCTTGGGAAGCTGGTGGTGGATATCCGCACGGGATTTCACTATGTGGCTCACTGCGCTCACCGATGGCAGTTTCACATCGCGCCGAAGGAGATTGACCTGGAGGGAGACATTGCCTCGCTGGATGCGCGGATGGCCGAGGTGCGGCTGCAAGGGTTGAATTTTTCGCAGGCAGAGATTCTGCGCGCGTATGCGGTGCTGCTGCATCTCAAGCAGCTTGCACGGCTGCTGCGCGCGGCGCGCGTGGAGACGAGCCGCGCGATTGGCGAAGCGCGACGCAGAGACTAGGCTCAGGCAAGAAAGGCGCGGAGCGCTTCGACGCAGGCCTCGATCTCAGGAATCGTGATGGCGTAACCGAAGCGCAGGTGGCCCTCGCCCTGCGCGCCGAAGACAGAGCCGGGGATGGTGGCGATGTGTGCCTTTTCAAGCAGGATCTGCGCGGCGGTGCGGCTGTTTTTGTGGATCTTCGCGACGTTCGGGAATGCGTAGAAGGCTCCCGCGGGCGGCTCGCATTCGAGGCCGACTTCATTGAGAGCGGTGACGAGCAGATCGCGACGCTTGCGATATTCCTGACGGCGCCAGACGAGTTCGCTGTCTGTGATTTTGAGTGCGTGAAGCATGGCGTATTGCACGGGAGTGCTGACGCCGTTTGTGGAATAGAGGACGATTTTGCGCAGGGCCGTCATGAAAGGCTC
>JAKBHH010000012.1 GCA_021836865.1 Acidobacteriota bacterium
TGATGATTCCCGTCCGGGCGAATTGATCCGCGTTCTCGTAGTGAATCCTACCGACCACGCAGTGCTGTTCGCTCCAGCGCCCGGCCTTCGGGGGAGCAATCTTGCTGGTGTCCAGGTCGATGTCGATTCCCAGGTCGATTCGGCATTTTCTGATGGCGTTTCCGATTCCGGAGAATGTGTAGTTTTCATCCGCTTCAGCATCGCAGACGATGATCAACCCGCAGCGCCGCTTGACCAGTTCGTACAAGCCCATGTTTTCAAAGTGCCCTCCGTCGGACAGATAGACATAACCTGCATCGTCGTTGGTTCCACCCAGCAACTCGTTAATCAGCCACCAAAGGCCCAGGCGGGGCGTCGCGCGCCTAGACGTGATTGGATGGCGCGGATTGCCGAGCCACTGCCCCAGCCGGACATTGAAGATGGTCATGAGAAATGCAACGGGCGTCGAGCTGTAAAACCCCATATTCGGGCTGACTGCTGCCCCGGAGATGGCCATTGCAAGTCCAAGATTCGGCCCATTAAACCCTGGGACCGGGAAGGCATAGTCTTCCGTGGCGCGGTATCCAAATCGCTCCAGCTTATGGCCGGTCTTGCAGATTGTGTCCAGGGCCCTTTCCAACCAACTCTCCGTAGATTGGGCGGGATCCTCCTTTCCCGCGATGGATGCCGAGGATAGTACGTTCGCCTGTCGCGCGACAGCGGTCGCGGTTGCCGTAACCAGGCCGTCCACCCTTTTCCTGTCGTCTGTCGTCGGTCGATCATGCATCAGCATCGGGCTGTCCTGCTCCTCCAGCCAGACGTCGTAACCGCAAAAATGAGGCGTCATCACGAAGGACTCTGCCTTGCGCTCCTGCCACGCGAGGTCCTTGCCTTTGACCAGATTCAAAGATGCATTCAGCACCGGATATGGTCCGTCGTATGGCTTTGGCGCATTCCATCGGAAATCCTTCAGGGGCAAATCATCGCCAGGGTCGAAACCGGTAAACCGGTTGGGCGATCGGTCGCTGTTGGACGCGCCCAGAAAACATGCAACCAGGCGATTGCGGTAGAACATGTGCATCGAAAACTGGTTGATGTCCACCCGCCAGGCCATCAGCAGAGTCACCGCTGCGCAGACGAAGAGAGTCCGGTACAACGGGCCGGTGATTCCCAGAAAAGAATCGACCCCAAATGATATCCAGCAAAGCAGTCCCACCCCAAAGACTTAAGGCCCCACTGTGATCGCAGCATCCATCCAGTTGGCTTTAGTCGGGCTTCAAGGAGGCCTTGGAATTTCCCGCGAACACGGTGGCGGAGGTGGAGAGGATCCAGGCTGGAGTCAGGTACTTCGCCGCCAGCGTCTTCCACGCCGCGCTCACCAGCGCATCGTGCCTTATGAATGAGGGAAAGAAGAGGGCCAGCCAGAAGAGCGCCAGCCAGACGATTGCGAACAGCAGCAGCCATCCACCCAGCCGCCCCCGCCATTCCCGCTTCCAATCACGAAAGATCACGCCCATCAATCCGATCTGCAGTACTCCTGCTATCAGAAAGACTGCCACCACAAGCGGCACGCCAACGGTTAGCGCCGCGGCCACACCATGGAAGAACGGCAAGCCGGAAAGCAGCGCGAAGAGCCATCCGGCCAGGGCGCCGGCGCACACAGACGCTCCCGCCTCTATCATCCATCCGTCGCGGAAGCGGGGACGCTTCGAAATCACCGTCGCAACATTCTTCTTCGCTGCGCTCATCTGCTTGCCGTAGATCACTTCACCCAGACGAGCAAGTCCCCAGATCACGCAATAGCCAATCGCTCCGATCAATACTGAGTTTTCGTAGGGGAACACTTCATCACTCGTGAGTGCCAAAGGCGATTTCCCGAGGAGGAAAGGAGACCGCTTGGTGAGCCACAGCGCCGCTGCCACGGCGGCGCCAAACAGAGGCGCGCTTACCAGCAGCAAGATACATCTCTGCTCTGTGAACCGCGGCGATTGCTTCATTTTCGGCGCACTGAGAAATCCCATATTGACCAGGATCATCAGGAACGCAACCGACAGCGGCGCCAACCCCATGGCCGCCAATCCATAGCCGACCTGAGGACAGGCGAGGGCCGTGCAGGCCCACGCTTTCGCTACGCTCGGCAACAGGAGAAACGTTGCCAGCAGTGCCAGCACGGTAGTTAGATTCAGCAGCAGATTACGGAGGTAAATCGCGATCATCGCCCATGTATCGCCGCTGAAGAATCCAATTTTGGGGGTGAGATAGTTGCTGAACACCCTGAGGAATCGAACCGGAGGCTGCTCCTTGTCGTCTTTTAAATGCACACGATGGGCGGATATCTGTTCCTCTAGTCTGGCAAAACTCCCCAGTCGCTGGGTCCAAGCCACCAGCCAACTGCCAATGTATCCACCGCCAGAGACAGTGGAGAGATAATCGATGCGGCAGAGCAGCTTCAAGTCTGCCAGTGCCTGCAGAACTCCCAGATTAAAGGTTGCGCTGCGAATCCCTCCGCCCGAGAAGGCCAGCCCAACGAAATTTGCCTCGTGTGCCTTCTCAATCACGTGTACCCAGTCAGGGTCGTGCATCTCCAAATCTGACATTCCCCCGCTTGGCGGCGCTCCTTCGGCAACAGAACGGGCTGGAGCTGCGGCCCTTGGTCGCATGGAACCAGGATTGAAGTTCGCAAGCCGTCTCTTGCGAACCTCCATGATCTCTCCATGCTCTCTCTTGAGTACGTCGCCGAGTGAAACGGGAGGGTGCGCCTCGTCGGTCACGGCATTCCTCCTTTCTGGCAAAGGGTAGCATTGAACCACGAGACGTCTCGCGGATAATGCATTTCCTATGCCACGCAAGGGTCGTCAATGGCCAACATAATGCGCGACAACTCTGTCTCCGGGAATCGCAATCTCAACCTGCGCTGTGGCGCCGAGGGCAATCTCGGCAGCCAGGATCTGCAGATCAGTGAAATCACCCATATGAGGAAGCCTGCCAAAACGATCCGGAAATCGAGGACTAAACAATCTCATTCGCCAATGGTTCCTCCTGAGACTGGATGTTCGGCAGTTACCTTTTCATTAATATTTCCGCACGGCTTCGCCGCGGAGGACGCAATTTGCGCCCCTGAGCAATTCCCTGACGCCTGATACTGCGTCGGGCTGCAGCACATCGTTCTACAAAGTGGCGGATTTGATTGAACTCAGGAGCGAGAGCGTAAGATCTCCGGTCTCATCGACGCGGGACCGATCTACCGCTCCAATGCGTTTCCATCCTGGACCTGGGCCGTGACGGGCAAAGGCATTGGAAGCTGCACCATCGCCCGAGCGCCATCGCCGTCCTCGCGGTTGAGAAGGTAAATTTCCCCACCGTGGGCGCGTGCAATCTGCTGCGCCAAAGCCAGGCCGACCCCGCTGCCAGCGGGCTTGGTTGTGTAGAACGGAACGAAGAGATTTTCAGGGTTCGCAATGCCGAGGCCGCAGTCTTCGATGATGACGAGCAGGTTCGACTCAGCAATTCGCCACTCGATGCGAACTGGCTTTGCGCCATTGGCCAGGGAGGCGTCTGCCGCGTTAGTCAGAAGGTTGATGAACATCTGCTCCAACTGATCTGGGTCAGCCAACAGACTGGCGCTGGGTCCGGGAGAAAGAAGCACCTCCACGCGTTGCTCTATTAGAGCGACCCTCTCCAGCAGCGGCTTCACCAGCACCGGTGCAAGTGTAGGAGTCGGCAACTGAGCCAGCACGCGGTATGACTGCACAAAGCGATGCAGAGCATCCGCACGGCTCTCAACCACTCCAAGGCCGCGGCGGAAATCGCGTAATGCAGCCTCATCGCCCTCCACCTGGTCAATGCGCGCGAGGAGGCTGCCTGCGATGGACTTGATCGGTGCAAGCGAGTTGGAAAGCTCGTGGCCCAGGACGCGGATGAGGCGCTTCCATGCGGCCTGCTCCTCTTCTCGAAGCGGTTGGCTTACGTCGGACAGCAAAAGAAGGGTATGGGGTGCGCCATCCTGGCGGAAGGCGGCCTTGCGCAATAGCCAGCGATTGGGCCTGGTGCCGAAGGCGTGAATGCTGCCGTCGGGCGCCGCAAGCAGGTTGTCGAGGTCGAGCTCGCGAGCAGTGCGGCCAAAGCAGCGAGCGTGGGGCAGACCCAGCAGTTGCGCTCCGGCATCATTCACCAGTTGGAGCACATTGTCGCGATTGAAAGCGAAGATCGGCGACTGCATCACTTCAAGAATGCGAGCCAGCAGAGCGGTGGCTTCAAGCGACCGCACCCGCTGCTTCTGGAGCAGATCGGCAAGTGCGTTGACCTCCGCTGCAAGCTCACCCATCGCATCGCCGGAGCTCGCGCCCCGGGCGCGGAATGAGTAATCGCCTTCACGCAGCGAGGATACGACATTTGAGAGCGTCTGGAGGGGCCGGATAAAACCCTCAATCAGCGATGAGGCCATAACAGCGAGGTACAAAAGCAGGCAGGCTGCGAGCAGTATGGCGGATGCGCCAGAGAACGAACGCTGCAAGACAAGAATCGCTCCGAAGATAAAGGCGGGAAGCGAGAGGAGCACGCAGTAGAGCCATGCCCGGCGAACCGCGGAGCGTTTGCGCCCGTGTGAGCGTCGCGTCAGTCCTTCGCTTTCATAGGCCATATTTTTCAATGCGACGATAGAGAGCCGCACGGCTCAGGCCGAGTGCTTCAGCCGCTTGCGAGATGTTGTTTTCGCAGCGGCGCAGTACCTTGCGTATGAGCATGGCTTCGACTTCGTCGATACTCATATTCTCAATGGACTGAGCCGATGACCGCGAAAAAGCGATGGCAAGGTTGGACGGCTCGATCTCTTCACCGCGGCAGAGGAGCACAGCGCGCTCCACCGCGTGTTCCATCTCGCGCACGTTGCCCGGCCATGGATATTGCATCATCTGCTGCATGGCTGCCGGCGAAAAGCCTGTCACTTGCTTACGATAGCGAGAACAGTTGCGAGTGAGAAAGTGCGTGGCCAGCAACGGAATGTCTTCGCGACGGTCACGCAATGCCGGCAAATGGATCTCGACCGTGTTGATGCGGAAGAGCAAATCTTCACGGAACCTTCCACTCTTCGTCTCTTCGTGAAGATCAGCATTTGTGGCGGAAAGTACGCGCACAGCAACGCGGCGTGTCTGCGAGGAGCCCACGCGCTCGAGTTCGCCGGTCTCAAGCACGCGCAGGAGCTTGGCCTGCTGACGCAGCGGCACATTGGCAATCTCATCAAGAAAGAGCGTGCCGCCGTTGGCCAGCTCAAATCTACCCACGCGATCACTGCGCGCGTCTGTGAATGCGCCTTTGACATGGCCGAAGATTTCACTTTCGAACGTTCCTTCGGGCAGGCCCCCGGCATTCACGGCTACAAGAGGCATACGGGAGCGCCGCGAGGCGGCATGGAGCAACTTGGCAACGATCTCCTTGCCCGTGCCATGCTCGCCCGTGATCAGCACATTGGCATCTGAAGGCCCCACCTGGGCGATGAGTTCAAGCACAGGCTGCATCGATGGCGCGCTGGCCACAAACTCCGGCATGCCTTCGCCGCGGAGGATGCGGTTCTCGATCTCCAGTTGCCGCGCGTGGCGGAGAGCATGATGCAATTCGGCATGCACGCGCACAAGGCTGATGAGCCGCTCGTTTTCCCAGGGCTTCTGGATGAAGTCCCGCGCGCCGCGTTTGATGCTCTCCACCGCAAGATCGATGTTCCCCCACGCAGTCATCACGATGACCGGTAGCCGCGCATCCATCTCCTGGATACGCGCCAGAAGACCCAGGCCCTCCTGCCCGCTGGTGGTGTCGCGGGTGTAGTTCAGGTCGATCAGGATCACGTCGTAGTCGGTCTGACCCAGCGCCTCAAGAGCAAGTTGCGGCGAACGCACGCAGTCCACTACGATTCCCTGCGGCTGCAATAGTAGCTCCACGGCTTCCAGGATATGCGGTTGATCGTCGGCGACCAGAACCCGGATTTGCTCTCGATTACTGGAGATGGCCTGCCTCCACTGTGCCGGATTTGGCATCGGCGATTGAGATTCCATAATCTTCAAGCATTGAGCCGGTTGCGCGACGTACTTCAATGCGTGCCTTCTCGTATGCGGTTTCGGCCGTCACAAGGGCTGACTCCGCAATTGCCAGATCGTGCTCCGCCCCGAGCGTCTGCTGGTTCGATCCTGCTCCCAACTTTTGCTCCTTCTGCATGATACTCATCGTGCGCTGGGCCAAGTCCCGGGCTTTCCGCGCGGCCTCCACGCGGCTCGCACCCTGCTCCAGTGCATAGCGCGCATTGCGCACTTCGATTCGAATGCGCTTCTTCAACTCCTCAAAGTACACCTGAGACTGGCGGTACTCCAGCTCTGTCCGAGACTGGTCAGCCTTGGCAATCCGGTTGCGCAGCGGAATATTCAACTGCAAGCCCACCTGATACTCCGGCGCGTCGTTGTTAAATGCGCTCTGCAGGGCTCCTCCGTAGTTTCCCGGAAGTGTGGTACTGATCGACTTGTCATAGTAGTTCGAATTCAGATTGCCGGCAGTGCCTGTGCCAGTATAGAAGCCATACGCGGTGAGCTGCGGAAGCAAAGCGTTGCGCGCGGTCTTGCGACTCAGTTCGCGGTTCTGCAAGTCCAGACTCGACTCCTGCAGTTCCGTACGCTGCTCCAGAGCCGCCGCGATCATATCCTGAACGGACTCAGAGATTGGCTGCATCTGCGTGCTTATGCGATCGGTGGGAACGACCGGCATCTCCTCACGGACCGGATCGTCGAGGGTACGCGTGATTGCATTCTTCATCAGCAGCTCCTGCAGCTCCAGATTGGTGCGGGCCACGGTCAGATCCTGCTCGCGCGTCGCAACCTCACCCTCGGCCTTCAGCACATCCATCTCCGGAATCGCCTGCAGCGCTAGCTGCTTGCGCGCCGTGTTGAGCGTCTCCGCCGCGAAGGCCACTGAGCGCTCTCCCACCTGTTCCGTATCGTACGCGTTGACTAGATCCCAATACATATCGCAAATCTGCGTCACGGTGGCGATCACCTGGGCACGAAAAGCAATGTCTGAGATCTTCTGATTAGTGCGGGCGATGTGCAAAAAGCGCAGGTTCGGTCCCAGGCCAAAGCCGGCAAGTAATTGCTGCTGGGCTAGGAAGCGTATTTTGGTGAACAACTCCGGGCTGAAGTAGTCGTAAATGCCATTAGATGTTTGCCGATAATTGCTCCAGTCAACCTCCAGGCTGCTTCCCGTGGGAAAGGCTTGCAGGTAGCTGACGTTGGCCTGCTCGGAGTTCACCTTCCAGACCGAGACTCCCTCTACCTGAAAGTTGGAGAGCTGCTGCGCTTGATGATCGTCGAGTATCTGCGCGGTGATGACCGGATCGAAACCAGAAACCGCAGTGCCCGTGCCCAGCGTGGAGGACACAATGCCGGAAGCGCCGGCTCCGGCGCCGCCTGCACCGCCCGTGGTGCCGCCGGCGCCCCCGCCCGCGCCGCTTGTGCCAAATCCACCCTGGCCTCCGCCAGGAGTCCCTGAAACCACGCCGGTGTTGACGCCGCGCACAAGGCCTCCTGCCTGCGTACGCAGAACATCGGTCTGCGCAATCGGCAGATTGTAGCGTGCAATCACCATGTCGAGGTTGTTTTCGAGGGCCAGGTCGATTGCGTCCTGAAGCGAGAGATAAATCTTACCCTCGCGCACCAGAGAATCGAGGCGCGCAGAGTTCGCCATGTTGGGCGGTGGAACCGCCTTTCCACGATAGGCGTCCATGGGGTTCCACGATGAACGCACCAGTTGATCGAAGGGAATGAAGCTTTGCGCGGTAGTGGCGGACGTGGTCGCTGGCGGAGACGCCTGCACGGAGTTGGTAGATCCTGGCTCCACTGCAAGGGCCATATTCACCTGCAAGAGAAGAATTGCGGCAATGGCTTGCATCGGCGAGCGTGGAGTCGGCTTCGTAATCGAAGCATGCGCCTGAAAGCATTTCACTTGGTCCCGACCTCCTGCGTGTTGATCTGCAGTGATTCATCACGTGTGAGCCAGCCATCGTGCAGCCCTAGAATGCGTGATCCGTATCGCGCATTCTCTTCAGAGTGCGTCACCTGAACGATGGTGGTGCCCGCGCGGTTGAGTTCGCGGAAGAGTTCCATGATGTCGCGCGCCTGCGTGGAGTGCAGATTGCCTGTGGGCTCATCCGCCAAGAGCAGCGCGGGCGCATGCACCACGGCACGCGCAACGCCGACCAGTTGCTGCTGGCCGCCGGAGAGCTGGCTGGGATAGAGGTCCTTTTTGGCGACGATCCGGAAGCGGTCGAGGATGTCGGCGACCATGCCCTGGCGCTCTTTGGCGGGCAGGTTCTTGTAGGAGAGCGGCAGGTCGATATTCTCAGCAACCGTGAGGTCGTCGAGCAGGTGATAGCTTTGGAAGACCATACCCATGCGCTGACGCGCCAGGTCTGCGCGCTGCTTGCGACTGAGCGTGTGCACCGGCGTCTCCCCGAACCAGTACTCGCCGAGCCAACTGTCGTCCAGCAAGGCGAGCACGTTCAGGAGCGATGATTTTCCTGCTCCCGACGGTCCCATCACGGTGATGAATTCGCCCTCGCGAATGGTGATTCCAATGCGACGCAGCACCCACGTCTCCGTGTGGCCAGTCTTGTAACTGCGTTCTACATTCTTCAGTTCGATCATGGTTGCGAATGACTCCAATCCGTCAGCCAAATGCTCGCGGCAGATTATTCGTTTCTTAACGCCTGCATTGGGTCGACAGTCGCGGCGCGACGCGCGGGTAGCAGGCAGGCGGCTGCTCCTACAGTCACGAGCATGCTGACAGCGCAGGCGATCACCGCTGGATTGTAGGGGCTTACCTGAAACAACAGGCTTCCGACAACGCGCGCGAAGGCTAAGGCGACGCCAACACCGGCGGCTGCGCCGACCAGAACCGGCAGCAGACCATCGCGCAGCACCATGCCGTAGATTGTGACCCGCATTGCGCCCAGCGCCATCCGCAAGCCGATCTCGCGCTCGCGCTGGACAACAGAGTATGTGACGACGCCGTAGACGCCCAGCCCGGCCAGAAGCAACGCGCTGACTGCGAACAACAGCAGGAGATCCATCTCAAAGCGGCGGTTTGCCACCGAGTCCGCGACGACTCCTCCCAGACTACGAACCACCGGTACCGACACATCGGAGTTCACGCGCCAGACAGCCTTGCGGATGGCGGCCGCCATCATGGATGGATCCTGGCGCGTACGAATGACCAACCCGGATGCGTTTTCGCAACGATACCAGTACGGCGTATACACCATCATCGGGTCATCGTGCGCGAGCGAGATGGTCCGCGCGTCCCTCACTACACCGATCACGGTAAAAGGCGCCTCAGTATTACCGGCACGGCTGAATTGGCGGCCAATGGGATTCATGCCCGGCCAGAGTGTGCGGACCGTCAGCTCCGAGAGAAGAGCGTAGTGTTTGCCTTCGTCGCTTGCGTTTAAGTAGCGTCCGGAGATCAGGGGCAGATGAATCGCTTCCAAATACCCGGGGCTGATCGAGCGGAAATGCTCGGTGGGAATCTGCATGGCTGGACGGGTATCGCCGGGAACCCGGATCATATCGATCCATTGGTCTCCGGCCAGGGGCAATTGGCTCGTCAGGCCTGCATCCTCCACGCCGGGCAGCCCCCGCAGCCGTTCAAGAACCTCTTTGTAGAATGCGGCCCGTGGTTGCAGGTTGGAATACGATTGGCTGGGCAAATCAACAGAGGCGGTGAGGACGCGATCCGCGTCGAAGCCGCGGTCGATGCGCATCATCTTGGCCAGGCTCGCAGTGAGGAGCCCGGTCGTCAGCACCAGTGCAGTGCTCACGGCCACCTCCACGGCAACAAGCGCCCTGCGCAGGCGCTTGTTACCCCGCGATTCGCTGGCCAGCCGCGACTCGCCGCGCAGGACATCGTGGGGCTGCGTCCGGGAGCCGATCCAGGCCGGGGCCGCGCCGGCAATCAAAGTTGCGGCGGTAGCAAGAAGGAGGGCGCAGGATGCGCCTGCCCAATCCAGATGCAGCGCGCCCCGAAAATTGAGTGCCGGTGGAAGATAGCGCTGCATTGCGGGCACGAGGATGGCCGCCAGCGAAATCCCGAGCACGCCACCAAACGCCGCAAGCATGGTCGTCTCGCGCATTGTCATGCGGAGCAGGTCGGTGCGGCTTGCCCCAAGGGCCGCGGCCACGGCCATCTGCTGCCGGCGGCCGGTCGCGCGCGCCAGAAGAAGGTTCGCGATGTTGATACAGCCGACCAGAAGCAATCCGGCAACAGCGGCGAGGAGGATCAGCAGGGGCGTCCGATTGTCTCCGACCAACGCTTGCTGGAAGGGCGTGAGCGCGGCGGAGAGCGTGCCTTGCTCATCGGATGCGAGCCCTGCCGAGATCGTGTGCTGCAGCGCGTCGATCTCCCCATTCGCCTGATCTACGGAAACTCCTCGCTTGAGGCGGGCGAGTCCGAAGTAGTTGAAGTCGCCCATAGCCTCGGCCAACTGGTCCTTTGAGAAGGCGAAGGGCACGAGCGCTTCCACGGGATTGGGACGGCTCGAGCCCGGACCGGCGATGGTTTCGATAATGGGGATGCGAAACGACCGTGGCATCACTCCTACCACAGTAAAAGGAAAGCCATTGAGCGTGATCGTCTTCCCCAGGATTCGGGGATCGCTCTGAAACTGCGTCCGCCAGAGATCGTCCATCAGCACGACGACGCGGTCGCGGCCGGGCTGCGCCTCCTGCGCAGTGAACGCACGGCCGAGCTGCGGTCCGGCGTCCAGCACGGGAAAGATGCCGGGCGTTGCGCGCAACACGAGCACCTGCAATGGATGAGAGCCGCTCATCCCCAGCGGCATGGACTCCTCCTCCATGACCGCCATGGACTCAATCGTATGGCTGTTCCGCTGCCAGTTGACAAAATGGTTCGCGTTCATCGGTAGCTTCGGATAAATATCGCGGAACTCCGCAACCCGCTCTTCCAGCACGACCAGCCGCCCCGGGTGCGCATATGGTAGCGGCTTGAGCAGTACGTCATACACGAGTGTAAAGATGGCCGTCGTCGCGCCGATACCCAGCGCCAATGTGAGCACGGCGGCGGCGGCAAATCCAGGTGCGCGCCGCAACTGCCGCACCGCGTAACGAACGTCCTTCGCAATGGTGCTCAACATTGTCGACCTCCTATTCGATTCGCAGCGCCTGCATCGGCTCAATCGAGGCCGCACGCCGCGCCGGAATGAATCCCGCAATCACCGCGCAAATGGCAAGCACTGCTGTAGCACCGAATATCGCCACCGGATCGTACGCTTTGACTTCGTAAAGCTGGCTGGCCATGAGGTACCCTGCGTAATACGCCGCGGGAATTCCGATCGCGAGACCCAGAGCTGTCTGTACCAGCACGGTGCGAAGCACGCCACCCACCACGCTCGCCCGGGTTGCACCTAGTGCCATGCGAATGCCGATCTCTCCCGTGCGCCTCGCGACGAAGTAGGACATGACGCCGTACAGTCCGACCGACGCCAGAATCAGCGCCAGCACCGCAAACAGGCTGGTGAGCCGCGCTACCAAGCGCTCCGGCGTGAAGTTACCCGCTACCTGCGATTCAAACGGACGGAGGTCCATAACAGTCAGATTGGGATCGATGCCCGCCAGCGTCTGCCGGATCAACTCCTCTGCATTCTGCGGATGCCGGTCGAAGCTGAGCAGAATCGCGTTGACGAACATCGATTCCGCCTCCATGCTCTTCAGGATGTCTTCCTTGTAGCCATTAAACGGCTGCGCAAGCGGACGCAGGAATACGGGGTGCACCTCGTCACGCGGATCGTTCATCTTGAAGTCACGGAAGACTCCTACAATTTCAAAGCTGCCCGAGTACTGCGGCACATCGATTCCAAAATGCTGGCCGATCGGGTCCTTGTCCGGGAAGAAACGTTTCACAAAGGCCTGGTTCACCACCGCCACCTGCGGCGTGGCAGCGGTGTCCTGTTCGGTGATGCCCCGCCCGCGGATGATGGGAACACCAATGGATTGGAGGAACTGTGGACTGACGCGATCCCAAGTGGCTGCGCAAGGCGCATTGGGGCCGGGAGCGGGATGCCCCTGCTGAATCACGCACTCGCCCCAGTTGTCGCCTTCGAGCGGACTGTACAGCGCTAGGCCAACCGCGTTGACGCCGGGCAATGCCACGAAGCGGTCCTCAATCTGGCGATATAGTCCTGCAAGACGGCCCTGCGTATACCCGGCACCCTCCGGATCGAAATGCAATACGTAGCGGTTCGGGGTTTCAACGCCAAACCGCTGGTTCTCCAGGTTGGCGAATGTCCGCGTCATCAGAATGGCGCCAGCAAGCAAGACGACCGTGAACGCAGCCTGCAGCACCACAAGCGCCATCTGTGGAAACGACGAGCGGTCCCGTGTGGTTCGGATCGAGCCGCGAAGCACGTCCGCCGGTTGCGCATGCGCGCAGAACCATGCCGGACCCGCGCCGAAGAGAACGCCTGTGAGCAGAGAAACGCCAAATGCAAACGCAAGGATTGCCGGAGAGGGATTCGCGCTGATGGGGAGATGGCGCGCATCTGGAAAGGCCAGAACTAGAATCGTGCGCGAACCTGCATAGGCCACAACCAATCCCGCGAGGCCGCCGATACAACTCAAAAGCACGCTCTCCGTCACGGTCTGGCGAATCACCCGCCGCCGGCCCGCTCCCATCGCCATGCGGATCGCCACCTCGGCGCGGCGCGTGGTAGCGCGCGCCAGTACCAGGTTGGCGATATTCGCGCAGGCAATCAGCAGCACAAACGACGAGAGGATCATCAGCATCTTGAGTCCCCTGCCCGTTTTCTGTTGCAGGCTCTGGATGCCTCCGCCGCCCGGCGACAGTACGACATGCTGTTTGGGGATCACTGACGTGCCGCCATTCGCAGTCAGCAGAGGTTGCGAATACGCCCACTGCTGCAGCAACTGCGAAAGCTTTGTTTGCAGGGCTGCGATATTTGTTCCTCGGCGAACGCGTCCGAGCGGATATAGCCAATGCTGAATCGGATGATGCAGGATAGAGCTGGCCCCGCGCACATACGGTTCATCCGAGATTGGCATCCAGAACTCCGGCGGAGTGTCCGTAACGCGATCACCGAAGAAACCCGGAGGTGCGACGCCGCTCACCGTAAACGGCTTTGCCTGGATGTAGAGGGTCGATCCAACAATGCTAGGATCGCCGGTGTACTCGCTCTGCCACGCCTCATAGCTCAGCACCACTGCAGGCGGCGCGCCCTCCACGTCGTCCGCATCAGAGAACATCCGTCCCATATAAGCGCGGAGGCCAAGCGTCGAAAAATAATTGCCGGAGACGAACTCGCCGTGCATCGATTTGGGAAGCGCATCTCCGCGACGGACGCTCCACCGGCCCTGTCCGGCCTGCACAGCCGCAAGTTGCTCGAACTCCGCGGCGTTCATCTTGAAGTATTGATAGAGATCGGTGGAGAAAATCGAGAAATCGCCGGTCTGTGCCGCATCTTCGGGAAATCCGCCGTCGACGCAGCACTGCCCGTTATCTCCGATGCGGTAGAGGTGCGATGGATCGGCCACCGGGAGCGAGCGCAACAAAATGCCCTGCACCAGCGTGAATACGGCGGTGTTGGCGCCGATACCCAGCGCCAGCGTGAGCACCGCTACGGCGGTGAAAACCGGCGCCGTGCGCAACTGGCGCAGCGCGTAGCGAATATCCTGAAGCATCTCTACGCCTCCACTTCTTCAGTGAGCTTCTTCAGTTCGTCCTCCGAGACCACCTTGCCGTCGAAGAGGTGCACCTCGCGCTGGGCGTGCTTGGCGAAACGCGGATCGTGCGTCACCATGCAGATGGTCGAGCCCTCGCGGTGCAAATTGGCGAGCAGGTGCATCACCGCTTCTCCGTTCTTTGAGTCCAGGTTGCCGGTGGGCTCATCGGCCAGCAGAATCGATGGGGAGCCGGCCAGCGCGCGCGCCACGGCCACACGCTGCTGCTGGCCGCCTGAGAGTTGCGCAGGATAGTGCCTCATGCGATGCGCCATGTTTACCCGCTCCAGCGCTTCCTTCACGCGCTTCCTGCGCTCGGCCGAAGGCATTCCGGCGCGATAGGTGAGCGGCAGTTCCACATTCTCTTCAACCGTAAGGTCGCCGATGAGGTTGAAGCTCTGGAAGATGAAGCCGATCTCCTGATTCCGAATGCGAGAGCGCTCGCTGAAGCTCAGGTTCTCAACCGGGTTTCCATTGAGCAGGTAACGGCCGCCGGTCGGCGTATCGAGCAGTCCCAGAATCGACAGAAGCGTGGACTTGCCGCAGCCCGACGGGCCGGACATGGCCACATACTCGCCGCGCGAGATGGTGAGGTGAATGCCGGAAAGCGCGTGGGTCTCCACCTCGTCGGTGTAGAAGATCTTGGTCAGATCCTCAATCTCAATCAGTTTTCCGTTCGTTGCCATGCTGCCCCTCTCGTGTAGTCATCGGTCTGCGGTCAGTCTTGAGATACCTTACGGATTGCCCGCCCCTCTAGTTGCACCACGCCTAATCCAGCCGAACACGGTCCACATTGTCATAGCGCGACATGTCTGACAGAATCACCGTGTCGCCTTCCTTGAGCCCATCGAGCACCTGGATGTTATTCGCCGACGCACGGCCCACCTTCACCGGAACCCGGGTTGCCCCCTTGCCATCGGGATCGAGCTTGAAAAGGCTCAAGGTGGAGTTCTCATTGCCCAGCGCGGGGCGGCCCACATAGAGCACATCCGTCATCCGCTCCAGATCGATGGTTCCATCGACGCTGAGATCGGGGCGCGCTCCCTGCGGCAAGGGCCCGAGCAGCTCTGCGTCCACAGTAACCGTTCCGTTCTGCACTGCGGGATCAACGCGCGTCACCCGTCCGGGAATCACGCCATTGTGGGTGTCAATGGAGGCGGGCTGCCCGATCTGGATATCGCGAGCCTGGGTTTCGGCAATTTTCAGGCTGGCTTTCAGTTGGTCCGGCTGCACCACCTTGGCCAAGGTAGCGCCGGGAGCCACGTGCTCGCCGACCTGGTGCGGCAGGTCCACCAACACGCCGGGGATGCCCGCTGTGACGTGCAAGGCGGCAAGTTGCTGCTGCTTGAGCTGGTAGAGAGCGCGCGCCTGATCGACAAGCGTTTGCTGTACCGCCAACTGCGAGGCAATGACCTTCTGATTCATGGTCAGGCGGTCATCCTCGATTTTGTTCCGGGTGGTCAGTTCGTCGGCCTTGCTCTGTGACACTTTATAGGCAAGCCCGGAGATGACGCCCAGATCGTAAAGCGCCTTGTCGGTCTGCGCCTGCAGCTTGGCCTGGCTATAGTCCGCGCCAACGGTGGCCGCGGACGCCTTCTGCGACATCAGATCGTTTTCGAGCTTCACCTGGGTATTGTGGTACTCGCTTTCGGCGGCTTTCAGCGCCAGGCCGGCATTCATCGCCTCCTGCTCAAGCTCCGGATTTGCCAGATCCATGATGACCGTGTCCGGCTTGACCTGCGCACCGGGCAGGACAAGGATGCGCGTCACGGTTGCCTCGGTTTCCGCAGGGATGAGTCGGAGCTTGTCTTCCCGCGGAACCAGCGAGCCGGTAGAACCGCGGACCTGGCGGATCATCGGGCCGCGCTTGACCGTGTCGGTCCAGATCGTCGAACGATCGACAGTGGGCGCGGCCGGCTTCAGCCGCGCCACAAATGCCCCCGCGACCGCAAGAGCCACCACGGCGACGCCACTCCAGAGGAACAGGCGACGCTTCTTTTGTTGTTTCAAGTCTGGGCGTGCAATATCCATCGGATCAAGGTAAAGCACTTGCCTTGCCAAAAGCGCTGGCATACGTTTCGTTGAAAGCAAGACACTTCCGTGCCGGGCGCTGTCTTCATGCACGCTCTTGGGTGGCCGTTATCAGCGATCATTGTCCGATTTCGAACAGTCGGTGCGCTCCGCGAAGGTCAGAACAACGGTGTCGAGGTACTCGCCGCAACCATAAGCCAGGACCGTCGGATGAGATTCCGCTGGAGACCTTTCCGCGTTTGAGGCCGGCGCGCTCCGTCTTCTGTGTCCATGGCGACCTCGGAAGCAGGCCCGGTGCAACACTCTGCATCGGCGCGGCTGGACGCAGCGGACTGATAAGGCGCATCCATAACGCTCTCAACGCGCGCGTCTGCCCGCCTATCGCGCGCACGATGCAGTGTTCACTCGCAACGCAGGGCGGTCATGGGGTCTGTCTTCATGGCAGCGCGCGCGGGAATCAACGTAGCTACGAGGGCCACCAAAGCCAGCAGTAGCGTGACGGCGACGAAGCTGAGCGGGTCATGCGGGCCGACACCATAGAGAAAGGTCTTGAGCAAGCGCGAGAGCGCGAAGGCGGCCGCAAGCCCCATCCCGCCGCCGACAGCCACAAGGCGCACACCCTCCCGCAGGATCAGACGCAGAATTTCGAGGCGGCTGGCGCCGAGCGCCATGCGGATGCCGATCTCCTGCGTGCGCTGCGTGGCCAGGAATGCAATGACACCGTAGAGTCCGATGACCGCCATGGCAAGGCCAGTGACGGCAAAGAAGCCGAGCAACGCGGTCTCGAAACGGGGGCGGCTGGCCAGGCTGCGGATGGTCCGATTGAGGGTTTTCATCTCGACCGGCACCGTGGGGTCCAGCGAAGCAATTTGCAACCGTACCCATGGCATGACCGTGTCTGGCGGGAGAGTGGAATCGATCACCATCATTGGCGCGCGCCCGCCCCAGTCGTTCACGACGCTCCGGCGCAGAAAATAGATTTCCGGTTCATTCTGTTCGGTGAGGCCGCTGTTTTTCACGTTATCCGCCACGCCGACCACCGTGAACCAGGCGCCCTTGTAGATGCCTGGTTGAATTCGCTTTCCAAGAGGATCTTCACCGGGGAAAAGCCGGGCCGCCAACAGGCGGCTCAATACAACCAGAGACTGAGCGGAAGTGCGGTCCTGCTCGGAGAACCCGCGGCCTCGAACGATGGGAATATCGAGCGCCCGGAAATAGTCCGGGGTTACCCTCCGATTCACCACGGTTCCGCCCGTTCCGGGAGTGGGATGAGGGTTCTCTTCGGTCGCCAAATCAGAGTAGCGATAGCCGTCCTGCCAACCTCCGGGGGGCACGGAATCAGTAATTGCGACGGCACGGATGCCAGGCAGGCGGCGAAGAGCGGTTTCCGCCCGAAGATAGTAATCCATCTGCTCCTGTCCTGTGTTGTAGCGGAACCGCGGGAGAGCGATTTGAGCCGTCACCACGCCCTTTGTTCGGATCCCGAGATTCTGCTCCTCGATATTTTGAAAGCTGCGCACCAGCAATCCTGCCCCCGAGAGAAGAATCAGGCTGCAGGCAATCTGCCCGGCCACGAGACCGCGCCGCAGAATGGCGTGCCTGCTGGAGTTGCCGGCGCGCGCGGCCAGCGCAATGGAGCGTGGTTTTTCAAGAGCGGGAGCGAGGCCGAAGAATGCACCGCAAAGGAGCGAAATCGCTACAGTGAACAGCGCGACACGAAGATCCAGATTCGCTTTGCCAAGGAAGGGGATACTCGCAGGAGCAATCGCGATGAAGACCCGCAGCAGCCCTTCGGCCAGCGCCAAACCCGCTGCCGCGCCAGCAACAGACAGCAGAAATGCTTCCGTCAGCGACTGGCGGATCAGCCGTCCCCTGCTTGCTCCCAGAGCCCACCGCACCGCCATCTCGCGTTCCCTCGCCGCGCTGCGCGCCATCATCAAGCCGGCCACGTTGGCGCAGGCAATCAGGAGCACCACCAGGACGGCGCACAACAGCACCCACGCGGCCAATTGGACGCCCTGCGTTTCGCGATCGCGCAGCGAGCGAATGCTCATGTGAAAATCGTTGCGAAGCGGTGGCGGAAGAAATATTTGTCGGGTGTGAAGGAAGAGCGGCTCCATCTCGGTTCTGGCTTGGGCGATGCTCACGCCGGGTTTGAGGCGGGCAAAAGTGCGCATGGGTTCGCCAAAGCCGCCATTCACTTTGTTTTGCACCGCCCGGTCTAGCTTCATAGGTAGCATCACATCGGGGGTCTCCACCGTGGGCAACTCAAAGCCTTTGGGCAGGACACCGATCACGCGAGTAGGCTTGCCGTCCAGGTCGATCAGCCGATTCAGAATATGCGGATCGCGATTGTAATGATTCAGCCACACTCCGTAGGAGATGAGCGCCACGCTCGGCCCGTTGGAGCGGTCTTCGTCCGGCGAGAAGTTGCGCCCCAGCACGGGCGAAATTCCCAGCAAAGGCAGGAATCCGGCCTGCACTGGGATGCAATTGAGCTGCTGCGGATTGGCTTCAACCAGATCGCAGGCATGAAGCATGGTTCCCTGGGAGGCAAGGGCTGCAAAGGGCCGCTGATGGTCGAGCCAGTCGAAGTAGAATCCACCCATGATGAACTCTTCTTGCTCCAGCGATTGCACCAGACCTATCGAGACGATGCGGTCGGCGTTCGCGTAGGGAAGGGCGCGGAAGAGAATGCGGTCAACAACGCTGACGACTGCTGTCGTGGCTCCGATTCCCAGCGCAAGCGTGACAATCGCGGTCAATGCAAACACACGGTCCCGGCAAAAGCCGCGCAGCGCATAGCGAATATCGCGCAGTACGCCTTCGAGCCACGGCAACGTGCGCCGCTGGCGGTAGGCCTGACGTGCCTGTTCAACGCCGCCGAGTTGAATGAGGGCCTTGCGGCGGGATTCCTCTGGGCTGAGGCCGGCGCGGATGCCGTCCTCGGTGTGCATGGCGATGTGGCTTTCAAGTTCGGCGGCGAAGTCAGCCTCGGCGCGGCCGGGACGCACGAGGCCGATGAGACGCATCCAGAACGCTCTGAGGTGATTCATAACGCCTCCATTCATGCCTCTTAGGCGGGCGAGAGAAAGCGCGCGAGAATCTCCGTAGTCTGCTCCCACTCGGCGGCAGCTTTGCGGATCTTGCGCTGGCCGGCTTTGGTCAGCTCATAAAACTTCGCACGGCGGTTGTTTTCAGAGACGCCCCAGCGTGAGCGAATGTAGCCCGCCTGCTCCAGACGCAGCAATGCAGGATAGAGCGTGCCATAGTTCAACTGCAACTGGTCACCGCTGGTCTGCTCGATTCGCCGCGCCAACCCGTATCCGTGCTGCGGCCCCATCGTTTCCAGAGTCTTCAGCGCCATCAGCGCCAGAGTTCCTTGCCAGATATCGGTCTTTTCACCCATTCTCGCCCCCCTATTGCTATCCAATAGAAGAAGCGTACATGGCTACATATGGGAACGCAATAGGTCTTTTCGCAATTCTTGCCGCGACCAAGCGGGGGGGGGCGAGCAGGGTTGCACTTAATGCTTTAACATGGTCCTGGTGCAGCAGCCCAGCTCGTTGACAGCCGCTCATACCGACATCCCGGCCGCCGTCTCGTCCGTTTTGACGCAATCGCGGACTAGCTTTCCCGGCAGTTTGCACCAACGCGAGAGTGAGTGTAGCGAGGCGCGGGGAGGTTCGCGAGATAGTGGAAAGGCGTCGCAGCGCAAAGCCGAAAGGCCCTCTGGCGAGCCCTGAATGCGCGCGGGCATCGAGGTCTCTCAGCGGGCAACGTAGACGGGGGCATTTCCCACTGTGCGTCTTTCAAAGAACTCTTCAACGCCGAATGCTGTCTCAACGCCGCCCAGCATAAGCCATCCGCCTCGAAACATCGTGCCGTGGAGTTGCTTCAGGATGTTCTTCTTTGTTTGCGTATCGAAGTAGATCATCACGTTACGGCAGAACACAAGGTCGAAAGGTCCGAGGGCACGCATACTACTACGCAGGTCAATCGTTTCAAAGACGACCATTCTTCGCACCTGATCGCTTAACTGCCATTCCGCGCCGGATTGGCGAAAATACTTTACCAGGAGGGCTGCCGGCAACCCCCTGTTCACCTCAATCTGCTGATACTTGCCGGACCGGGCACGTTCCAGAACCTTTGAAGAAAAATCGGTGGCCAGGATTTGAATATTCCAGTCGCTCAACCCCGCCTCTACCAGACGCATTGCCAGGCTATAGGCTTCCTGTCCAGTCGACGCAGCCGCCGACCAGAACCGCAGCCTCTTCGTGTCTCGCCGTTCTTCAATCAAGCGGGGTAACAAGACGGTGCGTATGGCTTCATACTGGGCTGGATCCCGGAAGAAATAGGTTTCGTTGGTCGTCATGGCCTCCACGACCTGACGGCTGATCTCCGGCTGGCAAGTGGCCTTGAGAAGTGCGCACAAGTCGTCAATCGTGCCAAGGCCAAGCCGCCTGATAATCGGCGCGAGGCGGCTCTCAAACAGGTAGTGCTTGTCCTCTTCAAGCACGATGCCCACCTGGGAATAGATGTGCTCCTGAAGGAACCTGTAGTTGTCCGGATGGATCTGCGATATTGACGTTTGGCTATGCATCCAATTCACCCTAATTTCGGTCGACCCTGCGCAATATCTCCGGCACAACCTGGTCGAGCGACAATACACAGTCGGCGAGACCGGCATTGACTACGGCGCCAGGCATCCCCCATACGACACTTGAAGCCTCATCCTGCGCGAGTATGCTTGCACCCCGTGCCTTAAGAATCTCGGCTCCGCGCAACCCATCATGTCCCATCCCTGTCAAAATGACTGCGATCACGGCGCCGCCGTACACATCGGCAATCGAGGAGAAGAGCGCATCGACTGCGGGACGGCAGAAGTTCTGCGGTGGTGCCTGATCCAGATGAACACGCACTTCGCCACCGTTTGCCGCCACCTGCAGATGGAAGCCTCCAGGGGCAATCAATATCTTGCCGGCTTCCACCCGCTCACCCTCAATCGCCTCTTCAACGGAAAGCGGACAGAAGGTGTGAAGGCGTTCCGCGAGGAACCGGGTAAAGAGAGCCGGCATATGCTGCACAACCAGGACGGGCAACGAGAACCCCGCGGCTAAGGTCGGTAGGATCGCGCCCAGGGCGGTAGGCCCGCCCGTAGAGACTCCGATGACGACGACTCTGGGACGTACCTTCGGGCTTTGCTGGACTGGAGAGCTTCGACAGAGCGGTGGCGCCGCCGGAACCCGCGCCCGTTCCGGTCGGATTGCGACGCCGTCCTCTCCCGGAATGCGAAAGAACTGTTTGATCTTCGGGATCAGCTCTTCCTGCAGACGGGCCATCGAGCGATCGAGCGACCCTTCGTTGGACGCTTTGGTCACATAGTCATCGGCCCCTAGAGTTAATGCTTCCAGGGTTACCGCCGCCCCGCGCTCGGTGAGTGTGCTGAACATGATGACTCGTACCTGGGGATAGTCACGCCGAAGGCGCCGCAAAGTCTCCAGACCATCCATCTCCGGCATTTCGATATCCAGAGTGAGAACGTCGGGATTGAGCTGTGGGATCCGTTGCAACGCGATCGATCCGTTGGCTGCCACCCCTACCACCTCCAATTCCGGATCCCGCTCAAGTGCGTGCGTGACCAGACGGCGGATGACCACCGAATCGTCCACTACCAGCACACGTATTCGCTCTCCTGCCTCGAGGGATCGTTTCTTCACCACAGCCATTCCGCACCCCTTAGAACTGGATTCCCGTGAGCTGAATCTTCCCCACAATAATGTCCTTTGTGAACGGCTTCATTACATACTCGTTGGCGCCCGCGTCCAGAGCTTCCGCAATGTGCTTAAGTTCGGCCTCAGTGGTAACCATGACGATCACCAGCGAAGCGAATTCCGGGGCCTGGCGTAACCTCTTGAGCAAATCCAGCCCATTCATCTCGGGCATATTCCAATCCAACAGAACCAGTTGTACTGTTGCCTTCTCGGCTTCGATCACTTCCAGAGCTTCTCTACCATTGGCGGCCTCGCAAACCTCAAATCCAAGTTCCTTCAAGGTCTTGGCGAGGATCGTACGAATGGCCTTTGAGTCGTCGACTACCAGCGCTTTAGGCATCTCGTCCTCTGCATCTGTTCGTTGAAGATCGAACTCTGCCCGGCCGGGGCATACCACCTGCCGGGCATAGTCCATGACAGTCGGTTCGATCAGAAGGTGAACCCCGATACGACTTTTTGCAGTTGGGCCGCCATGTGGCTCAACTCTTGCGAGGCTTTCTGGGTATCATTTGCACCCTGCGTTGTATTCTTTGCCGCCACAGCAACGCCGCCGATGTTTTTGGCGATGTCCCCGACCCCCTTGGCCGCTTCGGCCACGCTGTGGCCGATCTCGTTGGTCGTCGCCGTCTGCTCTTCGACTGCTGAGGCGATGCTATTGGAGATATCGTTGATCTGGTTGATGATCGTACTAATCTCCTCGATCGCCGTAACGGCCCCCTTGCTGTCGCCCTGGATCGCTTCTATCTTCTGACCGATATCCTCGGTGGCCTTGGCGGTCTGCTTGGCAAGTTCCTTCACCTCGTTGGCCACTACCGCGAAGCCTTTGCCCGCTTCGCCGGCGCGTGCGGCCTCAATCGTGGCGTTAAGCGCCAGCAGGTTGGTTTGCTGCGCAATCGAGGTAATCACCTTGATGACGTTGCCGATCTCCTGGCTGGACTCGCCGAGCTTCTTTACCGTCTCGTTGGTAGAGTGCGCCACGCTGACGGCATTCTTTGCCACCCGCGCCGATTCATTTGCATTCTTTGAGATCTCGCGAATCGAGGATTGCATCTGCTCAGATGCCGAAGCCACCGAAGCGACATTCGCCGAGACTTGCTCGCTGGCTGCCGACACCACGTTGGCCTGCGTGGCCGTCTCCTCCGCGTTGCCCGCCATCTGCTGGCTGACCGCGGTCAGCTCTTCAGAAGAGGACGCCAGAGCCGTCGCATTTTGCGCCGTGACCTTCAGCGGCTCAACGACCATCTCCAGCGTCTTGTTGATGCCTTCGACGATCTTGCGGTAATCGCCAAGATGTTTGGCGGCATCAGCGCGCGCGCCGAGATTTCCAGCAGCGGCCGCTTTGACCAGGGTATCGGTGTCGGCAATCAGCCCATTGATGTTGGTCTTGAGCAGGACCAGCCACTCATGAATCTGGTCCTGATCCGAAGCTTTGACCATTGTGGCAGACATGTCCCCGTTGGCAACCTTGGTGATATAAGCGATCAGATCGGTCAACCATCCATGCACGCCATTGATGGAATCCTTCATCTTGGCGTGATCGCCCTTGCAGGCAATCTCCACCTTCTCGCGCAAGTTTCCGCCACGTATCTGAGAGAGCACGCGATTGCCTTCGCCGATGGGCAGCAGGATGGCGTCCAGCATTGCGTTGACGCCTTCGATGATCTTGCGGTAATCGCCCTGATGCTTCGTTGTATCAGCACGGGTACCCAGCTTGCCTTCCACGGATGCCTTGATGAGGATCTCGGTGTCGGACGCCAGCGCCTTGATGTTGTCGATACAGGCGTTGAGGTTGTTTTTGATCTCGTTGAAGTCGCCGTTGTAGCTGTCGGTGATCTTCGGCGGGACGTCGCCTTTCGAGATGCGGTCCACGTATTCGGCGGAGACATTCAGCGGCCCGATCACAGCGTCGAGCGTGGCGTTAACACCCTCGACGACCTTGCGGTATTCGCCCTGGTGCCTGCTGGCGTCAGCGCGGGTCGACAGTTTGCCCTCGACTGCGGCCCTCGACAACAGCCCGGCATCGGAGACCAGCGTACTCACCGCATCGATACAAGCATTGAGGTTGTTTTTGATCTCGTTGAAGTCGCCGTTGTAGCTGTCGATGATCTTCGGCGGGATGTCGCCTTTCGAGATGCGGTCCACGTATTCGGCGGAGACATTCAGCGGCCCGATCACAGCGTCGAGCGTGGCGTTAACACCCTCGACGACCTTGCGGTATTCGCCCTGGTGCTTGCTGGCGTCAGCGCGGGTCGACAGCTTGCCCTCAACGGCAGCTTTGGTCAGCATGGCGGCATCAGCCAACATTGCGTTGAGCGCCAGCTTCTGTTCTGTCACGTCGGTGGCAAATTTCACCACCTTGAACGGCTTGCCGTCGGGGTCAAGAATAGGGTTGTACGAAGCCTGAAACCAGACTGT
Organism: Acidobacteriota bacterium; assembly: GCA_021836865.1. Lineage (GTDB taxonomy): Bacteria > Acidobacteriota > Terriglobia > Terriglobales > Acidobacteriaceae > Telmatobacter. The sequence goes on from JAKBHH010000012.1 coordinate 23,981, forward strand.
CTTTCCGCCCTTGCCGATGCGCTTGTACTCCGCAGCCTGGTATTCACCGCGGTTCAGCTTGGCCCAGAAGTCCTTGTAGTCGGAACCCTGACGGTAGGCTTCGTCGACAAACATGCTGTGGTGCCTGCCCTTGATCTCATCCAGAGCGTAGCCCAGAGCCATTAGGAAGTTTTCGTTGGCATCGAGGATGGTTCCATCCATGTTGAACTCAATGACCGCCTGCGACTTGCGGATGGCGGCAACCTGGCCAGCGTAGTCGGCGAACTGCTTCGTGTCGATGACTGATTGAAAGCGCACCGAGTTCTTTTTTCCGTTGCTGGACCCGGTTGAGAGTCTGTCGTGATCCGGAGCCTCCAACACGCCGGCGCCGGCGGACGCATTGCGCGCGGGGCTGATTCCCCGGTTGTAACTTGCTAATCTTGCCATGGTCTTTTCTCCTTGTTCGTGTGTTGCTTTGCTATGCCGCCACCGGCGTCTGTAGGTCGAACTGCTGTTGCTCGAACGGCCGATTGGCCGCAGGGACTGATGCCAAACTTCAGGTTGCGCACGCCACTTTACGAAATAGCGGTCCGTCGGGAATCACCCGCTCGAACATGGGAGCGATCTCGGAGGGCATCTCCTGCGTTTGCTCCGTGGCAAAATAGCCGCCCGGAGCCAGCGCCCGGTGGAACATCTTCAGCACTTCGATCCTTTCCCGCGGAGCGAAGTGGAGGAGCACGTTCTTGCATAAGACCAGCGCATAGCCATGACCGATTTCCTTGAACGACAGAAGATCGTGCCATTGAAAAGCGACCCGCCGGCGAATTCTCTCGACTACCTGAAAGCGTCCTGTCTGGCCGTTAGGTTCAAAGTACTTCTCGAAAATCCCTTGGGGCAGCCGCGACAGCTCATCCTGCGGGTACACAGCCGTTTCGATGACATGGGCGAACTGGCCCGTGCTCTCCACGTCCGTGGCATCGATGCGGAGATTATTGAAGGCGAAATGTCCCATCCGCTCAGCAAACAGGATGGACACCGTATACGGCTCCTGCCCCATAGCCACCCCTGCATCCCAGATGCGCGGATGATTGCGGCCCGCCAGGCTGGGAAGGCAGTGTTCCACGACTCGCTCCAACACTTGTTGGTCCCGAAAGAAAAATGTGAAGGCCAATCTGATTCCCTTTCTGCATCCTGGCGTCGCGCCGCATGTCCGAATACTCACTTGTCTTGCCGAACGCTTTGCGGGTGCTACGAAACCCTGCCCACGGCGAGATCCACTGACCGCTCCTCATCGAGAACGAGCAGCAACCGGTCCTTCAGCTTGTAGACCCCGCGGATGAGCTCTTTCGCTGACGAATCGAGATTCTCCGGCGGCCGTTCGTAGATGGAAGCGTCCATATCCAGAACATCCCCGATCTCGTCGACCAACAGGCTGACTGCGCCGCCCACAGTGCGAACCACGATATTCATCCGTGCCTGGCAACCGGTGCGCGCAGGCAGCCGGAGCCGTCGCCGCATGTCGATGGCGGTAACGATCTGTCCGCGCAGATTGATCAACCCCTCGATCACCTCCGGGGCCTGGGGCACGGGAGTCATGGGCTGGAAGCACAACACTTCCTGGACATGCAGAACATCCACGCCGAAGTACAGGTCTCCCACGTAAAAGGTGGAGAACTGGCCGCTTGTCTGGGCAATGTCGAATTTCGGGGTCATCGTCTCAGTCGTCATGGCTTATCCCACCTCTCCGGCACACACCGTCTCGGCCTCGGCCGAAGCCGCTTTGGAGACAAGTTGGGCCACCGATTCCAGCACCCGTATCCGGTCGAACTTTCCCTGGCAATCCTGAAAGCCCGCCTTCCGAGCCGCCGCGCTCTGGGTCGGCTTGTTCGAGTCTGCCAGCGCGAGAACCGGGATCTTCGCCCACTCTGGTCGGCGCTGCATGGCCGCAAGCAACGCGGTGCTGCCCTCGGGCGGAAGATCCCACGACGCGACCACCACGTCCACGGGCTGCCCCTCCAATGCGTGAACCGCATCTTCCAGATTCCCTGCCTCCAGCACACGGTACCCCGCCATCTCCAGGCCGCTTCGGATCATGCAGCGCGAAAATGCTGAAGCTTCGGCGACCAGAATCCGCTTGTCGCCGGCCTGTCCGCCCACTCCCTGGAACCAACTCTCCGCAGCCGCCTGAATGATCTCGTTAAGGTCCAGGAAATCCGTGACGCGCTGGCCGATCACCGCCGAACCGAGGAGACCTTTGCGGCCTGTCTTCTGTCTCACCGCGATCGCCTCTTCCACGACATCCAGAATCTGGTCGACCACCATACCCACACTGCGATCGCCGTCGTTGAAAACAACCACCTGTACCGGGTCCGGCTGCGGCTCCTCATCGTGCCCGCTGGATTCCAGCACCGCCCGCAGCGACACCAGGGGAAGGATCCGGTCCCGATACTGAACCACCTGGCCCGCGCCCGCACGTTCGATCGCCGACTGCGGAAATACCTCCAGCCGGGCCACTAGAGAGAGCGGGACCGCTAAACGTTCAAACGAGCCCGCCCGGAACAGCAGCATCCGCTGCTTCTCGATCTCGGATTGCGCCTTCTGCGGCCCGGATGCGCGCGCCTGTTCGTGGTGCGCGGCAAACACTCCGGAGCCCTGACCGATACCGAGCACATCGAGGATGAGGGCCACGCGACCATCGCCCATGATGGTGGCGCCGGCGTACAAGGTCAGGCCCTTGAGCTGCTTTCCTAAAGGTTTCACTACAATTTCCTGGGTGTCGTTGATGCCGTCTACCACCAGGCCGAATTGGCGGTCTTCCGCCTGCAGAACCACGATGTTGACCGCCTCGGCACGGCCGGCCGATTTCAAGCCCAGTACGTGATTCAGGTAGGCAATGGGCAGCAGACTGCCCCGCCGGCGAAATACCGGAGTCCCATGCACATACTCGATATGCTTCTCGGTGGAATCTCCATCCATGCGAATCAGTTCGAGCAGGCTGATTTGAGGAATTACAAAGCGCTCACCGCCGCTGGTGATGACCAGTCCGGGAATGATGGCCAGCGTGAGCGGAATCTTAATCTTGACCGTTGCCCCTTCGCCCGCCCGGCTGAACACATCGACGGTTCCCCCGATCTTCTCGACGTGGGATTTCACCACGTCCATGCCCACGCCGCGCCCGGAAAGGTTGGTTACCGTTTGAGCCGTCGAGAATCCCGGCTGGAAGATCAGATTCAGGATCTCGCGATCGCTCAGCTTCTCCAGCTGCTCGGGCCGCAGCAGCCCTTTCTCGATAGCCTTCTGCTTGACCCGCGCGACGTCAATCCCTGCCCCGTCATCGCCGATCTCAATGTTGACCTGGCCGCCCTCGTGATAGGCGCGCAGGGTCAATATTCCCTCGGCCCGCTTGCTCGCCCGCACCCGCACCTCTGGCAACTCGACGCCGTGATCGCAGGCATTGCGCACCAGATGCACCAGCGGGTCCTTGATCGCCTCGATGATGGTCCGGTCCAGTTCCGTATCGGCCCCGTCCATCTGTAACCGGATCTGCTTCCCCAGCGCCACCGACATGTCACGCACCACGCGAGGCAGTTGGTTCCACACCATTCCGATGGGCTGCATCCGGGTCTTCATGACCCCTGCCTGCAACTCGCTGGTAATCAGATTCAGGCGCTGCGATGTGGCGTTGAGAGCGGCATCTTCCCGCTCGGTATTGAACTGCAGAATTTGGTTGCGGGTCAGCACCAGTTCACCCACCAGATCCATGAGTTTGTCGAGCAGCCCGACGCCGACCCGGATGTTGGCATCCGCAGCGGCGGAATGCCGCTGGACGTCCTCTTCCCTTCGCCCTTCTTCTTGCCTCCTGTCTTTCTCCTTCCGGCGGTCTTCTCCTTTTCGCCGGTCTTCTCCGTCCGCCCCTGCCCAGGATTGCCCACCCAACTCCGGCGCAGAGGAGCTGCTCCCGCCGTTCGCTTCCGCGACGCAGGGCGGCGACGCGTCCAGACCCTCTGCGCCCGGGGCGGACTCCACCCCCGCGTCGACTTTCCATTGAGCCGCAACGCGAAGCCGCTCGGCCAGATCCTCAAAGGCGTCCGGCCCTTCTTCTCCGCTGGTTTCGATAGAGGCTAGAACCTTGCGCGTTGCGTCGACCGTTTCCAGGATGAGCGAGATCAGAGAAGGCGAGAGTTCCAGTTGGCCATCGCGCAACTGGCACAATAGACCCTCGGCTTGATGGGTGATGCGCTCCAGCGTCGAGAACGCGAAGAAGCCGCACGTGCCCTTGATCGTGTGAATGCTGCGGAAGATGCTGGCCAGCAGCGCCGCGTCCTTCGGGCGCTTCTCCAGTTCTACAATTTCCTGATCCAGGCGCGAGAGGTTTTCATGACTCTCTACAAGGAATTCACGAATCACATCCTGATCTTGCATGCGCATGTACTCCACGAAGCCTGAAGCGGCTCCTCGCTGATTCTTCGTCACGGGTCTGCAGAGTTTCTTTTCGATCCCGACTGGCGTTTGCAGCGGCGGAAGGGTCGACAGCAGTTGACTGATCAATTCATCGGCCAAGGAATGGAACCCATAAATATTTGTTCTTAATCTTCGAATTCATTGCGGAAAGCGCCCCTGCGGGCAGAGGCTCGGTTCAGCTTCGTCCTCGGACGGGCTCGCACACCGCTGCAATTTGTTCGGAATCCACCCGCCTCGGCGATCCCTGATCGCACCGCCCGCCCTTTATGCCATGGACCTGCCTGCAGAAAGCGCACAGCATATTGCCGGCCTGCATCGGCGTCCTGAAGGGAGTGTTCGTGATGCAGAGATGTGGCAACGCAGGACTATGTGGGGAAGATTCGATCTGCCTGCATGCGTGTTGGCGTGGATGTCTCTTCGGCAACCAGGTTGGGAAGATGCGCGTGCGCCTTGCCGGGCGCAGATGTTTCCTACGACCATCCACCTAGGATGGCCACTTCATGGACGTGACTTATCAATCCGCCGGCTCAGACCCTCATCCCCTTGAAGCGTCGCAAGCATCCGATCCATTGAGATGGAGCGGGATGGGGGATCTTGGCGCCTTGGCGGGTGCGGCGCTTACCGCGGCACCCGATGCAAAACTACCGGGAGACTCGGTGGAAGGTGGAAGGATCGATTCATCGACGGATCAGACCCATTTGGCGGAGGTCCAACGGCGGGTTGCGGGCCCGTCGGCGTCTCGACCTGCGGTATCCGGAAGGGAAACTCGATCTTTCGCTGGAGTTCGATGCGCTCTTCGCTTACCGTCCCGGCATAGGTACTGTTGCCGGCCTTGAACGAGACGTTCCTGCCATCGACCTTGCCGTTTTCGATCGGGATGGGCGCCTCGTCTCCTGTGAAGAAGCCGCCGCCGCCCTCCACAGTGCCCGTGAGGCTGCTTCCATTCTGATGCAGAGTGAATACCATCGATCCGTTGCCCGCGATGAATGCGAGTATGCCGGTAGGGGCAGCGGCCGGCACAGGCCGCCAAAGACCCGTGATGCCTGAGCCTACGGGAACTTGGCGTTCCCAGGCTTCCACCTGCGGACGGAGTCTTGCGGCCTTCGCGTCAACCGTCACGCTGGCCGGCGCGAGTCCGGGCGAGGTGGCTTGAACCGTGATGCTTCCGGCGGTCTTGCTGGACTGGACAATCGCCATGCAGAGACCGGAGAAGGCCTTTCGGGATGTGCCCTTGTCGGATTCGTGGTCGGTGGGGTCGCCATTGCCGACGCCGATCAGGCGGCCATCGCCCGTGACGGTAAAGGACACTTCGTTATCGGTAATGGGCACGACGCGACCCTGGGCATCAAGCACCTCGACGGCGAACATGGCAACGTCTTCGCCGTCGGCGCTGACGGTTTGCCGGTCGGCTTTCATGGCCAATTTCGCGGCGGAGCCTGTGGTTTCCCGCTTGGCCGTCATCGCCAGCTTGCCGTCCTTATAGCCGCGCGCCTCAATTACTCCGGGAGAATAACTGACGTCCCACGCCACATGGGAATCCTTTTTCACTTCCTTGGTGCCGAGGCTCTGCCCGTTGTGGAACAGCTCAACCTTGTCGAGATTGGAATAGACCCAGACGGCGATCTCTTTTCCCTCCATGCCCGGCCAGTTCCAATGTGGAAAGAGGTGGAGAACCGGCTTTGAAGTCCACCAGGCCTGGTAGTAGTAGAACGAGTCCTTGGGGAAGCCGCAGGTATCGATGATTCCGTACTGCGAGCTGATGTTGGGCCACTCGTTGGGCGAGGGTTCGCCGCGATAGTCGAAACCGGTCCAGATGAAACCTCCCGCGAGCCACGGCTGCGCATCGCAGAAGCTCCACCAGCCCTCAGCCGATGCGCGGCCGGTTGTGGTGTAAGGATCGTACGAGCCCACGTACCCTTTTGCGGGGTCAGTCACGTAAATGCCGCGCGTGCCGACGGCGCTGACGGTCTCAGTGCCGATGACGGGCCTGTCCGGATGGGCCTTGTGATAGGCCGCGGCGCCGGGGTCCATGTAGTTGTAGCCGATGACGTCGCAAACGGCCAGACCGCCCGTTCCGATGGCTCCGGTGGGGGCGATCGAAACTGGCCGCGTGCCATCGTGCCGGGTGGCAACCGCCTTCATTGCTTCCAGAATCAGCACTCCCCTTTCGCTGTTTGCGACTCGCTCTTCGTTCCCCATGGACCACATGAAGACGCTCGGATGATTGCGGTCGCGGCGCACCAGGTCGCCAAACTCTCGAAGGCCCTCCGGATTGGAAGACATCATGCGCGTCTCATCGAAGACCAGCATCCCCAACTCGTCACAGGCGTCGAGCAGCTCGGGCGTGGGGGGGTTATGAGAGGTGCGCAAGGCGTTGCAGCCCATATCCTGAAGCCTGCGGACGCGGTAGTACTGCACGGCGTCAGGCAGCGCCGCTCCAAGGCCGGCATGATCCTGGTGATTGCAGGTTCCTTTCACCTTCACGGATTTGCCGTTGAGAAAGAAACCCTCTTCAGCGTCGAACTTCAAGGTGCGAATGCCGAACGGCGTCTCGCAGCGATCAACAACCTGGCCGCCCGCACGGACCTCCGTGACCAGCCTGTAGAGGTTTCTCTCTTCGAGCGACCAAAGCAGGGGGTTGTTCACCGCCAGTTCCTGCTCGTAAGTGCGTTCTTCTCCTTTGGGAATGGAGACGAGAGCCGTGGCTACCTTTCCCACCGCTTGGCCGGAGGGATCAAGCACCGTGGAGAGGACGCGCGCGCTCTGCGCGGCCTTGCCGTCGTTGCTTACCTCGGTGCGGATGGAGAGAGAGGCTTGGCCGGGCTGGACTTTGGCAGAGACAAAGGTGCCCCATTTCTTCACGTGCATGGGATCGGTCTTCACCAGCCAGACATGCCGATAAATCCCTGCGCCCTCGTAGAACCAGCCGTCGCTCAGGGTAGCATCCACGCGAACCAGCAAGACGTTTCTACCTCCGGCATTGGCAAAGTCGGTTACATCGAAGCTGAAAGGATCGTAGCCGCCGCTATGGTTGCCGATGTAAAAGCCGTTGAGCACCACTATCGTCTCCCGGTAGGAACCATCGAACTCGATGGTGAGCCGCTTGCCCGCGTCGGCAGCCGGAAGGTCAAAGACGCGGCGATACCAACCAACGCTGGTGGTCGGATAGGTTCGGCCAAGCGGGTAGAACCCTTTGCTGGCAAGCGCGGGGTCGTTTTGAAACGGCAGCTCGACCGCCCAATCGTGAGGCAGATTCACAGGCTGCCAGCCGCTATCGTCGAATGCAAGAGCCCCGGCGGGAAGAAAGTTACCAGTCTTCTGGAAGTTGCCAACCCTTCCATCTCCGAACTCGAAATCCTTGGAGGGATCGTTGGCGTTGCCGAAGTGGAAGCGCCAGCCGAAATCAAGAAGGAGACGCTCACGTCCGGCACCCGATATTGAAGATGTGCGCGGAGCCTCTTCGGGAAGTGGCTCAGAGTTCTGCCCAGCGGTCTGCAGTGACACGCCCATGGGACCGAGACCCTGTGCGGCTGCTACGGCGGCGGGCGCCATCAGGCTGGTCTTTAAAAGATCGCGGCGTGAAAAGCTTTTCATTTTCCCCTCCAGAGACACTTCTGCGAGCTGGAAATCTGTACAGCCGATGAGTATAACGCAGAGACGCCGTGGCCAACCGGAGCGCAGCGACTTGAGCCTCGCCACATGCAACACCACCCATAAGGCACCGTCTCAGATCGCACGGCCGTGCAAGGGCTTCCCGGAAGGGCCCTTTTAACGCGAGGTCGGGCCGCCGTGGTCATCGTGGGCACGGCCGCAAGGCTCGAGCGCAGCCTGATTGTCGAGCGGGTACGCGCCGGAGTGCGGTGTGCCCATCTGGAAGGCCGACATATCGGACGCGGCTGGAACTGGACCGTGCTGCCATCCAGCAAGACTGCCATCCTGTCTGGCCAGAGGCCAGTTGCACGCTTTTGGGTAGTGCCCCGCCTCGATGGCTCTCCAGTCTTGCAGCGTCGTTACTGTAACTCTGGGCGCAACTGCGCGGCCCGTGCCACGATTGTCAATGAACCGCCACTGAGGCCGGAACCTTTGGCCGCGAGCTTGATGGGCCCGCTCTGCTTCGAGGACCGAATCACGACAAGCGCACGCCCCTGATACAGCTTGCGTCGATTGCTATTGTAGGAATCTGGATCCTGCCCGTCTCCGTTTCCCACGGCGGCGATGGTGCCCGGCCCACTAATCTCGAACTGAACCTCCTGGTCTGCACGCAAATCGGGACGGCCATTCGAATCCACCGTCTCGACCGTCACAAATGACAGGTCCTCACCGTCCGCATTGATGACCGTTCGATCCGCCGTCAGGCGCAGCTTCGTTGCAGGTCCCGCGGTGGCGAGGATACTCTCCGCAACCGCTCGGCCACCACGCAGGCCAACTGCCTTCAGCGTGCCCGGTGTGTAGGGTACTGAGAACACCGCCTTGAACTCCTGGAAACGGCCCGTCGGCTTTTCACCGATCAGCTTGTCGTTCAGGAAGAGCTGCACCTTTTCCGCGCCGGAGTAGACCTCCACTTCGAGATCCTTCCCCTCCTGTCCAGGCCAGGTCCAGCTTGGCAGCGTGGGATACGTAGCCCACATGATTGCGATGATCTTCTTACCTTCAGGCTCGGGCAGGCGCACGGTGGCATAGGCACGATCGCCTCCGTTCCAGAGGATGTCGCGATAGTAGGACTGCGGCTTGCGAAAGCCAGTTAAGTCGAGATCGCCGCATGCGGCAGCGTGCCATGGATAGGGGTGAAAGAAGAGCTCCATCATTGCCTTGGCGTTTGGGTCCGAGGTGTTCTTCGCCATGTCCGCCATCACGTCCGTGCCGTTGGCCATGCCCGTGAACATCTGGTCCACCATAGCCGTTCCCGCCATCATCCCTGCCATCCCTTCCGCCATCTTTGCCTGTTGCGGAGTGCCGTATTGCCATGCGCCGATTCCGGATTCGCCGAGGTAGTCCATCGCAGTCCATGTAAGGTCGCCAAGGATATAGGGGTTGTCATGCGAGACCTCCCACAGCGGAAACGCCTTCGCCGGCCAGGATTCGGTGGTGAGCATGATGCGCGCGGGCAACTGCTGATGGTCCTTTTGATAAGTGGGAAGAATGTTGTAGTTGTATCCGGTGATGTCGAGTTGCGAGAACACGGCCTCGGCGGTCGGCTTGGTCGTTGTGCCTGGAAATGCCAGCGTGAGCGGGCGCGTGTTGTCGAGTGCGCGCATCTCGTCCACAAGTTCCCGGGCCAGCGGTGCACCTCGTTCCACTTCAAGTTCAGGTATTTCGTTGCCAATACCCCAGATCACGATTGACGGATGATTGCGGTCCCGAAGCACCATTGAGGAAATGTCCTGCTTCCACCATGAGTTGAAATCGCTTGCGTAATCGTACTTGACCTTGTGCGCTCCCCATACGTCGAACGGTTCATCGAGAACCAGCAGACCCAGCCGGTCGCAGGCGTCCAGAAATGCCGGCGACGGCGGATTGTGCGCCGTCCGCACTGCATTCATGCCCGCCGCCTTTAGAAGCTCGACTCTGCGTCCTTCTGCGCGATCAAACGCCGCAGCGCCCAGCGGGCCGTCGTCGTGATGAACGCTGCCGCCGTGCAGCTTAATGGGTTGGCCGTTGAGCAGCAACCCCTTCTCTGCCGACCAGGCAAGCGTGCGAATTCCGAACGGTGTCGTAACCTGGTCGATGACTTTTCCGCCTTTACGAATGGTTGAGACTGCACGATAGAGCTCGGGCGACTCCGGGGACCAAAGCGTGGGATTTGCCACCGCGATTTCCTGCGAGACTTCGTCTTCTTTCCCGGCCGCCATGTTCAATCTGGACTGCGCGCCGCCTGCTTTGTTTCCTTTCTTGTCGATCAGTGTTGTCTCGACTGTTACCACGGCATCGCGTGTGGACTCATCTGCGATCCGGGTGCGAACAGAGACTGTTGCCGAAGCCGCCGTCGCCTGCGGAGTGCTGACAAACACCCCCCAGCGCGCCACATGCGTGGGATCCGTCACCACGACGCGGACATGCCGGTAGATGCCCGAGCCACTGTACCAACGGCTATTGGGCTGGGCTGAATTGTCCACGCGCACAGCCAGCACGTTTGCGCCCGAGTCATTCAGCTCCGGCGTCAGGTCGAAGGCAAACGAGGTGTAGCCATATGGATGAGTTCCGAGTTTGTGACCGTTGAGATATAAAGTGGCGTCGCGGTAAACGCCGTCAAATTCAATGCTCACGCGCTTGCCCTTCCAGCTGGCAGGAGCGTGGAATGCCTTCCGATACCACCCGATGCCGCCGGGGAAATAGCCGCCACCCGCACCGCTTGGGTTGTCCTTGCCGGGCTTGCTCTCGATGCTCCAGTCATGCGGCAGATCGACTGTGCGCCAGGAAGCATCCGCAAAGGTAGGAGCCTCTGCTCCGTTTGGATCGCCGAGAATGAATTTCCAGCCGGCATCAGCCGCGATCACTTGTCTTGGCGAGTTCGAAGTCGCACTGCGAGCGGAGACGGGCACTAGCCATGTCAGCATGGCGGCTAAAAGAATCAGGATGCGAGATTGGAATTTCATGCAGGCCTCTTTCGGTTGCGGCTATGGACGGCTTTCCGCTTATGAGAACGCCGTGGGTTGGAAGCCTCCGAGGCGCGTAGTCCCATCAGGAGCACACGGATCGTTTCACGGAACAATTGATCAATCGGCTGTCCATACTCCAACTCGACTTTTTCCCCGAGGGACGCGAGCCGGCGTTGCGCTCCGATCACAGCGTTCATGACTGCGTGCATGGTGAGACCGGGATCGAGATCGGGACGAAGGGATCCGTCGGCAATTCCCTCCCGGATCAATTCCGTGAACACCCCGAATCCTTCGGGGTTGATTTGGGATTCCAGGGTCAGGAGCCGCTTCGCCGGCCAGTCGCGCGCATAGATGGCATCAAATTGCGCCATGAAGCGCACCTTCACTGGATTGTTCTCTAGCTCATCGGCCATAAAGTCCAGTAGCGCAGTGAGCCGCGCCATGGCGTTCGGAGCGCCCTCCAGCCTTTGCTTCGAGCGTTCGCTTACCTCTTGCATCAACTCACGCAGAATGGCCCAGACGATGTCTTCCTTGTTGGCGAAGTACTGATACATCGTCGAGGGCTGAACCCCGCTGGCCGACGTGATCTCGGCCATGGTGGTGCGATCGATGCCGTACGCATCGAACAGTTTCCACGCAGCATCAAGGATGCGCCGGCGTTGCCGCTCGCGGTGCGCCTGATATGTGTGGGCCGGTTTGTTTTCTTTCTTTCGCGGCATGCTTACAATTCGTAACAAGTCATCGAAATCGAAATACTATATCGGATTTATAGGAGTGGACAGCCGACGTAGTCAAGACAATTCTGAGGGAGAAAGAAGTATGGGCTGATTCGTCGGCTGTTTCAGCCGGATCGGAGTCTCTTCTGATAGAGCAATGCGCTCTTTGAGCAGAAATGTATCGCATCGGTCGCGCCATCGCCGAGAAGGCCGCAGTGCAGACTGTGGGCCAGCCCGTCTTTCTCGTCCTGGCGACCGCGATTCTTGCTCATCAAAAGCGCTACTATGAAGCTTTGGAAAGGGCCAATCGGCGACTCGACATTACCGAATGGCTCATTTGGTTCACGGCATCGAGTGGGTGGGTGTGCGGCATGAGGAGTCTGCGGCGTTCGCCGCAGGCGCGGAGGCTGCGCTGACCGGGAAACTGGGCGTATGCGCAGGAAGCTGTGGCCCGGCAATCTGCACCTGATTAACGGACTGTATGACGCCAATCGCAGCCGGGTTCCCGTGGTGGCCATTGCGGCTCACATACCCTCGCGGGAGATCGGGAGCGGATATTTCCAGGAAACCCATCCGGAACTTCTCTTTAAGGAATGTAGCCACTACTGCGAATTGGTATCGAGCCCAAACCAGATGCCACGTATCCTCGAGATCGCCATTCAGACTGCGCTTTCGAAGCGAGGCGTCGCGGTGGTTGACCTACCCTAACCCTCCTAACGTGCGTTCCTCCACAGACGAGGGTTGCTGACCGCTGAGTAGATACCCGCGGTGGTTCTCACGAACTCAGCCAGCAGGGCTTACGTTATGCAGCCACCTATTCCCGCCGAATCCTGCCGCCAGCAACTTTATGAGCAGCCACATCTGCGCCGGTGAAGGTGCTGGACAGACACCTCCGGATCGCGTACGCTTTTAATAAGTACACGAGGAGGGAATATGCCTAGAGTGGCCGTGGATGACAACCCACGAATGAACCTCCGGGTGCAGCCGGAGCAAAAGGCTACGCTGGTGCGTGCTGCGGCGTTAAGGCACACGGACTTGACGGACTTTGTTCTCCAGCCCGCCTTGCGGGAGGCGAAGGCTGTGATCGAGGAATCAGAACGAGTCGTTTTGTCGGAGCGTGACAGCCTTATGGTGCTGAACTTGCTCGAAAATCCGCCAGCACCGAATGCCAGGTTGCGAGCAGCCATTGCTCGAATGCCGAAGCCCACGCGGAAACGGGGATGAACGCCCCCGCCTGGCACGAAGAGCCGATCTCGAAAAAGCATGATCGGAAGTCTTTCGATTGTGGCGATCCGGCTATGAATGACTTCTTCGAGCGTTACGCCCGCCAAAGCCATGAATCTGGCGCCGCGAAGACTTTTCTTGCAATTGATAACGTAGACAACAAAAGCATTCTTGGTTTCTATAGCCTGGCTCCGGGCGCTCTGGCATACGCTGAAACGCCAGAGACGATTCGCCGCGGCCTCGCCCGGCACGATGTGCCTGGGTTCCGGCTCGCGCGCATTGCTACAGACCTGCGTTGCCAGGGCCAAGGTGTCGGTGGCCAACTCCTCGCCGCAGCCGCGCGGCGCTGCCTGCGCGCAGCGGCTGAAGTCGGCGGCGTTGTGCTCATTATCGATGCGAAGAACGATCGCGTTGCCCGATGGTACGCCAGTTACGGTGCTGTGCCTTTGAACGACAAGCCTCTGACGCTCGTTATGTCGCTCGCCTCGTTTGCCGCCGACCTGAAGGCCGCAGGGCAATTATGAGCGACAATCGAGCGGTTCATTGCACGGCTTCTCGGGAATCTCACATATCCGTACGGTCGTGTTCGTGGAGTGAATCACCTCTATCGTTCACTCCTTGAGTCGGCTTGGCAACAAGCTTCTGGAGCACGAGTCCGGCTAGGCGACTATGCGGCAAGGTGGATAGTCCCCGCCCTTTTGCGGTGCAAATCTCAAAGAACGATACTAACCTCTGCCGTGACAGCACAGGTAAGTGATTAAACAATGATTTCATGGGCGTTGATGGCTAAGTCCATAACCCTTGAGCATTCACAAACACTGAGAAAATCGCAGGTTTCAGTTTTCAGCACCCTCGCCAGCGCCCTCGACTTCTCACCACTTCGGAGCCCGTTGACCTCTGCCGACGCACGGCACAGGTCAAGCGCAGATCGTTTTGACCTCCGCCGCTACGAGGCAACAATCGCGATTTTCAACGTGGGTGCGGAAGGGTGATATAGCACCCTGGAACATTCCTAACCGCCGTCGATTCGTGCAGTTGCCGATTAGACCTCTGCCGCGAACAACCTGTGATCAGAGGTCAGTCACAAGCTTCCCGCAAAGCATTTCTCAATTACAATCGCAACGTTCGTGAGCGCTTATGGCGATGATGCATGAATCCAGGAGTTTTCAGAGCGTGCCCACTGTAGTTCAAACTTCCCAGACTATGTTCAGAGAAGAGGATGAGGCTTTCCATAATGATGCCCAATCATCTGCGGCGTTGAGCTCGCGCGCTTTGAAAGCTCTTGAGTACGGCCTTTGCAGGCGAGACGATCGGAATCTGCTTCGAAGCTCCATAGACCATGCGCGTGGAGAAGGCGCCATCGATGACGCTCAGGATCGCCGCTGCCGCCGCTCTCTTGTCGATGGCGAAGGGCTTTAGCAGATCGGTTAGATACTTCAGAATCTTGTTCTGGTGCTGGATCGCCAGCCGATGGAGGGTGGGCAGTATCCGGGTACTCGGATGCGACTCGCAGGAACGGGCAGCCGATGACTTCGGGCCAGTTCGCATACTGTTCGAACTTGACCAGCGCCTCGCGCAGATTCTTTGCGGGAGTCGGCTGAGAGAGATAGTCCCAAAGAGCTTGATCGCGGTTGGCGAGGTACGCGAGCACGAGAGCATCCTTGCTTTCGAAGTGCCGATAAAACGTCGCCTTTGCGACGTCGGCGATGGCCATGATCTTTTCGGTGCCGGTCGCGCGGATCCCCTCGGCGTAGAAGAGCCGGTCAGCTACCTCAAGAAGTCTGCTTCGCGGATCGGATTGCTTTTGTGATTTCATCAGACTCATCTTGACAGAAGACAGATCAGTCTGTCTATACTTGCAAAGAAGTGCAGACAGACCTGTCTGTCTCAGTAAGTGCTACAAATCTCGAAAGTGGAGATAGAAAATGTCCAGCCGACTCATCAAGCCTTTATCGCTGCTCCTGGGAGCTTGGATGTTCCTGTTCGGGTTCCTGAAATTCTTTCAGCCAATCCGGGGATGGTTCGATATCCAGATTCAACAGAGTCATCTGCCCCACGAGGCGATCATCGCGGGGAAGGTGACGGAGATGATGACGGGCGCCCTCTTTCTGCTGCCCTGGATTTGGAAGACGCTAAGCGCAAGAGGTAGAGATCAAATCCTGCTGCTCGCGTGTTTGATCCTGTTCACGCAGATGGGCGTGGCAATCTATGTCCACCTGCAGCCTGGGGTGCCTGCCAGCGTTCTTCCTCTCGGCATCAAGCCGCCTGTGATTCCCATCTTCATTCTCCTTCTCGGATTGTTCACGGCCTCCGGTGTCTGGAAGAAGTGGCGGTCAGAGAACGCTTAGCGATACGCCTCATCCATAGAGTTCAAGTTCAACCACATCTCGTCAGACTGCGGAGCAGCCGTGTCGAACCTGATGAGTTCTTTACCGCTGCCGTCTCAGCAGCAATCCACTGCATCGCAAAACAACTGGAGCACAAAATGGTTACCCTCTTCGAACCCGTCCAGCTTGGATCATTGGTCCTGGCAAATCGCGTATTCATGGCGCCCCTTACGCGCAACCGCGCCCACGCCGATGACGTGGCCAGCGAACTCGCGGCGACCTACTACTCACAACGCGCTTCGGCGGGACTTATCGTGACCGAGGCGACACAGATCTCGCCGATGGGCAAAGGCTACATTAATACGCCAGGGATCTATTCCAACGAACAGGTGCGAGCGTGGAGCCGCATCGTGGAAGCCGTTCATAAGAGTGGAGGTCGCATCTTCCTTCAGTTGTGGCATGTCGGCCGAATTTCTCATACGTCCTTGTTGCCGAACAATGCACAGCCAGTAGCTCCCTCCGCAATCCGCGCCAATAGCCAGACGTTAGTTGCCACGGGTCTAGCACCTGTTTCGGAGCCGGTTGCCTTGACAGCGAGCGGGATCCAAGAGACCTTGGACGACTACCTGCGGGCAGCCGCCAACGCGAAGGAAGCGGGATTTGACGGCATCGAGATTCATGCTGCAAATGGATACTTGATCGATCAATTTCTCAAGACAGGATCGAATCGGCGAACCGATGAGTACGGAGGCGCGGCGTCGAATCGAGTCCGCTTCCTCATAGAAACTGTTGAACGCGTCCTGGAAGTCTGGGACAGCGGGCATGTGGGTGTTCGAATCTCCCCGACGGGAAGCTTTAACGATATGACCGACAACAACCCAGTCGAAACCTTCTCCGTCGCGATTGCAAGACTCAACGAATATGGCCTCGGCTACCTCCACGTCGTTGAAACGGCGCAGAACAGTAAAGGAAGTAGCAAGGAGGATCTCGCAACGTCGACTCACCTGAGAACACTTTGGAAAAGTCTCTACATCGTGAATGGCGGATATGACAGGCTCAGGGGAGAGGATGCATTACGTACTGGACATGCCGACGCTGTCGCATACGGACGCGCCTTTCTGGCCAACCCGGATCTGCCAAGACGGTTACAACTCGGAGCAGCTCTGAATGAACCGGACCCAACGACTTTCTACGGAGGAGACGCCGCCGGCTACACAAGCTATCCCGCCCTCTCCTGAAGTTTGCCGGTGCTTTGCGGCCCGCAGGCTCGTGCTGTGGCGATCGTTTCCCTGTGCGCCCGCAGAACCATGTTCGCTCTTTTTCGCAACCCGCGCGAAAGCGCTTATCACGGTCTACCAGGGATCGGGGCCATCCTTTGAAAACGATTGTCCTGTAGGGCCATCGTGATTGAGCAGCGCCAGGCGGGTGGCTGCGATGGCGCCAACCTCAACCGGCTGAGTTCCTGCGTTGTCGTTCAGGTCTGTCTTAGTGTATCCGGGATTTGCCGAGTTCACCTTGATCTTCGTGTCTCGCAGTTCGTATGCAAGATGAACCGTCAGCATATTCAACGCAGCCTTCGACGCGTTGTAGCCGATCAGCTTGACATCGCGGCCTGTCCATGCGGGATCGCTGTTGAAGGTGAGTGAACCCAGCCCGCTCGATATATTCACAATGCGGCCCGCCACCGAATTGCGCAGCATTGGCAACATCGTCTGCGCGACACGAAGCGCGCCGAAAAAGTTCGTATCGAAGACCTTTTGCACCGCACCCACATCCGCCGCACCGGGCAATCCATCGCCGTGCAGATTGATGCCCGCGTTGTTCATCAGGATATCGAGTCGCCCGTATTCACTCTCGATTTGTTTGGCCGCGGCCGTGATGGTTTCCTGCCTCGTCACGTCGATCTCAAGAAAGTAAACATCGTCGAGTCCCCCCTCCTGCAGTTGCCGCACGGCTTCCTGCCCTCGCTCCGCATTGCGCGCGCCCAGCAACACGGTGCAGCCAGCGCCGGCCAGATTGCGAACAAGTTCCAGACCAATGCCTTTGTTCCCGCCAGTCACCAGTGCGATCTTCTTTTCATTCGCCATATGATTTGAACTCCTCTTGTTGCGAATACTGAACACTAAAGCGCCATGCCGCCCGACACTTCAATCCGCTGACCGTTGACCCAGCGATTGTCATCTGAGAGAAGCGCCGCGATCATGGGACCGATATCGTCCGGCACGCCGGCGCGCCCCAGTGCGGTCATACTCGCTACCATGTTGTTGACTTCGGGATTGTCGCGCACCATGCCGCCGCTGAAGTCGGTTTGAATCGCTCCTGGAGCGACCGCATTCGCGGTGATGCCGCGCGGGCCAAGCTCTTTGGCAAGGTAACGGGTGAGCACTTCGACCGCTCCCTTGGCGGCGCCGTAGACGGAGCTGCCGGGCAAGGAGACACGCGTGAGCCCGGAGGAGATGTTCACGATGCGGCCACCGTCGTTGATCAACGGCAACAATTTTTGCGTCAGGAAGAAGACGCCTTTGAAGTGAACATTGACCACCGCATCGAAGTCTTCCTCGGTCACCTTGTCGATGTTGATGTGCTGCGAGTTGCCGGCGTTGTTTACGAGGTAATCGAAGCGGTCGCGTCCCCAGCTTTCGAGCGTTTTACGGACTTCGGCGACGAACGCGTCAAAGGCACGCGTGACGCCCGTGTCGAGACGAAACGCCGCGGCTTTGCGGCCCATCGTTTCGACTTCGCGGATTAGGCTCTCGGCCTCCTTCTCATTTGCGCGATAGGTGAAGACGATGTCCATGCCGCGACGCGCGAGATTGATGGCAGTGTTGCGACCCAGGCCGCGGCTTCCGCCCGTAATGATAGCGATTTTGTCGGTCATAATTCCGCTCTCCTTTGTCCTTACGACGCAATTGAAGTTTTGATGGGCTGGCCCTGCGCCGCGTTCGAGACGTCTTCCCACGCCTCCCATGTGGCGATGCGATCCGCGTACAAAGCGCGAGCCCCCGGCAGAACTGTCGAACCAAGCACCAGACGCAGCGGCGGATCATTCGTGTCCACGAGCTTCAGGATGGCTTCTGCGGTTGCGTTGGGATCGCCGCGTTCCAGGCTGGTCAATCTCGCCATGAACCGTTTTCGGAAGTCCGCATACGGTTCCAGAACATCGGCGGCCTTGGCGGATTTACCGAAGTCGGTGGCGTAGGCACCCGGCTCGACGATTGTCACGTTGAGGCCGAACGGTGCGACCTCCTGCGCCAGCGATTCGTGGAGCGCTTCGACTGCCCATTTGGTGGCGGCGTAGAAGCCGATGAGTGGCATCGACCCAATTCCGAGTCCGCTTGAGAGACCGAGAATGTGTCCGCTGCCCTGCTGCCGCAGCAGCGGCAGAGCGGCACGGAGAACGCGGACCATTCCCAGATAGTTCGCATCGAACAAGTCGCGGATCTGATTGTCAGTTGCTTCCTCTACGGTCGCGAGCAGACTGAAGCCGGCATTGTTTACCAGGACATCCAGCCTGCCGAAGTGCGCGAACGCCTGCGGAACAGCCCGGCGCACCTGTTCAGGATCGGTGACATCGAGGGCGAGGGGCAGGACCGCATCGCCGAAACGCTCCGTTAGATCGGCGACGTCTGCCAGATTGCGGGCAGTTGCTGTGACCTGGTCACCCCGTGTGAGTGCGGCCTCAGCCCAGATACGGCCGAAACCGCGCGAGGCGCCTGTGATGAACCATATCTTCTTCATTTCGACCTCTTCCTTTGGTTCGTGGTTCTCCGTTTGCAGATGCTTTTAGGGCAAACCCAGTTCAGTCGCATACTGAGAGTTAGACGAAACGCATGTTTGCGAGGTCGGTGAGGAGCGTGGGCCCGGTCGGGATCCAGCCCAGTTCGAGTCGAGTCCGCGCACTGGAGATATGAGCGTCCCTCCCCGCAAAGAACCCGAGGAAGCCGAAATGCTCCTGGGCCTGTTCCTGTGAGATGGAAGTGACGGGCACGTTCAGGCCGCTGCCGATAGCGGTGGCAATGTCTTTCAGAGGCACACCTTCTTCGACCACCGCATGATACCGGGCTCCCGCAGTGCCCTTTTCCAGGGCGAGACGGTAGAGATGGGCGACATCCGCCACATGCGCGGCGGGCCAGCGGTTGAGCCCATCGCCGACGTACGCTGAGACTCCCTTTTCACGAGCTATCGCGATCAGGTACGTTACGAGACCCTGCTTCACTGTGTTGTGGACCTGCGGCAGGCGCATCACGGAAGCACTCACTTCGCGCTCCACTAGCGCGACGGCCGTCACCTCAGATACACGAGGAAAGGACGGAGACGAAAGCGGTGGGTCGTCTTCGGTGGCGGCGCGGCCCTGAGCCACTCCGACGCCGGAACTGACGACGAATGGACGGCTGGAACCCTGGAGCACTGAGCCGATGGCCTCGATGGCGCGCTTGTCCAGTTCGCAACTCTCTGCAAACCTCGACCAGTCGTGCCGGAAGGCGGTGTGGACGACGGCATCGCACGCGGCTGCCCCACTGCGTAGGCTTTCCAGGTCTTCCAGGTCGCCGCGATGCACCTGCGCGCCGGCATCGGCAAGAGCCTTGGCGCCCTTATCGCTGCGCGTAAGACCAAGCGCCTGGTGGCCCGCACTGATGAGTTCTTTCACGACGGCCGAACCGATGAATCCGGTTGCGCCGGTAACAAATACACGCATGGAGTTTCTCCTAAGCATTCGTAAGTTCAGTTGATAAAGAAGAAGCGTTCAGTCGGGTAGCGAGCCGAGCCGACGCCTTGACAGTGACCGATCGCCAGTCGCGGACTGAGGAGGGCAGGCTATCGGTCCCGGCCAGCTCGTCCAGCCAGTCCTCAGCTGAAAGCTCCGCCTGTTCTCTCCCGAACAACTGTTTCACGGCATTGAAGAATGCTGCCAACTCTTGCTCCGCGGCCTTGATCCGGCCGGCAGAGCGAGAATTGAGATTTATCGACGATCTAAAACATAGGACTGGATTCATATTCCTCGCCTTTCAGGCTGTAAGCATCCAAGACCGGAATTGACAGGCCGCCGCGTTCCGCGTAAAAACGGAGATAACCTCCGAATCAGTAGATAGGATAATCGGAGACTGCCTCCGGTTACAATTATTTTTGCGCATGGCGAAGAAGAGTTCGCAACCCGTCCCCAGAAAACCGCGTACAGACGCGCAGCGGAACCGCGAGCGCATTTTGGAGACAGCCAAGGAGGCGTTTACCCGTTTGGGCGCGGACGCCAGCTTGGACGATATCGCCAAACAGGCGGAAGTGGGCCCTGGGACTCTCTATCGTCACTTTCCCACGCGCGATGCTTTGATTGAAGCGGTCTACCGGAGCGAAGTGGAAAAGCTGGCTGCGGCAGAGGGTAAATTTGCCAAAACCCTGTCGCCGGTAGAGGCGTTGCGAGCCTGGATGCTGCTTTTTGTCGATCACATCGCGGCAAAGCAGATCATTGCGCCCGCGCTCAACAGTGTCGTTGGTGGCCCTTCAAAAATCTATGAGGGTTCTCACGGCCTGATCCGGGGAGCGATTGATGCGCTGGTGAAACGCGCCATCAAGAGCGGCGACATACGAAGGGATCTCGACCCTTTCGACCTGCTTCGAGCCCTGATCGGTGTCGCCCATGTAGCGTCCGGCCCCGGCTGGCAGCAAAGCGCCAGAAGACTGGTGGACATTCTCGTGACAGGCTCACGCCTAGCCAAATAGATCCTGGCTTGCGGACCTGGACCGACGGAATCTGAAGCTGACACCGTCCTTTTATGCGTGAACGGGCAGCCTGGAAATGGCGATCATGTCGCCCTGAATGTGTCGGAATCCTCCGCGAACATCTGTACAGTTTAGCTACCAAGTCTATCTGTACATATGAACTGTATATATGCTATGCTCAGTATATGAGTGATCGACCTGGCATCTCTTCACCTGAGCGCGCCTCCGCATTGGCGCTGGAACTGCGGACCTCGCTTGGCAAGTTGAAGCGCAAGCTGCGCAGCCAGGCGGGGCACGAAGACCTCACCTCCTCTCAGGTATCCGTACTGCTTCGCCTGGAAAAGGACGGGCCTGCAAGTGTTTCGAATCTCGCTCGGGCGGAAGCAATGCGTCCCCAGTCAATGAGTGCGGTCATTGCACCACTGGAGGCCGCTGGGCTCGTCAGTGGCACGCTCGATCCGAACGACGGGCGGCAGACCCTGTTCTCATTAACCAAAATGTGCCGAAAGCAAATCCAAGAGCGCAGAGCGGCGAAACAGGATTGGCTGACAAACACCATCCAGACCAGACTCTCTGCTCAAGAGCAGAAGAAGCTCACGGCGGCTCTTGAAATTCTTGCCAGGCTCGTCGAGGACTAACGCTCTTCGCTTTACTGGTTGCATACAACCAATCCGTTATAGAAATCGTCTTCGGGAGAATAATTCATATGTCCCTCACGGCACTCGACTCCAAAACCGCTCTGATCGTCGTCGACCTTCAACGGGGCATCCTCGGTTCCCCGCTCATCCACCCCATTGCGGATGTGATCAGACAGACCTGTTCCCTCATTGATGCGTTTCGTCGGCGCCACCTGCCCGTCGTGCTCGTCAATGTCACGGGCGGAGCGCCAGGTCGAACGGAACAGCCGAGACGTCATCAGACTCTACCCGACGGTAGGGCCGAACTGATTCCAGAACTAAGTCAGCAGCCCAGTGACATTCTTGTGACGAAGCGAACATGGGGAGCATTTGCGAGCACAGACCTTGAGGCTCGATTAAAAGCAATCGGCGTTACGCAGGTCGTCATCACAGGTGTCGCGACTGGAACGGGCGTAGAAGCCACTGCGCGCCAAGCTTATGAGCAGGGCCTCAACGTCACCCTTGCCACCGACGCCATGACAGATGTGCGCCCTGAAGCGCACGAATACAGTCTCAAGCATGTCTTTCCTCGCCTTGGTGAGACCGGCTCCACGCAGGATGTACTTGATCTACTCGCGAAAAGGAGCGCTTAACAATGAACTGGCTACATCTCGTATCCTACTTTTTCGGAGGCCTGTTTCTGACGAATGCTGTGCCGCATTTCGTCAGCGGCATGATGGGAGAACCCTTTCAGACACCGTTCGCCAAACCTTCGGGAAAGGGTCTCTCGTCCTCGACTGTGAATGTTCTGTGGGGCTTCGCGAATTTTGTCTTCGCCTATCTGCTTCTGTTGCGCGTCGGAAACTTGGATCCTCGATCCATCACCTGCATCGCGCCGTTTGCAGCTGGCGCACTCCTCATCAGCCTCTTTTCGGCACGGCATTTCGGTGAGTTTCACGGAGGCAACACCCCGGAGCGCCCATGAGGAATCCGCTCTCCAGAGCTTTCCGCGCTCTGGAGAACTTCAACTTTCGCTTGTGGACAGCAGGCGGTTTGGTATCGAACATCGGGACCTGGATGCAGCGCGTGGCACAAGACTGGATCGTGCTGACGCAACTGACCCACCATGATGCGACTGCCCTCGGCATGGTCACGGGCCTGCAGTTCGCTCCGCAACTGCTGTTGCTACCCTGGAGCGGTTTGGCGGCGGACCGTTTCAACCAGCGCAAGCTCCTGATGCTGACGCAAGCATCCATGGGTGGGCTTGCTGCCGCTCTGGGAATCTTGACGATCTCAGGTTACGTCCGGCTTTGGCATGTCTATGTGTTTGCCTTTGTTTTTGGCGCCGCTGCGGCGCTGGATGCGCCAGTGCGGCAAACCTTTGTCGGAGAGTTGGTTGGCGACCAACACCTGCCCAATGCAGTTGCACTCAACTCAGCGTCGTTCTTTGCCGGCCAAATGATGGGCCCGGCTGTGGCCGGTTTGATCATCGCACAGATCGGCACCGGCTGGGCATTTCTCTTGAATGGGCTCTCCTTCGGCGCTGTCCTGCTCTCCATGGCTCTGCTCCGCGTTCAAGATCTCAATGTAAGCGCAAGAGCTTCCCGCGGATCCGGTGGCTTCATCGAAGGACTCCGTTATGTGTGGGCTCGACCGGACCTCCGATCCATCCTGGTCATGCTCTTTCTGATCGGCACATTCGGCTTTAATTTTCCGATTTTCATCTCCACCATGGCGGTGAATGTTTTTCATGCCGATGCGCGCGGATTCGGTTTGCTGTCGTCGATCATGGCGATCGGCACAATGAGCGCAGCGCTTCTGGCTGCCGGGCGCGACAAGCCAAAGTTTGGGACGCTGTTCCTCGGCACCGGAGTTTTTGGCATCGGTTGCACGCTAGCCGCGTTCTCTCCCGGATACTGGTGGTTCGCTGCGGCCCTCGCGGTGATCGGAGTGGCGACCCTCACCTTCACAATAGCGACAAACAGCATGATGCAGCTTTCAACCAAGCCAGCCATGCGCGGCCGGGTGATGGCGCTTCGTGTGGGCGTTGGGCTGGGAGGAACAGTGATTGGTGCTCCCAGCGTCGGTTGGGTGGCAAACCAGTTCGGCCCGCGATGGTCGCTTGGTATAGGTGCGGCGTCAGGCTTCGCCGCTGCCATAGTGGCACTATGCGTGATGGGGCAGCGAATTCCTCTGGCTGGGCAAAGCGAACTCGCAGAGTCCTGGCACTCACGCGATGCCTCGTCGTCCTGAGCGACCGCCCCTGCACTCATCACCGGGACCGATTACTCCTCGAAACCGGCTCGTTTTCTCCGATCTGCCGCGGCAAGATTGTCAGTGGACGCCTACGCCCAATGTGCTCATTGAGCGAGGACGCGAAACGATTGCACGGCAAGAATCTTGACAGCAATTCACAGCCCTTCAGCACCCCGCCGGCACCCTCTCTTTTCCAAGCATCCTTGCAGGTCATTCGGGTTCTGCGT
This sequence comes from Acidobacteriota bacterium, assembly GCA_021836865.1. Lineage (GTDB taxonomy): Bacteria > Acidobacteriota > Terriglobia > Terriglobales > Acidobacteriaceae > Telmatobacter. Next base: position 48,099 of record JAKBHH010000012.1, read on the forward strand.
ATTGCACGCACAGTTGCACATTGACCTCTGCCGAGCCCCAGGTCAGGAAGCGAAGAGTATCGGTCAGGTTGCATGGTTGCTCGGGCACGCAAGTTGCCGTATAACGGCCCAGCTGTACAAGTGTCCGCTGGGGATCTGTAGAGGCACACCTGGCGTGCGGTTCGGCAGATTCCCTCTGACTCCATCGTTCTGAGGCCTGGAATCAGATGTGCCGTAACCTGTGCCATGTCGCGCGAACACAAATGCGTCAAATCAATATTTTAGATGACCAGACTGAGGTGCTTCCGTGCGGGCATATTTTATAGGTAAGTGCTTGACTCTATATCGGTGGTCCCCGGCGGTTCAACTTCCGATATGCTGATCCGGCATCAGTCGGTGCAGGGTTGCGCAATAGCGGGTTTCTCTATGAGGTGTGGAGGCCCGTGCGCGAAAGGTGTGCTGAGAGAAAGGACACCTTACTAAATCGCGTCCATACTGAAGTTTGACGTTTGTGCGTGGCTGGCCTCTGAGATCATGAAATTCTCGAAAGTCAGATAAGGGCTCCGCAGGCATCTGCTTCAGGATGCCGACCACGACGCGGTCGCATGCGTGTACATGGTTTTCAGTTGCCATGCATGATGGAATGTCTTCTCTTTCATGGATAGGTCTATGCGAGCGCCCCTTTCCATTGGTGGGCGCTGGTGTTCATAGGGTACGCCTGGCTGAGGCATCGCAATGGGCCGGGCGGGTTAGAAGAAGCGAGCAGAAGGAGATGACGATCATCGTGCCGGCCAAGAGAAGAGCGAGTTCACGGAGATGTCCGGAGTCAACATCGATCCGCTCACGGATGGACAGCTGCAAAGAGAGCATCTCCAAGGGAAAAACATCAAGATTTGCTCAAACTTCCTATACCTAGGGGTGAGTTTGTCCGCAGTTGGGGGTATGGATGCACGGCAAGTATCAAGACGTTTTTAGGGGGAACCGTTCCCCCGACTTCTCGGATACAAAAACACCAAGTACGATCGCCCCTGACGGGGCGGCCCCTGCCCGGCAAGATCCGGAGCTGAACATCTGACCGGCTCTCGCCCGCGCATGCGTGAAGGTCTTATTACCGGGCAGGACGCAGAGAACAGCGTGCTCTCAGCGTGGACAGACAGGGTACATTTCACAGCCGGCAACACGCACATCAGCCTGTCCAACATAACTTGTACGTGGAGTCCGGAAGCCTCGCCCGCGCGCGTGCGCGTGAGTTGTGTTGCCGGGCAGGATGGAAATCCCTGGTGTTGACCTCCCGGGAGTAGGGCGCGACATCGGCGAGGATGGCCATCTTGTGGATGTCGGGATAGTCTTCTGGGTTGACGTCTTCGAGCTCCGGATGGAGCGCGGCATAGCCGGCGCCAGGCAGACGGGCAAAGCCCTGGTCGACCTTGATGTAGGGATCGCCTTTGTGGAAGTCGGTGTAGTAGTCCTTGCCGGGCATCCAGGAAGGCATGGTGTTGGGGATTTCGTTGGCCTGGGGTTCGAATCCCTCGCGCTGGATGAAGCGGCGCACGGGTTCCGAGTAGCCGAACATCTCGTTCAAGCCCGGGGCGGGTCCGATCCCTGCACCCAATTCCTACTCGTAGTAGCGGCGCGAGGTGGAGGTCATCTGCCGGGAGCCCTGGTAGTAGACGTCCTTGCCCTTGTTGCGATCGGGAAAGATGTCTTTGGTTCGACACTGCTCTGAGCACATACTCATCGTGTAGTTCAGATCCCGGCGGACTTGACATGTTCGCCGTTTAGGAGTAATGAGTAGATAAGTATGTTATTTGCGCTTCTTCCGACCACCACCGACAACGAATTCTTCCAGGGAGCCTGGCGCCGCTTCTTCGGCAGGTTCATCGAGAGACTATCCCGACATCAACAAGATGGCCATCCTGGCCGATGTCGCGCCCTACTCCCGGGAGGTCAACACCAGGGATTTCCATCCTTTGACCGGCAACACAACTCACGCGCACGCGCGGGCGAGGCTTCCGGACTCCACGTACAAGTCATGTTGGACAGGCTGATGTGCGTGTTGCCGGTTGTGAATCGTACCCGATATCTGCACGCTCAGAGCACGCTGTTCTCTGCGCTCTGTCCCGCCCGGCAACAAACTCACGCGCACGCGCGAGCGAGAGCCGGTCAGATGTTCAGCTCCGGAGCTTGTTCCGGGAGGCCGCCCCGTGAGGGGCGATCGTACTTGGTGTTTTTGTATCCGAGAAGTCGGGGGAACGGTTCCCCCTAAAAACGTCTTGATACTTGCCGTGCATCCATACCCCCAACTGCGGACAAACTCACCCCTAGGTATAGGAAGTTTGAGCAAATCTTGATGTTTTTCCCTTGGAGATGCTCTCTTTGCAGCTGTCCATCCGTGAGCGGATCGATGTTGACTCCGGACATCTCCGTGAACTCGCTCTTCTCTTGGCCGGCACGATGATCGTCATCTCCTTCTGCTCGCTTCTTCTAACCCGCCCGGCCCATTGCGATGCCTCAGCCAGGCGTACCCTATCAACATCGATGCCCATCCTTGATCAGGCGGCGATCACGCTTCTCCATTCCAGGAGGTCCAGGGCTCTCCGTCCTGCCTGGCCAGCCCCGCCGCGATCTATCGATGTCGTCCCTTAGCAAAGAGGCGTTCGCATAGCTCCATCCCTGAACCAGGCGCCCCTCCCTCCTGCCAGCAGAATGAATACCAGGTACATGCGTGCGAACCCGTGGCGGTGGACATCCTGAAGCAGATGCCTGCGGAGCCCTTATCTCACTTTCGAGAATTTCATGTTCTCAGAGGCCAGCCACGCACAAACGTCAAACTTCAGTATGGACGCGGTTCAGTAAGGTGTCCTTTCTCTCAGCACACCTTTCGCGCACGGGCCTCCACACCTCATAGAGAAACCCGCTATTGCGCCACCAAGCACCGACTGATGCCGGATCAATCTCCGCCGGCGCGCACACAATCACCTCATGCACGAAGTAGTGGGAACGATTTCTCGGGACTGATCTCAGATAGAATGACGAGCATGAACAGGCGCTTAAAGCAGTTCGTTTTCGCTTTCGGTACGATTCTGGCAACGAGCCTTGCCATCCGCACCTTTGCGCAATCGGCGGAGGAGCAAGCTGTGCTGGCGCCGATCCATGCGATGTTTGATGGCATGGCGAAGCGGGATGCTGTTGCAATCAAGACACCCACGCTGCCGGGTGGCATGATGGTGCTGATGCGCGACGGCAAGCCTGCGCGGATGACCTTTGAAGCCTTCGCGGAGCGCGTAGGTAAGCCTGGTACAACACAGATTGAAGAACGTATTCACGATCCACTGATCCGGGTCGATAACGATCTCGCCGTGGTGTGGGCGCCATTCGAGTTTGTAGTCGATGGAAAGGTCGATCACTGCGGAACAGACCTATTCAATCTGGTTCGCGTAGACGAAAGATGGATGATCGCGAGCGTCGCCGATACCGGCACGAAGACCTGCTCCGTGAAATGAAGGCTTGCGCTCCAGGAAGCGCAGCACGAATTGACACTACTGACAAGAACGGCATTTGCGGGGAGTGATTGGTATATTCCAGCGCTCCGTTGGCTTTCTCGGTCTCTGGCGAGCCCTTCTCCTGAACTATGACGTCCTCGCTATGGGGAGGTGCCAACCTCGGAATATCGCCATCAGACGAAGCCCGAGACACAACGCCGAGCCCATAAGCAACCCCACGAATGCCGGAAGATGAAGCCAATTCCCTGTAATAACTACCATCCCAGCGGCCAACGCAGCAACGGCGTAGAGATCGGATTGAAGAACGAACGGAGTTTGATTGACGAGTACGTCGCGAATCATCCCGCCTCCGATTCCAGTTAACATCCCCATCAGCGCGGCCATCACCGGATTCAATCCAGCGGCCAGTGCTTTTTCTGTTCCGGTCACGGCAAACAAAGCAAGGCCTGCCGCGTCCAGGGCGAGGATGAGCTTGCCCTGAACGTTAATCTTGCGGCTCCAGAGGAAGACGACAGCGGCGGCTGAAAGCGAGATCCAAAGGTATTGCAAATTAACGAGCGAAGCGGGCGGTACTGCGCCAATGAGAAGGTCACGAGTGATTCCGCCGGCATTTCCGGTAACGAATGCAAGAACCATGAGCCCGAACAGATCAAATTTGTTCTTGACTCCAGCAACGGCACCGCTCAACGCAAAAACAAAGGTGCCAACCAGATCGAGCGCGACAGCGAATGCACCGAGGAGATGGTGTCCTTCCGTGAGTATGTGGCTCATCCTGCCATCCAGGCGCTCGCGGCAACAACCAAAGCTTTGACCCCCGTTTCCAGGGTGGGATGCAGCACCGGCGCAAAGTGGGGATTGTGATTGGTTGGTAATGTGTTGAGAGTGTCTGAACTTTTGGCCTTTGCGTAGATTTCAGGATCGGCTCCGCCTATAAACCAGTAGACAGAGGGAGCGTGCCATTGCGCGCCAAAGCAACCGAAGTCTTCGCTCGCCATGGTCGGCTTGGTTTGCTCAATCGCCCCGTCAGGAAAATATCGACGAAACGCATCCACGACTCTCTTTGTTGCAACTGGATCGTTCGTTACAAGCGAATATTGATCGAGTGGGGTAATCTCAGGCGGTTTTGGAGCACCCGCTGCTTGGGCTTCCGCATTGGCAATTCGCCTGATGGACGAGAGAACGCGCTTCCGAACGCCTTCGTCGAATGTGCGAACGTTCAACTTGATGACCGCTTCGTCCGGTATTACGTTTTCTTTGGTCCCCGCCTGAAGCGAACCTACGGTGAGGACCGCGCTCTCTGTCGGCGCTACTTCCCGCGAAACAATGGTCTGCAGGCGCAGCACGGTCGAAGCGGCCATCACGACAGGATCGATGCTGGCTTCAGGCATCGATCCGTGTGCTCCTCGTCCGAACATTCGAATCTGCAGACTGTCCGCCGCGGAGGTGATGACCCCGTCTCTCCAATCGATCTTGCCGGAAGGCAAGCACATCACATGCTGACCAAGCACAACGTCAGGTCGTGGAAATCGATCGAAGAGGCCATCGTCAATCATGGCCTGCGCTCCCTGACCCGCCTCCTCGCCCGGCTGAAAGACCACCATCAGGGTTCCTTTCCAGGCATCGCGAGCTTTTGCGAATAGGGCGGCGGCCCCCATCAAGCAGGCAACATGCATGTCGTGGCCACAGGAATGCGCAACTGGAACCTGGATTCCATCCGGGCTTGTTCCAACAGCTTTACTCGCATAAGGAAGTCCGGTGGCCTCCAGAATGGGCAGAGCGTCCATGTCGGCACGCAGCATCACCGTGGTCCCGGAGCCGTTGTGCAACATGCCCACCACTCCGGTCTTACCCACCCCCGGAGTGACATCAAAGCCCAGCCCCCGCAAGTGCGTTTCTGCCATTTGCGCCGTCCGGATTTCCTGCATCGACAATTCGGGGTGAGAATGGATGTCCTTGTAAGTTGCCTCCAACTCTGTTAAGAGACCGTCAACATTCGCGAGAATTGAATCGAGTTGTCTGTCAGGCATATGGACCTCTCTCGCTTCTGTCCGGCACGTTCGCGAGCATTGTCGTTATACAGGATAAGGCTTGTCCAGTAGGGGGAGCACGGCATACGCAACTTCGTGCGAGTCATCTCCCGATTACAAACAGCAACCAAGGTACTTCCAACTATGCATACGTACTGAAAAGTCGGCATCGCGCCGGCTTTCCTGTGGCGAGCATCGAAGACTATTTCGTCGGCCGCCTTCCGGCGCACTGGCCGCACACCAGAGTCCGGCTGTCCTGAAGCCAGCGGGGCACACGGGACTGAGCCAACTGATGGCCAGTCAGCATACCGCGGACATACCGTGAGATTCGCATTAGAAAATTTCAGATGAATGGTAGGAAAAGTGGAAGAACGGAGGGGGCGCAGTCACTTCCAGTGTCGGCGCACTTTCAGGAGGAAGGGCCGAGATCGAGATGGGACAGTTGGCTGCGCAGCCTGCCGGACGATACCAAGGTGTTCCAGAAACCTGCTTATTCGTGTGCAACGTATTGATTCCAAAACACACATTCTGGCCAGCTTTCCCGTTTCAGAAACAGGTGTTATTGGACGGATAAGCGGCGGCGGCAAGGAGTGGTTACGGTGGGAATACTCAGTTTGAGCGAAGCCGTGTACATTCCCTCCACACATAAGGTTGAGGGCTCCTCTAGTCCGCTGAACTAAGCAAGCAGAGACGTGAGGGTACATTCCCGGACATCCGCTCGGCCAGGGCAAGCGCAAGTTCTGGCGCTTCTACGAGGATGAACTCGTCGAGTGGATGAACCAACACACGAACGAGCGGAGGGCCGTATGACGAACTCCGCCTCGCTCCCCGCACGTTCCGATGTAGACTCGTCCCAAGCCATCAGTGCGCTTGCAAGAAGGAGGGTAAGAATGCAGGCGCAACGCTATCAACGAGGTTCCCTGAGTATTTTGAAGCGCAAGAAGCAACCCGATGCGTGGATGTTCCGGTATTACACGGAGGAGGGCGGACGTCGTGTCTACAAAAGGCAGTACGTTGGCACGGTGCTCGAATTTCCGAAGCGCAGGGACGCAGAGAAGGCACTTACGCAGCTCAGGGTCGAGATCAACGAGGGGCAATACACCCCTATGAACATTGCGCAACTGGCGGCCCATTACAAAAAGGATGAGCTGCCTCGCAAGGCCTTTGCCACGGTTGTGAGCTACACGGGCTTCCTTGACAGCCACATTGTTCCGAAGTGGGGCGAATCTGCGCTGTCTGCCATCAAGAGCATTGAAGTTGAGAAATGGCTTGATGGCATCCAGAGGAAGGACGGTAAGCCGACGAGCCCTTCGACGAGGGCCAAGATCCGCAACGTCATGTCCGCGGTGTTTGCCCATGCGATTCGCTATGGGTGGGCATCGCAGAACCCGATCACAGAGGTCCGCACGTCAGCAAAGCGGCTGCGCGATCCGGAATTTCTCACGCCGGAGGAGCTGCAGACACTCCTGAAGAACCTCCCGCAGCGTGAACGCACCATGGTCCTCCTCGACGCAGCCACCGGAATTCGCAGGGGGGAACTCTTCGAACTTCGCTGGCAGGATCTCGATTTCGAGGCGGGCATTGCCAACATTACGCGTTCCATCTACCGCAACGTCGTCGGCGATACCAAGACGATCGGATCCCGCAAGCCTGTACCCCTCCATCCACTCGTTCTGGATGAATTGAAGCAGTGGAGGGCGGAGTCGAGTTACCGGGCTGACGCGGACTATGTCTTTGCGTCCGTGCAAAAGAACGGTTCGCAACCGCTTCAGCCTGACATGATTCTCAAGCGCCATATCCGTCCGGTTCTTGCTGAGATGGGGGTGAAGAAGAGAATCGGTTGGCACTCGTTCCGTCATGGCCTTGGCACGATGCTCCGTCAGATGAAGGTCGACGTCAAAGTTGCCCAGGAACTCCTTCGTCATGCGAATCCTCGCGTGACCCTGGAGTTCTACCAACAGGCTGTAACCGAGGAGAAGCGCGAGGCGCAGGAACTTGCGCTGAAGGGCTTCCTGGGGCCGGCTTTTTCCTTCAGCACCCAAAAGAACCTAAATTTGGGTAAGAAAGAAGAGGTCAAGCCTGTAATTAACTGATTCTAAAGGAGAAATGGTAGGCACGATTGGATTCGAACCAACGACCTCTTCCGTGTCAAGGAAGCGCTCTAACCAACTGAGCTACGCGCCTGCGTTGTGGACCTTATCAGTCTAGCAGGAACCCGGTTTGAGGAAAAGACTTGCCGCCTTTCAACGCAAGATGAGCCTGAAGGAGTATGAGCGGCCAAGCTGAGGATGGATGATCAGCGTGTTTGAAGGAGAGAAGTTGAGTTTGGCTGAGATCGAGGCATTTCTTGCTGTCTTGAACAATCTGAGGCTTGCCGGTTGCGGTCGCGCGGAGATTTGCGGCTGGGGGTTGGAGGGCCTGCTCTGCCATCAGGAGAATCCGCTTCAAGGTCGGCGCACCAAAGAGCTTCTGCGGGCTTTATCGAACGCATGACCAGCTTCAGCCGGGCGCAGACCACTCAGCTCATTGGTGGCCATTTTCGCATCGGGTGGGTTGCGGCTGACGTGGAGCTCCTGGCCGTCGCCGACGAGGCGCATGAAAGCTTGACCGGCCCTGCCCCGCGGCATATTCCCAAGCACGAGTTCGAGGTGTACGCCATGTCCTCGCCAGTCAGCCTGCGGAGGAACAGTGCATGGTCGAAAACTCCGCAACCTTCCTGTGTTTACAGATGCTCCTGTCGACCACCTTCCGCTTCCTTGCCGGCGACAGAGTCTCGGCAACTGCCGCCACCATCGGAAGCATCTCGATCAGGCCAACCACGAACCCCGCAATCGGCTCGACGAGGACCGCGTCGCCGGATATCCGATCCACCCGGAAGCTGAAGCAGCAACGCAGCATCCTCAACGACATCCAAATTTAGGTGGCGGCTGCGACAAAAGCCCTCGAAAAACGCCTATCCTTGCCCCAGGAAGATCAACGGCCGGATCGCACCAATCGGCTGCGTCAAAACGCGTACACTCAAATACACCGCACCCGTTGATAGATCTCAATGAGCACGTTGGCGGAGATAAGCGGCCAATAATCTGAACCACGTGATCGCGGCTTGCAGTAAGAAGTTATATTTTCTTTCAGTGGGATTTCTTCAGGAGGCGGGGCCCCGCTTCCTGCCAGCATCTTGGCGGAT
>JAKBHH010000176.1 GCA_021836865.1 Acidobacteriota bacterium
TCGGAACCTACTTCGTGCTTCTCATGATCGCTGCAGCGTTCCTGCTGTGGCGCAACAGGCTCTATCAGACTCGCTGGATCCTCTGGCTGCTGCTCATCAGCTTTCCGCTTCCCTACATCGCCAACACTGCCGGCTGGATGACCGCGGAGATTGGACGCCAGCCCTGGCTCATCTACGGCCTCATGCGCACCAGCGAGGGCTACTCCAGCATGGTCTCGGCCGGCAACGGACTCTTCACCCTGCTCGGCTTCATGGGCCTCTACGCGCTGCTTGGCCTGCTCTTCACGGTGCTGGTCTACCGTGAAATCAGCCACGGGCCGGAGCCGAAAGAAAAGGCAGCCGTGGCTGCCGACTGACCGCACCGCCTGACGGATGCATACAAAGAAGGGAGCATTGCGATGATGGGTTTTATCTGGTTCTGGCTGGTTGCGGTGATGATCGTCGGTTACGTCGTGCTCGACGGCTTTGACCTCGGCGTGGGCGTGCTGCATCTCTTTCTCGTTCGCAGCGAGACGGAGCGGAAAGCCACGCTGGCCAGCATCGGCCCTGTGTGGGACGGCAACGAGGTGTGGCTCCTGGCCGGAGGCGGCACGCTTTACTTCGCCTTCCCGCTGCTCTACGCCTCGGCCTTCTCCGGCTTTTATCTGCCTCTGATGATCGTGCTCTGGCTGCTGGTGCTGCGCGGCGTGAGCCTTGAACTGCGCAACCACCTCGACCTCGGCGTCTGGCGTTCGCTCCTCGACGGCGTCTTTGGTCTGGCCAGCGCGCTGCTCGCCATCTTTTACGGCGCGGCCCTCGCCAACGTAATCCGCGGCGTGCCGCTGCAACCCGATGGCTACTTCTTCCTGCCGCTCTGGACCAACTGGCAGCCCGGCGTCGCGCCCGGCATCCTCGACTGGTACACCGTCATCGGCGGCCTCGTCGCGCTGGTCGCGCTCACCCTGCATGGAGCTCTCTGGCTCACCATCAAGGTATCCGGCGACCTGGAACAGCGCGCTCGCAGGATCGTCACTCCGCTCTGGCTCGCGCTTGCGGCCCTTACCGTGGTCAGCCTCATCGCCACCATCGCCGTGCGCCCCGCCAGCCTCAACAACTACTTCCGCTACCCGTTCACCTTCATCGTGCCCGTCGGCGTGGTCGCTTCGCTGGCCGCGCTCTGGTTCTGGAACCGCAACGCCCAGCCCGTCAAGGCCTTCCTCGCGTCCAGCGTCTATCTCTTCTTCATGCTGGCCGGGGCCTGCTGGGGCGTCTATCCCACGCTGTTGCCCGCCACCACAGGCGCGGCCAACGACATCACGCTCACCCGCGCCATCTCCGGCCCGCACACGCTTTCCGTTGGCCTTGCGTGGTGGACCTTCGGCATGGCGCTCGCCGTCGTCTACGTCGTCTTCGTCTACAGCCGCTTCAAGGGCAAGGCCGACCTGGACTCTGCCGCGCACTGAGGCTCGCAGACCAATACATTGCGAACAACCCTGGCCTATTCGGTCAAGCTTCACTGCCGCAGGTGTCAGTTAGCCGAAGATCAGGGAGCCGTTTCACAGCTCTAGTTTGACTATGCTTATAACAGCGATGTCGTCCGACGTTCATGCCCCGGTAAGTGAAGCACTCAAATACAGTGCCGATAGCCGTGCCTTCATCTGGTCGCAACTGCTTGGCACCCTTTTTAAGCCGAACCCAAGAACCACGTTGGCCTTCGCATATGGTTCGATGACGCTCGAACACCAGCGCGCAATTCTCATGCTTGTGACGAACAAACTGAGCGGTTCGGCTCTCGCGCTCTTGCGGCCTCAAATAGAGACAGTCTTCCGGGGACTTTGGGCAATGCGCTGTGCAAGTGAAGCGCAGGTGGAGGCGATTGGACAGAGCGGAGCGACTCCATTTCCACAGTTCCGCGATATGGCTGGCGTGCTTGACAAGGCATACGGGGCCGGAGATTTCTTCCACGGAATAGCCTGCAAATGGGGCGTCTTGAACGGCTTTACCCATTCAGGTCTAGAACAATTAGGAAGACGATTTCAACCTAACGGGAGGGTCGAACCAAACTATTCCGAATCACAAATTGTGACCCTCTTGCGGGCCTCCGCTGACGTTTCTCTAGTTCTTTTCGATCAGGTGTTCATACTCACTGGTCACCAAGACAAGGCCGCGGCATTGCGCAATTGGTTGGATCGATACGACAAGGTGTAGGTTGGTTTTTATTTCAAAGCAACCCGAATTGGATTGGCTGAGCCCGCCGACCGTTCGGCGCTAGCGCATTTTCTATATCCTTATCTGCCCTGCCTGTTGCGTGGCGGCGGTCTCCAAGCTAATCTCTTGAGATCATGCTTTCATCATCAAATCAGAACCGAATGACCGTTGCAATCACAGGGACACTATCCAAGCCCCGTGATGAATTCGCAATGCGGATCAATGCCACCTCAAACGCGCGGTTCGTAACTAAAGTTGCCGGCGACACGGACTATCTGGTGGCAGCTCGTTTCGACACCGTCAAAGCACGCGACGCGGCCATCTACGGGTCCACCATTATCACTGAGAGGGATCTCGAATTGTTTTTGGAACAACAAGCGTTCCCGGTGCGTGCGCATCGCGATACACATGTGTCGAATTGGCCCGACATCATCTGGACTGACATAGTGGAGAATCCTGAGCTTTTTCTCTGCGAATATGAAGATGCAAGTGGATTAAAATCCATCAGATACATTTCCATAACCAAGCACGGAAGGAATAAAGAAGGGAGGGAGTACTTCGAGGCCTTCGACGGCCTGAAAATGAAGACTTACCGCACTGATCGGGTGCTCTCCCTAAAGAGAATTGAGACAAGTTAATAAGGCCCTTCCCCGTAGCCCGGCGTCGGGCCACCTCATCGCACAAGGCGAGCGCTCCAAGCCACCGTTTTAGAGACTTCCACCGATCGATGAAGCTAGTGCCGCCCCCTGCTGCTCCAGTTCGGGGTCCCAGTTCTTCGGCTGATAGATGCAGCATGGCTCCTGCGCCAGCGGATCGCCGGTAAGCGCGTACGCCCGCGCGCGCGACCCTCCGCAAATCTCCTTGAATTCGCAGGCGCCGCATTTGCCTTCCAGCTTGCTCGTGTCGCGCAGCGCCTTGAAGATCGGCGCCTCGCGGTAAATCTCCGCCAGAGGAGTCTCGCGCACATTGCCCGCATGAATCGGCAGGAATCCGCTCGGGTACACATTGCCCACATGCGAGATGAACATGAAGCCCTTGCCGTCGTTCACCCGCCGCGTAGCCCATCCCATGGCGCGCGTTTTGCCGTCGGTCGTCGGCGCGCCCGGCTCATACTCCTGCGCCGTGCCGTGCGGGTGCCCATGGCCGTGCCCCATCTTCCGCTCTTCCAGATTGTGCTGCAAGAGGTAGCGCCGGTAGTGCATCGCTTCGGTCGACTTGATCTGGAAGCTCACCCGGTGCGACAGCTCATAAATCTTCCCGAAGACCTGCTCGAACTCCTCGCCGGAAAGCAGGTCGTCCAGTTGCCCGCGGCCCACCGGGACGAGGAAGAAGACATTCCACATCACGATCTTCTGCTTCTCAAACAGCGCGCAGAGGTTATCGAGGTCGTCCGCATTATGGCGGCTGATGGTGGTATGCACCTGGATCGGAATCCCCGCCTCGTTGGCCCACTCGATGGCCTGAATTGTGCGCGCCCAGGCGCCCGGCAGCCCCCGGAAGGTGTCGTGAATCTCCGGCGTCGAGCCATCCAGCGAGATGCCCAGCCGGACGATGCCAGCCTCTTTCATCTTGAAGATGGCCTCGCGCGTCAGCAGCGGCGTGGCGCTGGGCGTCACCGCCACCTTCACACCCTTTTCCGCAGAATAGCGAATCAGCTCATACAGATCCGGCCGCTTCAGCGGGTCGCCGCCCGTAAACACAAAAATTGGAATCTGCATCGCGGCAATCTGATCGATCAGCGCCTTGCCCTCGGCGGTCGAAAGCTGGTCAGGGTGCGCAATCGGCTGCGCCGCGGCGCGGCAGTGCTTGCACGCCAGGTCACAGGACTGCGTGACTTCCCAGATCGCCAGAAACGGCGTCTCGTCGTAGTTCAATCCGCCACGGGCGGGAATGTTGTGCATCGGTTGCATGAGGACCTCCACGAAATCGCGGCGGGCCGACCCAGGCGGTGCATCCAGCGGCGGGGAACGCCACGATTCCTCTTCAGGAAAGCAGCCTCAGCGGTGCAAAATCTGTGATTCACGTCACCATTCTTCAGATTTTTGCGCAATATCCATCGATCGGCGCTCGACGTTTCGCCGATTGTGGTCCACAATTCTCGTTACCGGTGAGCCGAAAGCAGTGTGCATCCGTCCAACCGGCAGAAGCACGGAAGACTGGCATCCAACGACCGTGGATGGGTCGTTTCTCAGGTGATTTAGCTCACCTGGCATCGTGCTGCCGGACACCGTCAACCGCAACCGAGTCTGCCAATGTACAGGCGCACATCAAGGAGGTTGCCATGGCTGTCAGCTTTAAGCCCGGGTGGAGCAAACCCTCCACTATTCTCTTCGC
>JAKBHH010000087.1 GCA_021836865.1 Acidobacteriota bacterium
GCGGCGCTGGCTCTCAAGGTTCTGCCGCACCTGTCCCGGCGTTGATTGACGAATGTAGACACAGGCTTGCCGAGATAAATGCTCAGCGGTGATCTTGTTCATCGCCGGCCTCCTTGCGAATTCCCCTGACCTGCGCCTGCATCCACTGCGTCAATGTCTGGCGAAGCTGGTCTGTTACCTCCTGCGGAAGTTGTACGCCGACTGCGGGAAGAGGTTCCTCGAAAAGATGGCGTTGCTGTTTTGTCCTGGCCGTTGACATCCTGATTCTCCTCGCGCACATTCTGCACAGAGGAGGTAGGGATGGTCACGGCCGCATTGCATAATCTCAGAAGCACTTTGCCGGGCAAGCGGGCCGTCGATACAAACATTACGTTCGCCGCTTCTGGATTCGTCATCCACTCTGGCACTGCCAGAGGACGCCCGTCGACTCGGCGCACCACGTAAAATGTCTCGCTGTAACGTTCGTACCGCCGGATCACCGGAAGCTTCTGCGTGCACAACGGATGGAATCGATAGTGGATCGTGACTTCATCGGGATGATGTTGATGGGCAGTATGTCGCCCCTGTTGTTTCGCTGGATCAAGATGCACTTGCGCATCAAGGCTTTCTACGGAACCAGCGAGAACGCTGTGATGACCCAAATCTGGATCGCCGTGAGCGTCTATGTGCTGGTCGCCATCGTCCGCAATCGGCTCGGAATCGAGGACGGCCTCTACCAAATCCTACAGATTCTCAGCCTAATCTGTTCGAGAAAACCCCCGTTTTACAGGCACTTCAAGAGATGGCCTGCGATAACGACTTGGGCGATACTTGCAACCAATTGAATCTGTTCGACTTGTGGCCGGACAGCAGTGTCCGCAATATCGCTGTCAAATTGCTACGGCGAAGAGGTTCCAAACTTTGTGCGACGGAAGGCGGAGGATCCGGGCCATGTGCTTCCTGGCTACGACTACGACGTGACGAATCAGGACGCGCTTCTGCATCGGATGCTGATGAACGGAGGGCTGCACACGCCGGAAGAAATCATCTATCGGGCGCTGGCGCTGCCGACGACACGAGTGATTAGCGCGGCTGCACTGGCGAAAGCGATTGAATATGTGGCGGAAGAGGGACGTTGATCGGAGAGTGTCCGCTGCGCAGCCTGGGCGTGGTTTCTACGGCGGAGGCAGAGCGCTTCGATGCGATGTGCATTCTGTCTGGGCCGCCAGCGAGCAGTCCGCAGGGCGGCACGTTGCTGTGGGCAACGGACAACTCTTTTGCACGGCCTACAGCCGCGAGGCATTGAGAACGCTTGGAGTTGCGCCGGACCGCGAAGTTCCATCAAGCCAGAATGCATCGGTGGACTACATCCATCGGCGCACATCCGACACGGGCATCTACTTCATACGCAACACGCAGCCCACGCTGCTGCAGACTCCCGTCACTCTTCGCGTAGATGGAAAGCAGCCAGGGCTGCTTGAAAACCATCTACCACGCGGCGACCACCGACGAAGCCATGCAACAGCTGGAAGAATTCGCCTCCCGCTGGGACAGCAAATACCCTTCGGTCAGCGCCATGTGGCGTCGGCACTGGGCCAGGATCACTCCGTTTTTTGCCTTTCCCCCGGAGATACAAAAAATCACGTACACCACAAACAACCGGAAAACAGGAGGCTACACGAATTAATTGACACTACCAACCTGTCGCCCAATCGCATCATCGGCGATGCTCAGACCGACGCAGGAAAGTACTTCACCCAGACCAATATCCGCAAGTACACCGCCGACTCCCCGCTCCTTCCTTCCGGCCCTCTTGGGCCCGTCACCCTGACACCTGTGTACCATCTGGCTCCGCGACCGTAATCACCAGCGTAGCTCTTGACTAACTCCATCTGCAATTGTCTCCCGCCTAGGGAGACGCTGCACAAGTTCTGCGTCCACAGCCTGGTTGATTAATCTGATAGGTGTGAGGTGGATGGCGATGAAGCAGCAGACGTTTGCGTCGCAGGTGAGTTTTGAGAAGTATGGCCGGAAGTCTCGCCGGGAGGTGTTTCTGGACGGGATGGAGTTAGTCGTTCCGTGGGCTGCGTTGCAGGCTCTGGTGGAGCCGCACTACCCGAAGGCGGGCAACGGTCGGCGGCCTGTGGGTCTTACGGTCATGCTGCGGACGTACTTCATGCAGCAGTGGTTCAACCTGTCGGACCCCGGTGTCGAGGAGGCGTTGTACGAGTCGGCCACGCTGCGCCGGTTTGCGGGGGTGGACCTTGGCGTGGCTCCGGCACCGGATGAGACGACGGTGCTGCGCTTCCGGCACCGGCTTGAAAAGCACGACCTGTGCGGCGCGATGCTGGACGCGGTCAACCTGCACCTGGAGGCCAGGGGCATTTGCATCGCAACGGGCACTATTGTCGATGCGACCATCATCCATGCACCTTCTTCGACCAAGAACGCAAGCG
The DNA here is from genome assembly GCA_021836865.1 of Acidobacteriota bacterium. Taxonomy (GTDB): domain Bacteria; phylum Acidobacteriota; class Terriglobia; order Terriglobales; family Acidobacteriaceae; genus Telmatobacter. The sequence continues at coordinate 2,436 of JAKBHH010000087.1, forward strand.
GGGAGCGCGATCCCCAGATGCATCAGACGAGGAAGGGCAAGCAGTGGTGTGTGTCACGAACACGAGTGAAAGCTCGTGATGCTGTACTGAAGATGGGAGACGGCCTCCCGGAGCCGGCTTGCAGGAGCAGGCTTCAAACCGCCCGGTGCTGCTGCGTTTAAAAGGCGTGGTGGTGAGCGACCGAGGGAAAAGGCGCCGGTAAACGGTGTCAGGTAAGTATTGACGAGATGAGCGAAAGCAAACCGTCCGATGACGCATCGTTATTGCCTCAAAACGCTGTCAGAACTAGAGACGACCATTGGCTCCAGGATAAGTCGGGACGATACCTGTTTACGGTCCCGATGGCAGTCGGTGTATAGGCGGCATGAACTCAGTACAGGCTTTGGTATGGAACGTGAGAACCTCGTTCTGGATGGCAAGGGAAATGACAAATGGCAAACACCATGAGGAAGAATGCCGATGCCGGGACGAGGGACGGAGCTGTCCGCAGTAGCGATGAAGCTCTTGTAATGAGGGTGGAGCGAAGGGGCAGCGTTATTCGGTTGATGAGGGTCGCCAACCCGTTCTGCGGGGATGAGTGACATGACATCGACAAAACCTTATTGCATTGCGAAACGCGCAGTGTGGGAAGCGTACCAGCAGGTCAAGGCCAACCGGGGTGCTGCAGGCATCGACGATGAAACGATCGCGTTGTTCGCCCTCATCAACCTCTACCTCCACCGCAAACGCTTGGCAGGACTCGCGGCATAACTGCGTCTGGACAGCATGAAATCACGCCTCCACCACTCCCACACATGCCCAACAGGTCCACCGCAGGGCTTCCATCTCACACTCCGGAAGCCGCCACCTAAATCAGAGGCCTGCGCAGAGGCTCCCTAGGTTCAACCAATGATGGCGGAACCTGAAGTCCTTCGCATTCAAAGCTCGACTTATGCAGATATTCCCCGAGAGCTGAATGAAAAGTAGAAACCAAGAAACCACCTTGGAGCAACGCCGCACGTTCATGGCAGGTTTACCACCTGACAAAATTGTCGATGACCTCCGGTGCTTGTCATCCAACCCGCATTTTGCCAACTCCAAAATCGTACAAAAAACGTACACACCACCCGTCAATCGTGGAAATTGAGTGCTTTCTGTTCTTTTATATTCAGTAACTTGCATGCAACCAATAGCCGGGATACTCCGATCCCGATCAGGTCCACCAAATCACCTCAAAAAATGACAGACGCATGGTGAACGGCAATCTCAGACAGAAGACTGGCCGTTTCGATGGATGTTTTCCAGCTGCGGTGCAGTCCGGAAAGTGCGCATCCTCGCAACGTCTCTTCTCACAAAGTTGACACCTTCGCCTGGCACAGAAAGCATTTGCGCTTGCGCTATTGAGGCACCCCTTGCAGAAAGATGCAGCCGTGTTGATCCTTATGGGAGCATGAAATGGGCAGGCGACCAATGGGTAGACCAACCGGCCCGCAGCCAGCGCAACGACTCCCCCGAAGACAGGTACAACTCCCCACCCCCGAATTGCCTTGCCAAGCTGATTCAGTGGACGGTCTTTCAGCCGGAACCCGGCTACAATACAGTGGACTGGCGGAGCGCAAAAGACCGTGCTCGCGTGCGGTGGAGAGGGAGAATCGATGCGGATTCTTGCTGCGGTTGCGGGCGTTATCTGCCTCTTCACTGTGCTGGTCGATGCCTTCCAGACCATCATCCTTCCGCGCCGCGCCACCGGGCGCTTTCGGCTCACACGCATCTTTTATGCCTTCACGTGGACACCTTGGGTTGCTCTCGCGCGCCGAATTCGCGATCCGCGCAAGCGCGAGTCCGCCTTCAGCTTTTACGGCCCGCTCTCGCTGATCCTCTTGCTGGTGGTGTGGGCCGGCGTCATGGTCGTGGGATTCGCGCTGATCTTTTACGGGCTCGGTAGCCCATTTAATGACAGAACGGAGCAGCCCGGCTTTCGCTCGGACCTTTACGTCAGCGGCACCACCATCTTCACGCTCGGCCTTGGCGACGTCACTCCGCTCAGCCGCGCCGCACGAGCCTGCATCATCCTCGAATCGGGAACCGGGCTCGGATTTCTGGCTGTCGTCATGGGCTACTTTCCCGTGCTCTACAGCGCATTTTCGCGCCGCGAGGTCAGCATCTCTCTGCTGGATGCCCGCGCCGGATCGCCGCCCACCGCTGCCGAGTTGATGCGCCGTCACTCCTATGCCGGCGCGGACCAGGCACTTGCTCTGCTGATGGTGGAGTGGGAACGCTGGTCGGCCGAGTTGCTTGAAAGCCATATCTCCTATCCGCTCCTCTGCTACTTCCGCTCGCAGCACAGCAATCAGAGCTGGCTCAGTGCGCTCACTTCCATCCTCGACACATCCGCTCTGCTCATTGCCGGAGTCCGCGGTCACGAGGCGCGGCAAGCTCAACTCACCTTTGCCATGGCGCGTCACGCCCTGGTCGACCTGTCGCAGGTACTCTCTCTTGTGCCGGCCGGGAACGTGCCAGACCGTCTCCCTGCGGAACGCTACGAGCAGCTCTATGGTCTGCTCTGCCAGAGCGGAGTGAAGGTCTGCCGCGATGGTCAGTCGATGGAACGCCTCGCGGACATGCGCGCGCTCTATGAAGGATATGCGGAAGCGCTGAGCCGCTATCTGCGTATGCCGTTGCCGCCCTGGATCGCTGACCAGCCGCACAAGGACAACTGGCAGGCTGTGGCCAGGCTGCGCGCCCGCACTGAAGCCGCAGAGACTCCGGCGGAAAGCTCGACCGCCGTTGACAATGCCTCGCCGTCCATCGTCGCGCTGATCGATCATCATCACGACTTCTGACAGAATTTTGGGGCGGATGCGGCGCAGGCCGCGCCGATCAGAACGGTAGCCGCTCGGCATGGCCACTGGGATTTAGCATAGAGAGAGGTCTCTCGTGCGGCTTCGGTCAACGAACGCGCGGACGCGCACGACAGACAGCAGCGAATCGAGTGGTGTATGGAAATTGAAGCAAAGCGAGCGGTGGTGCTGTTGAGCGGCGGCCTTGATTCGGCCACCGTGCTGGCGATCGCCCGGCAGCAGGGCTTTGAGGTCCATGCGCTCTCATTCTCCTACGGGCAGCGGCACAGTTGGGAGCTGGAAGCAGCGCGGCGCGTGGCAAAAGCCTTCGGCGTTGCCCATCATCGCATTGTAACCATTGATCTGCGGGCCTTGGGCGGATCGGCTCTGACAGACGAGATCGATGTGCCCAAGGGGCGCGCAATCGACGAGATGGCCCACGGCATTCCCATCACCTATGTCCCGGCCCGCAACACCATTTTTCTGTCCTTCGCTCTGGCCTGGGCTGAAGTGCTGGAATCGAGCGACATCTTCATCGGAGTGAATGCACTGGACTACAGCGGATATCCCGACTGCCGTCCTGAATACATTCAAGCCTTTGAAACCATGGCCAACCTCGCGACAAAGGCCGGCGTCGAAGGCCGTCAGAGACTCAAGATTCATACGCCGCTCATCGCGTTATCAAAGGCTGAAATCATTCGCAAGGGCATCGAGTCAGGCGTGGACTACGGCCTCACCAGCAGTTGCTACGATCCTGCCCCCGACGGAGCGCCATGCGGGCAATGCGATTCCTGCCAGTTGCGACGCAAGGGCTTTCGCGAAAATGGAATCGAAGACCCACTGTCTTATCCCGGCGTTGGAGCAACGCCCGCCCGATGAGTTACGCCGTAAAGGAAATCTTCTACACCTTGCAGGGCGAGGGCGCGCAGGCCGGCCGCGCCGCCGTATTTTGCCGATTCGCGGGCTGCAACCTCTGGTCGGGCCGCGAAGCAGATCGCTCCACGGCGCAATGCAGGTTTTGCGATACGGACTTTGCAGGCGTGGACGGGCCCGGAGGCGGGCGCTTTGAAACCGCCGCTGCGCTGGCCGCTGCCATCGCGGAGAAGTGGCCTGCGGGTGCCCCTCCTGTGCGCAGATTTGTGGTCTGCACAGGCGGAGAGCCTCTGCTGCAGCTTGACGCCTCTCTGCTCGATGCGCTGCACGCGCGTGACTTTGAAGTTGCGGTGGAAACGAATGGAACCGTGAAGGCCCCGGCTGGCGTGGATTGGATCTGCGTCAGCCCCAAGGCCGGAACAGGCATGACGCAGCGTAGCGGCGATGAACTGAAACTGATCTACCCGCAGACCGGCGTCGATCCCGATACCTTTGCCGATCTAACCTTCCGGCATTTTTTCCTGCAGCCGATGGACGGACCCGATCTTGCCGTGAATACCCGGCTCGCCTTGCAGTATTGCCTCGCTCATCCGGTTTGGCGGCTCAGTCTGCAGACCCACAAGATCCTCGGCATTGCATAAAGCAGTCGCACGACAATCGCGAGCGATGATCCGGCTGGAGCCGTTCCCGAATGCAGGCCTGCGCTCAGGCCGCCAGATAGCGCTTCAGCTTCAAAATTCGCGACTCAAATCCGTACCACAGCACGGTCGCGCAGAGCGTCGCCATGCCCAGCCGGAAGACCACAATGGCCAGGTTGCCTGCCATCCCGTAGCGATCCATCTTCAGATCAAACCATCCAAAGAAAATGAAGACCATGATGTGGATCATATAAAGCCCATAGCTGATGCGGCCATAGAACGCCAGCGGTCCGCGCCTCAGAGCCGCACTCAGCGGATTCCGCGCGCCCGTTGACGCGATGCACGCCAGCACCGCTCCGCCGAATGCCGTCGCCAGCCCTGAGTCTAGAAATGCCGTCCCGCCCGCCACCGTGGCCGCTGCCGCCGTGCCCAGCGCCAGCCCCGCCAGCCCCAGCGCGGTCCACGCGCGCCGGCTCAGCGGCACTGCGTAAAGCCCCACAGCCAGCAGGCTGCCCAACGCTATGCCATCCAGATGAATCAGGGTGTGCGTCGGCGTCAGCCATGCGTGACGGCCCATCCGCAGCAGAGGAGAAGCGATCAGCGCGGCGCACAGCACACAAACCAGCATCCACGTCTGCCGCAGAAAGCGCACCACCGGAGCCCATACAAAGTAGTACTGCTCCTCAATGGCCAGTGACCATGTCGGCCCAATCGCCGGCGGCAACGCAAGATGAAATAGATTCTGCAGAAACAGAAGGTAGGCCCACCACGGAGCGGCCTGGATCGCGTGCCACACCGTCGGACCCACGAACCAGGGCGCGTTCGCATACACCAGCGCCAGCACCAACACATACACCGGCCAGATGCGCAGCGCCCGCCGCCCGTAGAAATTCCTGAAGTAGTGCGGCTTGCCCCGCTGCTCCAGCAGAATTGAAGTGATCAGGAAGCCCGACAACACAAAAAACAGATTCACTCCCGCCCATCCCCACAGGGACGCATAGTGAATCCAAGTCCCTTCCAGCCGCGGATGACAGTGGTACAACACCACCGCCAGCACCGCAACTCCGCGCAGCCCCTGCAGTTCAGGGATGTAAGCTGGCAGCCAATTGGGGCGTTGGATAATCAAGCAAGTCCGTGCGTCAGCGTGCGGGTCAGCAGAGATGCGCAGACGCCCTGCGCGGGCCCCTGGCGTTGGCGATCGATCGGCTGCATCGTTGCTCAGCCCGCCGCCAGCTCCTTCGCGCGCTGTGTCGCGCGCATCACCGCCTTAATCAGCGTCACGCGCAGCCCGCCTTCTTCCAGCTCCAGAATGCCGTCAATCGTGCATCCTGCCGGCGTCGTCACTTCGTCCTTCAACAGCGCCGGGTGGTAGCCCGTCTCCAGCACCATCTTGCCTGCGCCAAACACCGTTTGCGCCGCCAGTTGTGTCGCCGTGTCGCGCGGCAGGCCCACCTTCACGCCCGCCTCCGCCAGCGCTTCAATAATAATGTACACATATGCCGGCCCTGACGCCGAAAGCCCCGTCACGGCGTCCATGTGCTTCTCATCCACCGTCACTGTGCGGCCCACCGTCTCAAAGATCCGCTGCGCCATCTCCATCTGCTGCGGCTTCACAAACCGCCCGCGGCACAGCCCCGTCGCGCCCGCGCCCAGCGCCGACGGCGTATTCGGCATCGCGCGAATCACCGCGATCTCCAGCCCCGCCGCCTCTTCCATCGCGCGTGTCTTCACCGATGCCGCAAATGACACCAGCGTCTTGTCCTTCGTCAGGGCAGGCCGAATCTCCTCAATCAAATCCGGCACCTGGAACGGCTTCACGCCCAGCAGAATCAGGTCCGCCTGCTTCGCCGCCGCCAGGTTGTCCGTGCCCACGTCCACGCCCCACTGCGCGCTCCGCGCCACGGCCTTCTCCGCGTGCGCCACCGTCGCGTGAATCTGCTCCGGCGCAAACAGATTCTGCTTCAGAAACGCCTGCAGCAGAATCCCGCCCATCTTGCCCGCACCCAACACCGCAACGTGCACGTGCGGCAGTTGCGCGGGCGCCCCCTGAGCCTCTACGGCAATCTCAGCCATGTGGATTCCTGTCTTGGTTTGGAGATAAAGTACTACCCTTCAGAATACTCCGCCGCATCCCGCCGCGCGAATGCTTCTCTCCAAAGGGAATGGGTCAGTCTTCCGAGTGCCCACCGTCCCGGGGTGACAAAGAGAGTGACTCTCATTCCGCTCGAAGCGCCAGCATGGGATCAACTGACGTGATGCGGCGAATCGGAAAGAGAAACGCAATAGCGCCCACCGAGGCCAGAACCGCGCTGCTCCATAGGTAGGGGGCCATATTCATCGGTTGCGGTCCACCGAGCAGATGGCCGATGCCTTTCATCAGGAAAAAGGCTGCAGCTTCTCCCACAACCAGGCCAGTTACACTATCGAAAAGAGTTCTCCGCGCGATGGCTAACACCACTTCACCTTTCTGCGCACCCAACGCCATTCGAATGCCTATCTCCCGCGTGCGCAAAAGCACACTCCGCATCAGCAATCCATACATTCCAATTGCGGTGAGAAGTATCGCAAGCACTGCGAGCAAACCCGACACACTCACGAGCATTCTCTCCCGGACGAGATCCGTATCTTCCAGCTGCCGGAAAGTTACGTACCGCACGTCCTGCGCTCCGGGAACTGTCTCCTCCACCGCGTCCTGCAAAGCTGCGATTGCGAGCGAATCGGACTTGGCACGCACGATCAGATGAATCCCAAGTCGAGCGAAGAGCGCTCGGCTCTCACCGTTATCATGCAGCGGCGCGATAACGTTGTAAACCACGTGCGGCGCAGGCGCGCGCAGGGAAACGAGGCGCGCATTCTCGGAAACTCCCACCACAATGCAGCCAGCCTTCGGATCAAGAACTGCTCCGTCGGGCTGTCCTGCCGTCGAAGCATAGACAATCCGGCCCATCGCATCCTCTCCGGGAAAAACTGTCGCGGCAAAGTCCTGGCTTACCACGCACTGCGCCATCGCGCCCTGCGCAACTGGTGCTGTGCTTGCCCCGCGTAGCAGCCGCGTCCCTATTGCGTTGAAATAGCCGGGTGACACCCAATGACTCAGCACAGTGGCATCACTGTGCACGTTCCCATGCGAGTCCATCCCGAAAAGCCGACTGGCACCGAAAAATCCAGACAGCGGCTGTGTGCCGGAGAATCCCGCTGCGAGCGTACCGGGCTTTTGCAGCACGTTCCGGAGCAGGTTGCCAACGATATTCTCCCTGGCCGCAGAGTCGGCCCGTGCCAACTCGATTGAAACCTCCGCCGTCCCCCTGACATCGAAGCCGGAGTCCTCCGCCCGCAATCGAACCATCGCACCGCCCAGCAACAAGGCCGCCGCGACCAGACTGGTGCTCACCGCGATCTGTAGAGATACTGCCCATCCACCGAGTTGCCCCGACGCCACGCTCCGGTCGCTCTCTTTAAGATTGAGTGCCGGGTCCGTCCCCGCGGCACGTAGAGCAGGCCAAAGCCCAACACCCAGAGCAACCACAACCCCCACACCCACGTTAAAGCCAAGAATTAAGGCGTTTGGGTGCACGTCCATCGAGGAGGCGTTTCCCATTGCGCCAAGCATCGCCGTCAGAGAGCGTGCGAATCCCCATCCGATGAGCACGCCAAGCGCCATCGCTGGAATGATCAGCAGGGCGGTTTCAACCAGGACCTGCGCAAGCAGCCGATTCCTTCCGGCCCCGAGCGCACTTCGCACCGCATATTCTTGCTGGCGGCCGCAAACCCTCGCAAGCATCACCAGCGCCGTGTTCAGGCACAACAGCACAAGGAGAAATAGAACGAGAATCTCCAGTACCAGAAGCGGGCGGCTATAGACCTCCTTCACCCAAGAGATCCCACTGCGCCCTTCCCGCGCCCTCAGCCTAAACTTTTTGAAGAATTGATTTAGGTAGATTCCGCTTGGATCAGCAGCGCGTCGAATGCCGGGTTCGAGCCCCATCACTTCAGCATTGGCCTCTGCAACCGTTATCCCTGGTTTCAGCCTGCCAAGTACATACAAAACGAAATGCCCGGGGCTCTCCATGAAGTCTTTTCCGTACAGGCGATCGGCAAACGTCAATGGTAAGTACAAAGCTGGGTGAAGATTTGCCGTCAGTCCCTCGAATGCCTTCGGCATAACGCCGATCACCGTGACCGGCTCGTTGGAAACATACAGCGTGCGTCCAAGCGCGCCGATGTCGCTGTTGAATTCCCTCTTCCACATTTCGTAGCTCAGAACGACGGGGATTTCGCCGGAACCGCTGCCCGAGTCTTCTCCGAAAAAATTGCCAAGATACGGCCGTATCTCCAGAACCTGAAATGCATTTCCGCTCAACATTTGGATCGGCGCCTGCTCGCTTCTCCGATCCAGTCGCAACGCAACTCGATCGCTCATCCATGCAAGAAGACCCTCGCAATCGCGCTGTTCATGTTGCAGACTTGCGAACTCGGGACGGCTGAGCCCGATGGTCGTCGGCTCTCCGCTGTCCATCACGTATTCCACCAACCGGTCAGGATTAGGGACGGAAAGGCCCTTAAGGATGACGGCCCAAGTCAAAGTAAACACCGCCGTGTTGGCTCCCACTCCAAGGGCCAGAGTCAGGACCGCAAGAACAGTCATGCCGGGCGATTTAACCAATTGACGAAGCCCGAAGCGGGTGTCTTGCCGAAGTGTTTCGAATGAAGGAAAGAGACCTCGCATAGGTCGATGCTCTCCGTGCCTCGACACTATCACCACGGACTCTCGTCTTGAATTGATCGGCCGTTCACTGTGAGAAAAACGATTGCGCGCCATCGCCTCTACCCTCACTGCCCGCCCGTCGCCGCACCCGCCGGCTCGTCATAGTAGCTTGCCATTGTCCGCACCGTCAGCCCCGGCCGGTCTGCCACCAGCTTCAGCTCATGATACTCATCCGCATGTTCCGCAGCCGGCGGGTCAAACCCAATCCGATAGTAGGCATTGGCATCAGCCACGCAGCGGTTGATCTGTCCCGCCATGTCGTTGTCCGGCGTCATCACCAGCCCGCCGCTCTGTGTCGCCAGCACTCGCAGCGCCAGATTCCCAGGGTCGACCTTCTGCGCGGAGGTCACGCCCTTCAGGAAGGCCTGGTACAAGAAGACTTTCGTCCCAAGGTACGGCGGCGCCACGCTGTACACCGCCATCTGCGCCTCGCGCAGGCTCGCGGAGAGCTCCACAATTGCGTCGAAGTACCGCCGCTGATCCTTCTCAGAGTAGTTCCCGAGATCCGACCAGTTCAGAATCGGCCACCCGGGTCCAAGCCAGATCAGCAGCTTCCGACCCGGCTTCTTCGCTTCGTTGTCCGCGATCACCGCCATCTGCCGGACAGAGAGCTGGAAGCGCTCCAACAACCCGTATCCGCCCATGGCCGCGTCAATCGTGCGGATGTCGCCCTGTATCCCGTGCATCACAGCCGCAATCGCGTTGCCGTCGTACGAAGGTCGCGGTTGCACTTCGATGCCCGCATCTTTTAACAGAATCAGCGAGACCGGCTGCTGCAGATGCCCCCCGTTCTGGCGCAGAAATTGATCCGCCTCCTGACGCACAATCGCCACCTGTTGAAAGGGGATGTTCGCTACGTCCATCACCAGAATCACTTCCACCGGCGGGTCCGGCTTCACCGCAACGCCGTCAAATTTCCGAAACGACAGAATCTTGCGCGGCTGGCCGTTATCCAGCAGCTTGAAGTCCCAAGGCTGCAAGTCCGTCACCGGCTTGCCCGACGCATCTGTTACCACCGCATTGATCTTGATCGCCCCGTCGCGAATCACCATGTTCTTCGGCTGCACGGCTGGCCGTTGCTTCAGCGCCGGGTTCGTTGTCGGCGCGCCCGCCGTTGCTCCTGCGCCGCCCTGCTGGCTCCACGCCGCCAGCGTCATCCCTGCAATGCAGCAACTCATCCCCATCCAACCAGCCCGCCACAATGGCCTCATGCGCAATCCGCTCCCGTCACGTCACATCCGCTGCTTCTTCAATGGAACCCTGACCTATTGGAATCCCATCAATCTGCTGGAGTTGCTTGCAGCAGCAAACACCCGCACAAAAAGGGCAACGCCTCCGCGCTTCACTCCGCGTGCGTGGCCCTTTCATCGACTCCCGCCCTCTACTTACGCCCGTCCCATCACAATCGTGTGCGGACTCATTGGAATCGGATGCGCCGTCACATCCCGCAGTCCTGCAGCCCCATACATTGCTGCCAGTTCGCTCAGCGGATACGCATCCCCCGCCGGCGTCGTCACCAGCATCGTCAGCGCAAACGCCGCCGGCATCGGCGGAGACACGCGATCTTCATCCGGCACAAACTCCAGCGTCGCCACCCGCCCGCCCGGCTTCAGCGCACCGCGCACCTTCTTCAGCAGCCCCACACATGTCGGCTTGTCAAAGTGATGCAGAAAGTTCGTCAGCAGCACCGCATCGAACGGCCCGCCAAAATCCACCTCAAACGCGCTCCCCGGCAGCATGTCATAGCGCTCGCTCACGCCCGCTTTCTCCGCATTCTTCAGCGCCACCCGCAGCACCGGAGCCCAGTCCAGCCCCGTCACAAGCGCCTGCGGGTTCTGCTTGGCGATTTCAATCCCAAACAGCCCGTGTCCCGCCGCAATGTCCAGCACCCGCATCGGCCCCGCATGCCCATCCAGCACCACCTGGCCCAGCGGCGCCGCCATCGGCGCCATCATCGGCGCCATCGTCTCAGCAAACTGCACCCACACAGGATTCTCCGGCTCCACGCTCCCATCGCCGTCCAGCGTCGTACGCCCCCGGCGCACAATCTCCCCCAGCTCCTTCATCGGATCGTTCATCGCCTGGCTGCCCAGGAACTGCGCAATCGTCGCCAGCGACGACGGCGACCGCGGATCCAGAAACGCCGCGCTCATCGCGGTGTGCCGATATCGCCCACCCTCTTTCAACAGCACGCCGTGAATCACCAGGTAATCGCACAAAATGCGAATGCCCCGCTCCGACGCCTTGCAGTGCCGGGCAATCGATGCCACATCGCCCGGCCCGTCGCCCACAGCCGCAAATACATCCAGATCGATTGCCGCCTTCAGCGCCGCTGTCTGCTGATACGCCTGCAGCATGCCAAACACCACGGCCGGCGTCACCGGCCCCTGTACTGCGCGTCCATCTACCATGAGAAACCTCATCTTTCGCGCCGGGCGGGCTTGTTGAAAGTAGGGGAAGGCCAGCCTCGGGCCTGCCGAGTGTATCACTCTTGTCAGACAATCACGCAGCTAAACTCTCCCCTGCATGAGAGTTCTTAAGCCAAACTTCCAACGCGCGTATTCGCGGCCATCGCCCCGACGCAGTAACTCCTAGAAAGCTATGGCACAAGCTCTCTCCAGTGCGCTAAGATGGCCAGCAAAACAATTTACTCGGCCACTTCCGCCTTCTTCTTGCGAAATTCCGCTGTTGCGCAGCGTCGCTCTCCGCGGAAGCAGCGAACAAGAACTCCCTGGCGAGGTCAGCGAGGATTTCGCCCAGAGGCGTGGTGAACAATGAAGCATCTCCTCACGGCAAGTCTGTTCTTCAGTGCTGCTCTGGCCTCGTCCCTGTCCGCCGGCGCCGCCAGCGTGGCCTCCACCCCAGGCGCCGCAGACACATCCCAAACCTCCGATGCCATGCAGATCTATCTTGTCGTCCATGACAAGCACGACAAGCCCGTCCTCGACCTCAAGCCCGAAGAGCTCAACGTTACCGATAACGGATCTCCCGTACGACTCAATGATCTCCGCCTCATCAATGGCACCAGGACAGCCACCAGTCTCGTCACCTTTGTCTTCGATCCCTTCCCTGAGGAAAAGGCCCCCAGCGTCTCAAAGGACTCCGGCAAGATCAGCAACGCCCGCGAAGCAGCCCTCAAAATCCTCTCCATGCTCGCTGAAAGCGGCTTTCAGTTCTCCGTCTTCAACCTCGATTCCCGGCTCCATCTCCAGCAGGCATTTACCCCTGAAATCAGCGCCGTCCAAGCCGCCATCGAAGCCGCCACCGGACCCCTCGCAGCACGCGACAAGAAACTCGCCGCGAAGGCCGAAAAGCAAGCCATCTCCATCGCTCTCAACGGCGTCGATGCCTCCGGCGCACGAGTCCCGGCCCAGCAGCGGCTGATGGCCCAGTCCGACTACACTGCTTTGCGCACTGCAACCCGCATCGCGCAGGACAGCCGCATCTCGATGTCGCTCTCCTCCATCCTTGCCCTCGCGCAGGCCCAGCAGGACCTCAACGGAAGAAAGACCCTCATCTATATCAGCGGCATGCAGCAGGCAACTATCAATGACGCCGCCCGTCGGGCCATCAATTCCATCATCGGTTCAGCCAATCAGGCCGGCATCGCCGTCGACGTGGTGGACACCACCAGCTTCGGCCCCCACGGATCGCGGATCAAGATGTTGGACCCGAACACGCAGGGCGCCCTCGTTGCGCTGAACACCCTCTCCCTGCCGGGAGGTTCGATCTCCATCCCGCCCGACCAAAGCGACCTCGAGGTGACTGAAGATGCGCCCGTCGATGCCGACCTCCAGCACCTCGCCCTCGCAACCGGCGGCACCTATCTCAACGGCGATGGCCAGCGCAAGTCCCTCCAGCAGCTCATCGGCGACATGACCTCGTACTACGCGGCCTCCTTCATCCCAAAGGTGAACGAATTCGACGGCAAGTTTCATCCTGTCGCGGTCAAGCCGATTCGCTCCGGCCTCAAAATCCGCACCCAGACCGGCTACGTCGCCCTGCCTCCTCGCTCTGCCGACGGAAGCCGTCCGCAGCCCTTCGAGATGCCACTCATCGCCATGCTCAAGCAGGCTCCCTTACCTTCCGACGTCCCATTCCGCGCGGCGGTCCTCAATTTGGGTGAACACCCGGAAGGAACCGCAGGCGCTCTCGCCATCGAGATCCCCGTCGAAAGCGTCGGCCTCCAGAAGGATCCCAACGCGCCCACCTACGTCGCCAACCCCGCCATCGTCGCCTACATCAAGGATGAGGCCGGCGCCATCGTCGAGCATTTCAGCGCGGACTCGCCCCAGCGCCTCACCCGCAGCAATGCGAATCTGAAAAACGCCGACGCCATCTCCTTCGAGCGCCACTTCGTCGAGCCTCCCGGCAAATACACAATGGAAGTCCTGGTCTTCGACCACAACAGCGGCAAGGCCGGCGCGCAACGCATTCCGTTTGAGATCGCGGAAGAAGCCGCCGTCCCTTCGCTCAGCAAATTGGTCCTCGTCCGCCGCACTGACCCCGTCGCCGCGGACGACGACCCCAACGAGCCGCTGCGCCAGGGCAAGGTCCGCGTCACGCCCAACCTCTCCGGCGCATTGCCATTGGGGGACAGCAACGTCTCCGTCTTCTTCACAGCGCATGCTGACCCCCACGCCAAAGAGCCCGCCAAGCTCGAACTGCGCGTCATGCGCGACGGACAGACCCTCGGCAGCGCGCCCATTGCCAACCAGCAGGCCGCCGGCTCGGAGTACTTCTCCCTTC